>PBEQ01000035.1 GCA_002719695.1 bacterium | reverse complement strand
TCATCTTTTTAACTAAGAAGATGAAAGGAGAAATTAAAATGCCAGGATTAACAACATTAATGGGAGTAGGTCTACAATCAAACATGCCAAGATCATCAGGAGGAGAAGGACAAAGTTTAACAGCATCACCAGTACCAGCACGACCAGCAGCAGAACAAGTACCTTCGCAGCAAGTTTCTCGATCTCAAGCTAGCGAGCAGCCAATGCCATATTACTTTGAATTTCAAGAGATAGTTGAAAATAACACAAAGGTAGCCGATATTATAGACTGTTTTAAGGTAACGGCTATACGCTGTGAGCTTACAAAAGCAGAGTTTAGTAAAGTTATTCAAGATTTGAAAGCCGATCAAAATTTGAAAGCCGATCAAAGCTTACAATCTTTTATGATTATTAGAACAATTCAGATTTTTGAAACTATGTTAGCTGGCATGACAGCTAATGATGATGATCATCAACAAGCTAACAAGGAATTTTTAGATGCATTAGATCGAAATTCAAGAGCTTTTGCGTCACCAGGACCAGCAAGACAAGGAGGTTCAGCTCAAGCATCTCTAGATTTTTCAAATTTTATGGCTCAGAATTTAGATCCAAACGATGAACGACATCTTAAAGAGCAATTTGGGGCAATCTTAAACCTTTTACAAGCAGGTGAAAAAGTACACTTTCCTTCAGACAAGAGTAATGAGAGGAAGGTTTTATATACTAATTTAGGATTGGGAATTGCGAACAGATCTTTAGATGATCCTTTAATTCTTAGTATTCAAGCCTGTATTGGCGCTTTGAAATCCCAAAAATTTTCTGGGTTATCTTTTGGAAGATTAACTGTAGATAATGCCAAAAAAGGTATATATCAAGTATGGGGTGCCAATGAGCGTAACAGGCATGATCCTACAGCTGGATCAGGGCAAGCTGCTGTCGCTGTAGAAATTAACAAAGATGGACTTGGAAATACTTTGATACCTATTAACACAATGAGGTGGAGCTCTTCATCTCCATCAGGATTGTCAGGTCAAGCATCTGAACAGCCAGTTTCTCGATTTCAAGCTAGTAGTTCTAGTCCGCAGTATTTTTCTCAGTTTAAAAAGATAGTTGATGGCTCAACAACAGGAAGATTAAAGGCTATTCAGGATAAGGCTATAGACTTACAGATTACAAGGGAAGGCTTTAAAGCTATTATTGACCACTTCAAAACTGACCCAAAATTAATGAGTACAGGCTTTGAATCTACAATTGATGCTTTTGACAAGATGTTAGCTATCACGACAGCTAATGATGATGATTATCAACAAGCTAATGATAATGATTATCAACAAGCTAATAAGTATTTTTTAGATGCATTAAACCAAAATTCTTTAATTCGTTTCTCAGATTTGACACTCCAGGACAAACCTTCATCTGACATTACCACGGGTATTATGGAAAACTGGGATAATGCATTTTTGAAATTACGTAATGAACCTGAACGACATGATTTTGTTCAGATTTTGTTTCCAAACCGTAAATGTGGAGTACATCATAAAAGTTTTTACTTGGGTGAGGATCAAAGTGTTATTAATGATTTAATTAAACTTGGTTTTTCACAAAACCTTAAACAGGCACTTCCGGACATGTTATCCCATTGGGGATTTAAGATAGATAATCACGGGAATGTCACTTTAGATAAAACTAAAACACAACATACAAAATCATATGTTATTACGAAGGGTCATAATCAATTAAGAATTTCAAGAGTATTAGAGTGTTTGCGTTTATTTAAAACTAATGACCCTTATTTAAACCAGGTATCTAGTAGCTTGTTTACACAACTAGTTAAATTAAATAAATCTAACTCTAGTCTTTCTGAATCAATGAAGCACTGGACAACTAGTCATCATGGTAAATTATAATAATCATATTCGCTAGATTTTTAATTTTTTAATAAATGCTTTTTTAGGATACTTACTACAGGGTGTTTCAGAATTTAAAACCCTTATGATTTGGGTTATATAGCTAATTACAAAGCGATAATAACATCGTATCGATCTAGTTGGTTTCGTTATTCCTATTTTTTAACTATCTTACCTGTGTTAAATTTAATGGATGCTTGGACTTAGTTTTAATAGGCCTATTATTATGGGAATTGTTAATGTTACGCCAGATTCATTTTCGGATGGAGGGTGCTTTAGCACTAACGATGATATTGTTTCTCATATTGAGCAATTAATTAGTCATGGTGCTGATATCATTGATATTGGTGCACAATCTACACGTCCAGGAGCTGCTTTAATTTCTGTGCAAGAAGGAATAGAACGTTTAGCTACGATTATTCCGCTTTTTAAGCAACGTTTTGATTGTCTTTTATCTTTGGATACATTTTATGCAGATGTGGCTAAGTTTGGGCTTGAAAATGGGGTTGATATTATTAATGATGTGTCTGGTTTAACATATGATTCCGCTATGATAGAGACATGTGCTCATTATCAAGCAGCTGTTGTGATTATGCATATGAATGGGGCTCCTAAAACCATGCAAGATAATCCACATTATGAGGATGTTATGGAAACGGTATATTCATTTTTAAACCAACAGATTCAGCGATGTACGGATGTTGGTATTCAGCAGATTATGATTGACCCGGGGATTGGATTTGGAAAAACGCTAGATCATAATCTTAGTTTACTTAAAAACCTTGCAACATTTAAGTCATTAGGATACCCCCTTTTGATTGGAACATCTCGTAAATCATTTATTAATCAGATTAGTCCGTCTGACGTGGATAATCGTTTGGGTGGGAGTATCGCTTCAAACTTAAGAGCCTGGCAATTAGGTGCTCAGGTTTTTCGAGTTCATGATGTGTTTGACATAAAGCAAGCTTTTGATGTTTTATTAAGGTTAGAGGATATGTCATGTTAAATACGGTTTACATTGCACTAGGATCTAATATTGGAGATAGACAATCTAATCTTGATCAGGCTATTCGACTTTTAGGTTCTTATGAGGATACAGAGATTGTTGCTGTTTCAAGTTACTTAAATAATCCAGCTGTTGCTGATACGTATCAACCAGATTACCTTAATGCCGCTATTGAAGTAAGAACCTTACTGTCATTAAGAGAGCTTTTTGCTATAACATTGGATATTGAACGGCAATTGGGCCGGCAATCTAAGGGGACTTCAGATCCTAGAACGATAGATCTGGATATTTTATTATTTAATGATTTAATTTTGTCGGATGATGACTTAGTTGTTCCTCATCCTTTAATGCAAGACCGTGTTTTTGTATTAAAGCCTTTATGTGAGTTAATTCCAGCTGGTATTCATCCTATTTTAAATGAATCTATGCAAGCGCTTTATGACAAAATTAAATAAGGTAACAGTTTCATCTTTAACTGAATTAAATGATTTTACTAAATCATTAGTGCCTACTTTAAAACCGGGAACCATTTGTTTGCTTTATGCAGAAATGGGTGCTGGAAAAACAACGTTTGTAAACTCATTTATGACTCACTTAGGGGTTGATACTGTGTCCTCTCCAACCTATACGTTGGTTAATGAATATCATTCTAGCCCTCCTGTTTATCATATTGATTTATATCGTTTAGAGAGTGATCATGCGGTTGATTCTTTTGATTTAGATTATTATTTTTCTCAAACTCGTTATATTTTTTTTGTAGAATGGTCAGAAAGATTATCTCATATTGATTTTCCCCATCTTGCAATTTCAATTACTAGAGAAAATGAAAATAGGTTGATAACAATAACAAACAAGGGCTTATAATGAGGCTTATCTTAAGAGGTGATTTTTTTTATTACGCGACATTTAACAGATCGGCTTCTAGAATTTTTAGTTCGTTCTTCCTTGCTTGGTTTAATTACTGATTTTGGTTCAAAGATCAGTGTTTTAGATTGTTTAACATACTCTTTTACAAGGCGATCTTCGCTAGAGTGAAATGTTAGTATAATTATAATTGCGTTATTCTCAGCATAATGTTCTAACTTTGGTAAAATGGTTTGAATGTGATTAAACTCTTGGTTTACTTCAATTCGAATGGCTTGAAATACTTGAGAACATGTTTTCATAAATAGGGATCGTTTGTTATTAAAAAAGTAACTTTTTTTTATGCAATTTCTAAGATCCGTTGTCGTTTTTAGAGGGGAGTGTTTTCTTAAATGAATAATCGTTTCAACTAATTTTTTATTATGTTTTAATTGACCAAAATGAAAGAATATATTTGAAAGAGATTCCTTCGAATAGGTGTTTAAAACATCTTGAGCGGTTAAATCGTTTTTAGTGTTCATTCTCATGTCTAAGGGGCCTTCAAAGCGATGAGAAAACCCTCTGTATTCCTGATCGAGTTGGTATGAAGAAACCCCTAAATCAAGAAAGAACTTAGAAAATGTGGTTTTATTATGTTGCGATAGATATCTGTCAAAGTTACTAAAATTATCATGATAATGATGTGAAATGGCTGATGATTTAAATTTATTTTTACAATGATTAATAGCTGTTTGATCTTGATCAAGGCCAATATAAAGACCGTTACGTCCTAATTGGTTTAAAATGTGATAGGTATGGCCTCCAAATCCTGCGGTTCCTTCTATAAGGCAATCATTTTCTTTAATATCTAGGTAATTAATAACCTCATTTAACATCACGGGGATATGAATCGTATCTGTCATGGTTTAGCCAATGTTTCAATAATGATGTCTTTGATTTTAGGGGTGTTTTTGGGGGTGATAATAAGAGTGCCAATTCTACAATCTGTTTTAAAACAGTTATTTAGGTAGGCAATAAAATCAATGTGATTCGAAAAAAGAGATATGTTTTGATAGTCTTTTGTAAAAAAGATGATTTCCCAAAAAGGGGAGGTTGCTAAGATAGCGGCTCCTGGTAAAATGTCCCATGGCTTTGCATTTGCTTTGTAAAAAGCTGTGCAATTACCATTCATCATCTCAAATAAGCTAACACCTAATGCTTGAGTTTGATAAGCCTGCCATTGTGATTTTTTTAACATCGTTTCGTAGATTTCTTTTTCTTTTAGCTTATGAGGATAAAATTCACTGCAAAGACGTTTTTTTTCGGATGGGGGGATTATCTTAGAAACTGTTTTGGGTGTTTGGTAATGATATGATTTTGTTTTTGGATGGTAGACAATATTAATATACGGTTTTCCATTAAATGTGGATCCTAAATTAATACAGTAATTATCTTTTTTTGCAGCATAGTTTGCTGTTCCATCAATGGGATCTAAGTACCAACAGATATCGTTTGTTTTTAGAATAGGTTTTTGGGATTCTTCTCCAATTAGTTTATGGTTTGGAAGATGGGTTTTAAACCAAAACTTTAAGAGTAATTCGATTCCAATATCAGTATCGGTTACCAAATCATGAGGTTCATTTTTAGAAAAGATAGTAATGTTTTCTTGGCACAGAATAGTTAGCTCCGCCAATGATTCAAGTAATATTATTAGGTTTTGACATAAACGCTCAGGAGACGAATTGTTAGGTGTATGCCAGGATTCTAGCCATGTTTTAGATACATTTACTGAAAACGTATCATTTATTAAACATTCAGATAGAGGCTTGTTAGGGTTCGCATTTGTAAGAGGTAAGTATAATCTAGGATGTTCATTTGTCGGTTCATTCCATGCCATGGTTATATATTATACAGTTGATAGCAGTGATAGAACATGGTGAGTAATTTTATTATTTATGATTTTAAAAAAAATATTGTATCATTGTTAAAATTATCGGGATAAACATTTATGAAAAACAAAGTTATTGGTTTTGTTGCTGGAATTATATTAATTACACTTGGTTATTTTGCTGTTTATCCACTCATTGCTAAACGTCTTTTTTTTAATCAATTTGACTATATTCAAAATCAAATTGCTCGTATTGATTCTAAGAGAGATGCTACTTGTTGGACTACAGTAAGACAGATTGAGGCTTATTATGCGGATACAGCATTAGACGAAGTATTAGTTCAATTAAATATTGAAATTATTAAAGACGTGATAAAGCGAATTTTATTTCAGGCTTCTACTAATTCTAAATTTTTGCCGATGCTCACAAAGCAAGATATTTATAAGGCAATTCCGGAGTCTTTATCCTCACAGTTTAATCAGTTATTTGTTGTTGAAGATTTAGAGTCAAAAAACTTTTATAATCAATACAAAAAACTGAGTGAGAATTGGCGTGTTTTATATAGTGTTCTAGATAGTTATCTAGTATCAAAATGGGATGATTCTATAACGTCATATCCTTCCTTAAAACCCTTGTCTGAGGAAGCTATGAATTATGTTGCAACGATTACAATAGATATTACGGCCATTGTTTTAAGAGAATCTGGTAAACGTGTTCAGCAAGGATCTATATCTGAGGATGTCTTAAAAACGGTTTATCAAGATATTATTAGAGATTTTAAAGATGCTATTCCAACTATTTTACGTGATCAACATACGTATTACTTCGAATCAAAAGAGGCTGTTTCGCAATTTTTGGTACAAAAAAATAGAGTTATGATGAAAGAGAAGATGGTTGCTTTGCATCGCTATAACTTAGTAAATGAAGATAAAATTACATATCATGATTTATTAACAAAGCTGGTAAAAATTCCAATAACGTCTGAAGCAAGCGAATTAATTGTTTCGTATTTAAATAATTTTATTAATTATATTGGAATGGGCACTAATCCTATGTTTGGGTTGGTTAACTATACAAACTCTCCAAATGCTATTTTTTCTGGACAATTCCCCTATGATTTAAAAGATTTTAAGAGTGATTATATGTACTTAAGCTTAAATGTTATTTATGAACATTTGAGTAAG
Organism: bacterium; assembly: GCA_002719695.1. Classification (GTDB taxonomy): domain Bacteria; phylum Margulisbacteria; class Marinamargulisbacteria. The sequence goes on along the minus strand of PBEQ01000035.1, from coordinate 34,529 downwards.
TTTTTTCCTGTTTTTTTGCACTCTAATGGGGATGTTTTGCTAAAAAAAGGTGCTTATTATGAGTTTTCTGATCAATTATCTAAAGATGTTCAAACATATAAATTATTGAGTTATGAGTCAGATGCTGTTCGAGATTCTGGTATTCATTGGAAATTTCTTTATTCTCTATGGCAAGATGACAAGAAGCTTCCAGTTGATGCTTTTGGACTAGAGTTGCTTGCTGAAAGAGTGTCTATTTTTCTTACATATTTATTACGCGAATCAGAGAAATATGCGCTTACTTTAAATAAATCCACTATTGATATTTCTGATGTAAAAAGTATCTTTAAAGATGATGATTTTTGGATGCCCTTTTATATGCAAAAGCATGCGTCATCTTGGTTTAATAAGGGGGTGAAAGATCAGTTTTTTTCAGAGCAGAAATTACCTTTTTTTGAGGATATATCTCAAGATGTAGGAATTAATCAAGAATCTTATTTTCAACAAGATTATAGTAAAGATATTTTGCAATACCTTGGTTCAGGTTTAGGTGTTGGAGATGTTAATAATGATGGTTTTATAGATGTTTTTTTAGTTCGTGAAGGCGGTAATAAGCTTTATATTAATAATGGAGATAGAACATTTTCTGATAAAACAGCTTTTTATCAGCTTAACGATCCTAATATTAAGGATACATCACAAGCTTTATTTGTTGATATTAATAATGATGGTCGCTTGGATTTATTTACGGTTCATGCTTATTCTAACTCTCAGTTATTTTTACAAATGAAAGATGGTAAATTTAAAAATATAACTAATGTTTCAGGAATTCGTACTCTTTATGGCGCTCAAACCGCTGTCTTTTTTGATATGGATAATGATGGTTTATTAGATTTATTTGTTGGCCATTTTGGTCCTTCTGAACATGGTAATTACCGTGTTAGTCATATCAAGAAAATTCTTGGAGAAGAGGGTCTTGATGATAGCGTTGTGGAACGTTTTTTAAAAACTCAAACATTAAATAATAATAACGATATGTTTTATGATAGTAATAACTTTTTTGTAGCACTTGATGGCAAAAATGGTCAAAAAAGTCAGTTATATAAAAACTTTGGGGGAGGCCGGTTTGAGAATGTTACAGCTAAAAGTCAGCTTTTATCGACAAGTTTTACACTGGCAGCTGCTGCAATTGATTATAATAATGATGGGTATGATGATATTTATTTAGCAAATGATTTTGGTGCTGATGAGCTTTTTATTAATCAAGGAGATGGTACGTTTAAAGATATGGCTTCTATGTATCAAGTAAATGATAGAGGTAATGGGATGAATATTAGTTTTATAGATGTTAATGAAGATGGCTTTTGGGAATCTTTTGTTACCGTCATTGATATGTATACTAAAAATCTAACGTTTCGGTTTCCTCAATCATCTGAGAAGTTTGTGTTTGATGATAATATTTTAAAGTCTTCAACTTATCTTTCGGGTAATAAATTGTTTTTAAATTCTGGTAAGTTTCCCTCTCTTGCAGCAGAGCATGATTATATTGAGCCCGCTGTTTATGGTTGGTGTTGGGGGGCACAGTTTTTTGATTATGAAAATGATGGCGATCAGGATTTATACATTACAAATGGATATGCTGAATATTCTATAGCGGGTAATCAAGCAAATAACTTTTTATTATCGGATGGGCGCTATTTGTATCGATATGATAGTGATTCTCCTGCTACATTTAAGCAAAATAGTAGAGGTGTTGTAGCACTTGATTTAACTAATACGGGTATCAAAGATTTATTGATAACTAATTTGTTCTCTTCTTTAACAATTCTTAAGAATAACGCGTCTCAAAATAATTCTTGGATAAAAGTAAAATTGCGAGGCATTAAATCAAATCGTTTTGGTGTTGGTGCTAAGGTAACTGTTTTTACAGCTAATAAGAAACAGTTTTCACAATATGTTAGTATTGGAAGTCAGTATTTAACTCAAGATGATACAACGTTAACGTTTGGGCTAGGGTTGAATGCAACTGTAACAAAAATACGTGTAATCTGGCCTGGAAAAAAAGAACAAATTATCAAAGGGCCCTTTACTATTAATCAGTTAATTGAAATCAAAGAAAACGTCTAGGTATTAAGAAGATATTTCTATTTAATTTCATTAATTTTTTATGTCAATAACTATGCAGTCATTGTTTAAAGTGCTATATTTATTATAATGTTTCTTAAGTTCCTTTTTTTTGTTTTTTTTCTTTTCTATGGATCTTTCAATCTTTATGCGTCTTTTAGTGATTTAAGTACTGATTTAGAACGCTATCATGGAATTAAAGCGTATTTTCCTAAAGTGGATAGTTTTGATGTAGTTGTATCCTCTAAGGCACTAATTTTTCATTTGCAAGAGATGTCTTTAATAGGTAAAAATGATACTAATGTAACGTATAAAAATATAGTCGTTAATGCTAGGAATTTACGTTACAATTTAGCTGATAACACACTTTCTTTTGATAATGATGTTTTAGTAAAACGTGATGACTTATCATTAATATGCGATAATGCTCGTATTTCATTTCCAAAAACAGTTCATGTTAGTGGTGATGTTAGGGTATTATATGAGGAGTATATTGCCGAAGCTAATACAGCTCGTTATGATATAGAAAGAAACCAAATTTCATTACAAGGAGATGCTGTTTTGTATGATAGTTTTGATTATGTGAAAGCGCATAAAATTGATTTTGATTTAAAAAATGAATCAGTTAAAACATCAGGTCGATCTAAAATTAATGTATCAACTAAACAGCTAGCAGAATGACCTTACACCCTGAAGAAATGAATGTTGTTCAAAAGCTTGAAATGGATCAAAATCAAGATTATTTTGATGTTATTATTGTGGGATCTGGTCCAGGTGGGATGTCTGCCGCATTATGCGCTGCTAGAGCTAAACTATCAGTTTTAATTATTGATCGTAATTTACCAGGTGGGCAAACAGCAACTGCCTATAAAATTTCAAATTATCTTGGTTTTCCTGCAGGAATTTTAGGTGCGGATTTATCTGTTAAAATGGAGGACCATTTAAATAGTTATGGTGTTGCTTATCGATGTGAAACGGTTGAGGATGTCAGTGAGTTTGAAGAGGGTTTAAAAGTAGTTAAAACGGATTTAGCAAACCAATATAAAACAAAGGGTGTAATTTTAGCATTAGGGCTTGAGCCAAAACCATTAGAAACAAATTTTGAAAGGCAATTTTTAGGTCGAGGTATATCTTATTATGCACAATCTGATATAGAATATTATCGTGATAAAGATGTTGCTGTCATTGGGGGCGGTAATTGTGCTTGTTATGCAGCTGATTATTTATCGCAGTATGTTAATAAGTTGTTTCTTATTCATCGATCAGATTATTTAAAAGCTGTTCGTAATTTAAAACAAAAGGTAATGACTAATGACAATATTAATGTTATTTGGAATACTGTTCCGGTTGATGCTTTTGGTATTGAAAAATTAGAAAAAATTAAGTTATCAAATGTTGTTACTCAGCAAGAAACATGGCTAGATGTTAATGGTGTTTTTATTTATGTTGGCCGAATTCCTCCTAATGAAATTTTAAATTTAAATTTAAATTTAGATGAAAAAGGCCATATTATTACAGATGAATTTATGAGGACCAATATTCCGGGTATATATGCGGCTGGAGATATTCGATCAAAACAAATTCGTCAAATAGCAACGGCTGTCTCAGATGGTATGATAGCGGCTATTAATTTAGATAAAGATTTGTTTCAGTAGAGTATGTAATGAATGTAGCTGTTATTCAATTTCCAGGAAGTAATTGTGAGTATGAAACGGTTGCTAGTTTAAAAGAAGTTGGTATAGAAGCGGCTATTGTTCCTTGGAACTCAAATTTATCGTATGTAGCTTCATTTAAGGGCTTTGTATTACCGGGTGGTTTTTCATTTCAAGATCGTGTGCGAGCGGGTGTTGTTTCTTCTAAATTACCAATTTTAGATTTTATTAAAGAAAAAGCACGGGATGGATTTCCAATTTTAGGAATTTGTAATGGATGCCAAATATTAGCTGAGTCTGGGATTTTATCAGTTGATACGGCTCAGTCAAATGTTGATGTTGCCTTGTCTCCAAATATGAAAGAATCAACCTATCATGGTTTTGTATGTGACTGGGTGTATGTGAAAATTACAAATCCTCAAGATAGTTTATTTACACGTTATTTTAATGATACCGATGTTATTCCTATTCAAATTAATCATGGTGAAGGTAATTTTAAATTTTTAAATCAAGATATTGCTAATTCTATATCATCCACGCAGTTAATTTATACAAATGAGAATGGTGACGTGATAAATAATTATCCTATAAATCCTAATGGTTCAGATTATAATATTGCGGGGTTAAGCAATAAGCAGGGTAATGTGTTTGCAATGATGCCTCATCCAGAACGAGGTATGTTTTGGTACCATGTGCCACGATATTTAAATCATGATATGGCAAATCAAAGACGAGATGGTTGTCTGGAAGAGGGGCCATGGAGAAAAATGTTTGAGTCATTAAGAGATTATATAAAGGAAATAAGCTAAATATGGAGTGTTTTGTATATCAAAAGCATATTGATTTACATGCTGTTTCAGCATTAGAAGCTATTAATACATTTATGAATCTAACGGATTGTAAGAGGTTATCACGGTATGTTCATTGGACAATTGATGTTGATACGACTGAAACTCCTTCAGAGTTTTTTACTAAAATTACTGAAAAAAGTTATTATTTATTAAATCCAAATAAAGAGGGATTCTATACAGCACTACAACCAAGCAAAGGTAATGATGTTAGTACTATCTTTGTTGATGTTTTTCCAAAAGTAGAACTTGATAATACGGTTTTAGTTGACAAGCTTAATCTGCAATGTGGAACACATATTAAACGCATTCAAAAAGCAGTTACATGGCAATGTGAGATTGATTGCCAGCAGGATTCAAAGGCTTATGTGAAGACTCATTTACTTCCATCAGAAACGAGTAGCGGTATTTTAGCGAATCCAATTTATGAATCGTTTTGTTTCTTAAATAATTAAGTTATTCTATCCTTATGCCTTGCGTGAGTGTTTTTATCGTTAATTACAATGGGGCAGACTTTATCCTTGATTGTCTAGATTCTCTTTTAGCTAGTAAGACAACGTTTGATTTAGATATTATTATTATTGATAATTGCTCGACTGATGAGTCTATTCAACGATTACTTCCTTATAAAGATCGTATTACGTTGTTAAAAAATTATCATAATAGTGGGTTTTCAAAAGCAAATAATATTTGTGCTAATTATGCAAAAGGAGATTACTATTTTTTATTAAATAATGATACGGTACTTCAACCTGATACCATTCAGCTATTATATGATTATATGATTCAATTTTCAGATATTGGAGCACTTGTTCCTAAGCTGTTAAATAAAGATGGTAGTATTCAATGTCCCGGAAGTGTTTTTGGACAATGGAAATTTAAATCTAAGAAACCTATTGATGTTTCTTTTGTAGCAGGTGCTGCACTATTAGTTAAAAAATCCGTTTATGAAACAATTAATGGCTTGGATGAAAATTTGTTTTTTTATAATGATGATGTTGATTTATGTGCTGTTTTACGTAAAAAGAATTTTCGTATTGTGTATTATCCTTATGCGTCTTTAATTCATTATGGTGGTATATCGACTTCGTTTAGAAAGATTAAATCATTAATTGAAGGGTATCGTGGGGGCTTTTATGTGTGCTACAAACATTATCCACGATTTATTTATAGATTATATCGATTTTTTGTTTTATTTGATATTGTTCCTCGCTTTTTGATTCATTCACTGTTGGCAGTTTTTCGTCCTATTAATCGTTCTTATTTGTTTTTATATATAGCTGTGTTAAAGATTAATTTAAACAATGATATCTTTGTTGATCATCCTCCTGTTAACGTAACTGTATTATGAGGCTATTTTGGGTTCTGTTATGGATGTTTATGGTGTCTATTTCTTTGAGTGCGCTTCCTTATCATGTAGATGTTGATATTTTAGAAGAAGTTACGCTTAATAAACAACGATACGAAGTTAATCCCTCATCAAATGAAGTGGTTTTTGATTTAGCAATGAGTTATGCCTATTCAGGACAAATTTTAAAAGGTTGGAATTTATTAAAAAAAATTCCTAAATCGTATGCACCTACTGTAATTGCAACTTATGAGCGCTTAATGACAGAAGATCAAACAGAGTGGCGCTATCCATTTAAATGTGCATTTGGATATTTCTTTATTGATAAAAAACATCATGCTATTTCGTTATTTGAAACGGTTATTTCTATTAATCCAAAACAAGTATGGGCCTATGGTTTTATAGCCTTAATTTACGGAGAAATGGGCGACGTTGAAAAGGCTATTGAATGGTGTCATAAGGGGCTTGCCATTGAACCAAATGCAACTGCTATTCATTTTTTGTTAGGGGAAGGGTATCGAAAGCAAAAAAAATATTTATTAGCATTAAAGCAACTACTGAAAGTAGGGCGTTTGCAAGGAAAAAATTAGGTTATGGGAAAGGTGAGTAGCTATATTTTTATGATATTATTTTTCTTAATTTTATATACGTTACTTTTTAACAATTTTATTTTTGTTAAGCAAAAAATAAATAGTGATAAGATACCTGATTTTGTTTTTCATGATATTTCTATTTTTCATTATACGAAAGGTAATTTAGATTTAACTGTTTCTGCGAATCGAGCTACAATAGATAAAGATAGCGCTGATATTGTATTTGAGAAGTCTTTGGGAGTATCTTTTTTTAATGATTCTTTTTTAAGATTTAATGCTGTTCTTGGTTCTTTAAACTTAGATTCAGGGCATATGGAATTAAATAATACGTATCTTGCATACTATGATAATGATCAGGTATATTGGTTAAACTCAGATTTAGTATCTTGGATTGCAGATGAAAATCAAATTATTTCAGAAGCACCCGTTAAGATAATTAATGATAAATTTCGAATAGAATCTGATACCATGAAATGGGATTTTGATGAACAAACGATTCACTTTTCAAACTATCCAAGGATTTATTTAAACGCATATTATGAACAATGATTATACTTTAGAAGAATTTGTAACAAGTCAGTCTTATATATCTCGAAGAGATTTGCTTGCTTATCTTAAATCGGGTTTAGTATCTGTTAATGGTCAGTGTGTTTCTAATCTAAAAATTAAGGTTAATGCAAAAAATGATACAATCGTTGTTAATGGAGATTTAGTTCAATATCAATTTTCTTATGTATATTATAAGTTTTTTAAACCTAAGGGCGTTTTGTCAACTATGGAAGACCCTAAAGGACGACGTTGTATTGGCGATTTTATTCGTCAATTGGGTATGCCGATATTTCCGGTTGGTCGATTGGATAAAGATACAACTGGTTTAATGATACTTACTAATGATGGGGATTTTTCTCATAAGTTAATGCACCCATCTTTTAAGTGTAATAAAGTGTATCATGTAACGTTAAATAAACGAGTTTCAAAATCAACTATTGAGCGCCTAAATCGTGGTTTTTTTCTTGAGGATGGGCCTGTGAAGTTTACACGATTAAGTGTTTTGTCAGAACGAGAATTTATGCTTAGTATTAGTGAAGGTCGGAATCGATTAATTCGACGAACATTTGAACATTTTGGTTATTTTGTTGATCAGTTAAAACGATTGCAAATTGGAAATCTTGATTTAAAAGGAATGGATGTAGGTGATTTTTCTCCATTAACTAAACAAGAAATAAGATTGTTATTATCATCTTTGAATATCATTCGTTGACATATGATGACTTTTTTTAGTAAAGTTACGCCACGTTTACGTTCTGGCGGAGTAGCTCAGTTGGTTAGAGCACACGGCTCATACCCGTGGCGTCACTGGTTCGATCCCAGTCTCCGCTACCACTTTTATTTTTTGCTATAAATCATTTTCAAAATTTGTTACACTTTAGCTTGATTATCAATTTAAAACTAAAGGTAAAGGAATTTTTATGATACGAATTAAATTTTTTATTGCAATGATTGTAACGTTAATCATTAGCTTTTTCATTTTTATGAATTTATATCCAGACTTTTTATGGTTTCAATCATTTGGATATGATGAGATTTGGTGGTTTCGAGTAAAATCAGAATGGATTACCTGGATTATATTTACGTTAATAGCATTAGGTTGGTTAAGTTTTAACGCTTATGTTGCCAATAAAAATAGTAAGATTGCTAATCAAAATGCTTCTTATGATATTCAGACTCCATTTGCTTTTTTGAATCAATTAATTAATCAGTTTCGTAACTATATGGAGCAACAAAAGGCAGATCAAACAATAGGATTAAAAGCGCTTTCAAACGTTGTTTATATTGCTATAATAGCAATTTCTTTTATTTTTGGGTTATCTGCAAAATCATGGTGGGAAGATTTGTATTTATATTTAAATCAAATGCCCTATGGTTTAAAAGATCCTCTTTTTAATAATGATATTTCGTTTTATTTGTTTAGCTTACCATTATTGAACCATATTCAAGGGTGGTTTATTGGTTTATTTATTATTTCATTATTTTTTGTTGGATGGATTTATTTTTCAAAAAATATTTTATTGGTTATTTTTTCTAAAGAAAAAACATTTTCTGCCATTAAAAAGCATTTAATTAGTTTATTGTCTGTTACTTTTTTATTATTTGCTATTGGCACCTGGTTAGGCATGTTTGATCTTGTCTTATCTGAAAATGGGGTTGTTTTTGGTGCCGCATTTACAGATGTTAATATCATTTATCCAATTAAACAGTTTTTAGTTGGATTATTTGCGATTGAAGCATTTTTGATTTTGTTTTTAATTGCAAAGCCAACGTTTAAGTTACCTTATATAGGTCTTATTCTTATAATAGCACTTCATTTTTTTGGTTTAAGATTTGTTCCTAATATTGTTCAAAACGTTATTGTATCTCCTAATGAACTCGTTAAGGAAAAGGAGTTTATTGAAGCAAATATAAAATTTACACGAGAGGCATATAACCTCAATCATGTTACAGAACAAGATTTTCCAGTCGATTATAATTTGAAATCTGATGACATTAAAGCTAATACCACTATTATTGAAAATATCCGTTTGTGGAATCAAGAGCCACTAAAGCAGACGTTTAGTCAATTACAAGAAATACGTTTGTATTATGAATTTATGAATGTGGATGTAGATCGTTATATGATTAATGGTAAACCTCAACAAGTTATGTTATCGGCTCGGGAGTTAGATAGCTCTCAATTATCTTCACAAGCACAAACATGGACCAATCGTCATTTGGTATATACTCATGGATATGGTTTTTGTATGACACCGGTTAATGAGGTTACGGTGGATGGGTTGCCTGAATTCTTTGTTAAAGATCTTCCTCCAGTAGCTAAGCATGGCTTAATGATTTCCCGACCAGAAATATATTTTGGAGAAAAAACCTTTGATTATGTTGTTGTGAATACCAAACAACAAGAGTTTGATTTTCCTAAAGGTGATTTAAATGTGTATACTAACTACGAAGGTAAGGGTGGAATATTACTTGATAGTTTTATGAAACAGTTAGTTTATTCTATTAAATTTTCAGATTTTAAATTAATTTTTTCTTCGTTAATTAAAACAGATTCTCGTTTAATGTATGATAGAGCAATTACAACTATTGCTAAAAAAATAGCACCTTTTTTAGTTTATGATCAAGATCCTTATTTAGTTTTGACTGATGATGGTCGCATGAAATGGGTTTATGATGCCTATACAATTTCTAATAAATTTCCTTATTCTGAGCCATTTAATGCTCGAATTAACTATATTCGAAACTCAGTTAAAGTGGTTATTGATGCTTATGATGGTTCGATTGATTTTTATATGATGAATGGTGATGACCCCCTTATTAAAGCGTTTGCTGGTGTGTATCAGGGGTTATTTAAATCGCAATCAGAGATGCCTGTTTCGATACAAAAACATGTTAGATATCCTAAGGATTTATTTACGGTTCAAGCCTTGATTTTAAATACGTATCATATGGAAGATCCCCAAGTATTTTATAATAGGGAGGATGTTTGGCAATTTCCTCAAGAAACATATGAGGGTAGTGAAAAAACAATGTCACCGTATTATTTGGTTACAAAATTACCTGGAGATACCAAAGAATCTTTTGTGCTGATGTTACCATTTACGCCAACTAATAAGAATAATATGATTGCTTGGTTAGCGGCTTCATCAGATTTAGATAGTTATGGAAAGTTTACTGTTTTAAAGTTACCAAAAGAAAAAACAATTTATGGACCTATGCAAATTGAATCACGGATTGATCAGGATACTGAAATATCCAAAAATTTAACATTATGGGGTCAAATGGGTTCTCGTGTTATTCGAGGAAATTTAATGATCATTCCTATTGAAGGGTCCTTGCTTTATGTTGAGCCTATTTATTTGCAAGCAGAAACGTCAAAGTTACCTGAATTAAAGCGTGTTATTGTGTCATATGATGACAAAGTTGTTATGGGTAAAAATTTAATGGATGCTATGTTTAGTATTTTTGATATTCGCTATGATGATTTAGAAAAAGTGATTGCTACTGATTCTGAGTTAGATCCTATTGATTTAAATTCTAATTCATCAATTGATGATGTTATTCGTGTTTTTACGCATTTAAAACAATCGTTATCAGAATCAAATTGGTCAGAGTTTGGTGTTAAAATGACAGAGTTAGATCAAGTTATTCAATCTCTTTCAAAGTAGTAAGTAAGACTTAAGATATTGATTTTATGACGGTTACTTGGTAGATTACTGCGCTATGGCTTTGTATGATTATAAGTGTAACTCATGTAATTATGTATTTGAGGTTTCTCATTCTATTAAAGAGGAGCCTAAACTTAATTGTCCCTCATGTAACTCTGATTTAGTAATGCGCTTGATTAGTAGAAATGTTGGTATTTCTTTTAAGGGTAGTGGGTTTTATATTAACGATAAGGAAACATCAGGAAGTTCAAAAAAGAGTTCTTAAATAGGCTTAGTTAAAGCTAAATGATAATTCTATTTGCCTAACATAAAACTCTAAAACGACCATAAACAAGTGTGATTTTCTTAAATCACTAGGATCCTTTTTAGACCCCATCTTTTTTTTGTTGGGATTCTTGTCTTTATTTAATTCATCATCATTTTGTTTGCTTTTCATGTATAATAGTTACCCATAAAAGCCCATTAGTTAAACTATTTCTGTTTAGTTTTATGTTATAATGGGAAAGTAATATCAAAATGTTTTTACAATGGAGCTATCAATGAAGGAGCGAATTGCTATTGTTTCGGGTTACCGTACGCCTTTTTTAAAAGCTGCTACTAATTTTTCTTTCTATGATGCGGATGATTTAGCTGCTTTTGTTCTTAAGCATCTTATGTTAAAAAGTGGTTTATCTAATAACGTCGTTGATGAGGTTGTTTTAGGTAATGTGGCTCAGCCTTCTAAAGCTGCAAATGTGTCTCGGGTTGCTGCATTAAAGGCAGGGTTTGATTTGAAAACACCGGCTTACACGGTTCAACGAAATTGTGCTTCAGGTATGGAAAGTGTTTCAAGTGCTATTAATAAGCTTTTGGCTCATAAGGCAGATACTATTGTTGCTGGTGGCACGGAATCAATGACAAATATTCCATTTTTGTTTTCAAAACCAATGAAACAATTTTTTGAAAATTTAATGAAAGCAAAAACACTACCAAAGAAACTATCGGTGTTATCATCATTTAAATTTAAACATTTAATGCCTGTTATTGGTTTAATGGATGGTTTAACTGACCCTATTTGTGGTCAAATTATGGGTATCACAGCTGAGAATTTAGCAAAGGAATTTTCTATTACTCGTAGAGAGCAAGATGAGTATGCATTTAATAGTCATAAAAAAGCATTAGCTGCTCAGGAAAATGGCTTTTTTGAACAGGAAATTATTCCTGTTTTAGTAGATAATAAAGCGTTAATTACGACTGATAATGGACCGATGAAGGATCAGAGTCTTAAAAAGTTACAAAAATTAAGACCCTATTTTGATCGTCATTATGGAACTGTTACTGTTGGTAATGCGTGTCCTATAACGGATGGTGCTGCCGCTATGATTTTAAAAAGAGAAGCGGATGCAAAGCGAGATCATGATTCCATTTTAGGCTATATTGTGGATTATGATTATGCAGGGTTAGAGCCCAGTCGAATGGGATTAGGTCCTGTTTATGCAACTGCTAAATTATTTAAACGTCGTAATGAATCATTAGCCGATATTGATGCAATTGAAATGAATGAAGCGTTTGCTGCACAGATATTAGCAAATTTAAGAGCGTTTGAATCTGATTCGTTTTCTAAAACATTTTTAGGTTTAGACAAAGCCTTGGGTCAAGTTAATTTAGAGACATTGAATCCTAATGGGGGAGCCATTGCTCTGGGACATCCAGTAGGTGTATCTGGATCTCGTTTGTTAATCACCCTATTACATGCTTTAAGAACATTAAAAAAACAAAGAGGATTAGCAACGCTTTGTGTTGGTGGGGGGCAGGGTGCTGCCTTTATTGTGGAGGTTGAATAGTGATTTCATATTCTGTGAATGAGGAAGGAATAGCGTCTATTGTTTTTAATGACTTGGATAATAAAGTTAATACACTTTCAATGGCTGTTATGGAAAGATTATCAGCTTATTTTAATAAAGTAAAAGATGATTCATCGGTAAAATGTTTGATTTTACGAAGTGCTAAGCCCAATGTGTTTATTGCTGGAGCTGATATCAAAGAGATTCAAAAACTTTCATTACCAGACGAAACAATCCAACTTGTTAAAACTGGACAATCTATTATTCAACAATGTGATGATCTTCCTATTCCTACTATTGCTGTAATTAATGGGGTTTGTTTAGGTGGAGGATTAGAGTTAGCATTAGCATGTAACTATCGTATTGCATTGTTATCTGATAAAACATCTTTGGGATGTCCTGAAGTTAATTTAGGTATTATTCCAGGTTTTGGTGGAACGCAACGCTTGCCTCGGCTTGTTGGTGTTGTAAATAGCTTACCAATGATATTAACAGGAAAACCTGTAACCGCTAAAAAAGCATTAAAAATGGGTTTGGTTGATCGATGTTATCCAGAAGGGTTTGAAGATGACTATATTATGGGGTTTATTCGTGATATTTTATCCACAAATGGAAAAAAAACAATTTTAGCAAAACGAAAACTTTCTTTTTCTCATAAACTTTTGCAATCTAATTTATTTGGTCGGGCGTTAATATCATCATCATCAAAACGATCTATTCAAGAAAAATCGAAAGGAAACTATCCTGCGTTGTTACTTGCATTACGTGCGGTTATGAAAGGAATTTATCGTCCTTTAGATAAAGGTTTGGATTTAGAGGCACATTATTTTTCACAATGTTTTAATACTAAGATCCCTTCATATTTAACTGCTTTGTTTTTTAGTCAAGAAGAACAAAAGAAGCTACATTCATCTAGTGTTAAATCCTATGATGTTCAACAGGCTGCGGTTATTGGAGCGGGCCTTATGGGGAGTGGGATTGCGTGGTCATTTATTCATAGACATATTCCCGTTGTTTTAAAAGATATTAAAGAGAAAGATGTTTTAAAAGGAGTGACTTTAATTGATTCTATTAATAAACAACTCTTAAAAAAGCGACGTTTAACAAAACGAGAATATGGTTTAGCTTCTTTTCGAGTTACTCCTACATTATCATATGATGAACTTAAACGTTCAGATTTTGTGATAGAAGCTGTATTAGAAAAAAAAGATATTAAACAAACAGTTTATGACGAACTGGAGTCTATGGTATCTGATAAGGCCATTATTGCTAGTAACACATCATCTATTTCGATAAATGAATTATCTGAGACATTAACACATCCGGAACGATTTATTGGGATGCATTTTTTTAGTCCTGTTAATAGAATGCCTCTTGTTGAGATTATTCCTTCCAAACATACCTCTCTTGAAACCTTGGCAACAACATTGGATATAGTTAAAAAAATGAAAAAAACGCCTATTGTAGTTAAAGATTGCCCAGGTTTTTTAGTTAATAGAATCTTTTTGCCATATGTTAATGAAGCGATGTATTGTTTACTTGATAATGTCAGTATTCCAAGAGTTGATAAGGTATTAGAGTTATTTGGCATGCCACTAGGGCCTTTGTCATTAGCAGATCAAGTGGGCTTAGATATTGGAATTAGTGTTTTAGAAGTTCTTCATAAAGCTTATGGCGATAGGATGGTTATCCCAGAATTTGCTTTAAATGCAATGCATGAATGTCAATTTTTAGGTAAAAAATCAGGAGCTGGGTTTTATTGTTACAATGGTAAAAATAAAAAAGTTAACTTGAGCTTAGTAGATTTATTAAACGATTTTAAACTTGGTCAAAATTTAGATGTTTCTGATCAAGATATTTTTGAGCGTTGTATATTTGTCATGATCAATGAAGCTGCTCGTTGTTTAGATGAGGGGATTGTAAAGAGTGCTAGAGAACTGGACTTAGCAATGATAATGGGAACTGGATTTCCTCCTTTTAGAGGCGGATTATGTTGTTATGCTGATTCTTTGGGAATAGATTATATTGTTGGCAGACTTAACTATTTTTCAAGATTATTCGGATCTCGGTTTGAACCATGTGATTTATTGGTTAAGATTGCTAAAAATAAGGGTATATTATCAAATAAGGAGGGATAACTATGGTTGATGTATTATTCTTAGACCCTAAATTGCTATCAGGAATAATGGTTTTAGGAACTCTTTTGTGTGCTTATTTTTCTTTACCATTTATTGTTTTTGCTGGTTTGGCTATTGGATATCTTTATAGTCTGGGAACGTCTACAGTAACGTTAGCGATACTATCATCGATATTAGTTGTTCTTACATTTTCTATAACACGTCGTTATGTTTTTACATTTCCAATCTTTTTTTTGATGAAATCATTGGGTTTTTTACCAACTATATCAAAAACAGAAAAAGAAGCTATTGAAGCAGGTACAACTTGGGTTGATGCTGATCTATTTTCTGGGAAACCCAATTTTAAAAAATTATTAGCTGTAGAGTATTCTGTTTTATCACAAGAAGAACAAGACTTTTTAAATGGACCTGTTGAAACGCTATGTGAAAACGTGATTGACTGGGAGGTATATCAAAATAGAGATTTCCCCGATCATGTTTGGGAGATTTTAAAGAAAGATCGCTTTTTTGGCCTTATTATTCCTAAGGAGTATGGGGGATTAGGGTTTTCTGCTACAGGCAATAGTACGATTGTATCAAAAGTAGGATCTCGCTCAACTCCACTTGGGATAACGGTTATGGTTCCAAATTCTCTAGGTCCTGCAGAGCTTTTAATTCATTATGGGACTCAAGAACAAAAAGATTATTATTTACCAAGGTTAGCAGTTGGTGAAGAAATCCCTTGTTTTGCCTTAACTGAACCTGGTGCTGGTTCTGATGCAGGGGCGATGGTGTCTTCGGGAGAGGTTTTTTTAGGTGAGGATGGAAAGCCTTGGTTACGGCTTAATTGGAATAAACGTTATATTACACTTGCTTCTAAAGCAACGTTATTAGGGTTGGCATTTAAGTGTTATGATCCTAATAATATTTTAGGAGAGGGGGTTGATAGAGGTATTACCTGTGCGCTAATACCAACTAGTACTACAGGGGTTATTGTTGGCGATCGTCATGATCCTCTGGGTGTTCCTTTTTATAATTGCCCAACTCAAGGACAAAATGTCGAGGTTCCTTTGGATGCTGTTATTGGTGGATCTGATTATATTGGCAAGGGTTGGTCTATGTTAATGGAATGTCTTAGTGCCGGAAGAGGAATATCTATTCCCGCAAATTGTGCAGGTGGTGCTAAACTAGTATCACGGGTTGTTGGCTCTTATTCAATGATTCGCAAACAGTTTGGTTTAGAAATAGGTAAGTTTGAAGGCATACAAGAACCTATTGCTGAAAATGTCGGTATTTCTTATATGCTTGAAGCAGCGCGACTTTATACATGTGCTGGTTTGGATTTAGGTATTAAACCAGCTGTAATTTCGGCAATTGCAAAATATCACTTTACGGAGCAATTTAGAAAAAGTATTAATCATGGTATGGATGTTGTGGGAGGTGCTGGGATTTCTTTAGGGCCTCGTAATCTTTTTGGACATGCTTATATGGCAGCTCCTATTGCTGTTACAGTTGAGGGTGCTAATATTTTAACACGATCTTTAATGATTTTTGGTCAAGGAGCGATTCGTTGCCATCCATTTGCATTAGAAGAAATCAAGGCTATTGAAGAGAATAACCTAGGAAGATTTGATAAAGCATTTTGGTCACATCAAGGGCATATTATTAGTAATCTTGTTCGTTGGATATGGTTTGAATTAACACGAGGATATTTGATTTGGCCTGGAAGATTAGGAGGATCTGCTCGTTATATTCAGAAGTTAACGTGGATGTCAGCTAAATTTGCTTTCTTTGCAGATGTTGCAATGATTTTATTAGGTGGTGGGTTAAAGTTACGTGAGCGCTTAACTTCGCGATATAGTGATATCTTATCTTGGTTATATCTTGCTACAACTGTTTTAAAGCGTTATGAGGCTGATGGAAAGAAAAAAGAAGATTTTCCATTTGTACAATGGTGTCTTGATTACTCTTTATCAAATATCCAAACCGCTTTTTTAGGGTTATTTAAAAATTTAGGTAGTTTATTTTTTGGTGTTCGATTATTAACTCAAATAAATTCGGTTGGATCGTATCCAAGTGATTCATTATCTTCCAACATTGCTCGCAAAATGCAACAACCTGGAGATCAGCGAGATCGATTGACACATGGTATATATTTATCTGAAGATCAGCAGGACCCACTAGGACGTTTGGAGTATGCTTTTAAGAAGATTCATGAGGTAAAACCAATTCACTTAAAATTGCGGCAAGCAGTTAAAAAGAAACAAATTCAAAAGGAAAGTATTCATCTTATGATTGAAAATGCCTTAAAACAGTCCATTTTAACTCAAGATGAGGTAGATTTACTTCGTGAAGCAGAAGCTTTAAGAGATGATGCCGTACAGGTAGATCAATTTTCTCAAGATGACTATATGAAAAAATCAGTATGATTATTTTCTAGTATTTTGTTTTTACGCTTAACACTTTGTTTTGTTTTTG
The DNA here is from genome assembly GCA_002719695.1 of bacterium. GTDB lineage: Bacteria > Margulisbacteria > Marinamargulisbacteria. Next base: position 17,347 of record PBEQ01000035.1, on the reverse strand, counting down.
GTATCATTATTTCCTAAATTTAGGATCCGGTAGCTCAGTTGGTAGAGCAACTGCCTTTTAAGCCGTGGGTCGTGGGTTCGAGCCCCACCCGGATCACCACGTTTACCTTTCCTGACATTTTCCTGTCATTTTTTTAGAGTGGATTTAATTGTTTAATCAGTTTATAGTTTTAGCATTACTCACGTAAAATATTTATTTATGTAGATGGAGGATTTTGATGAACTTTAAGTTACCAACTCAGATCATGTTTGCAATGATATTAGGCGTTATTACTGGCGTATTATTTCGAGAAAACGCCTTGTTTTTGGAGCCTCTGGGAAATATTTTTATACGCTTATTAAAAATGATTATTGTTCCAATTGTTTTTTCTTCTTTGGTTGTTGGTGTTGTTAGCTTGGGTAACGTTCAAAGTTTAGGACGCTTAGGAACACGGACCTTTTTATATTATATGGTAACAACAGTCATGGCTGTTATTATCGGTTTAATAATTGTTAATTTTATAAAACCGGGAATTGATACTAATATTGATTTATCCACAATCTCTTTAACTCCAATGAGTGAAAAGTTAGATCATGATGTTTCTGTAGTATCTGTTATTACAGATATTGTCCCTTCAAATATTATCTCATCTATTGCAGATGAAAATATGCTAGGGATTATTTTCTTTTCAATTATTTTTGGAGCAGCCTTATTATCTTTAGATGTTAAAGGGAATACGGTTAAGCAATTTGTTGAAGAGTTCAATGGAGCATTTTTAAAAATTACAGATTGGATCATGAAGCTATCTCCAGTTGGCGTATTTGCCTTGATTGCATCAATTGTTGGTCAGACGGGTTTTGCAATTTTTAAACCGGTTGCATTTTATGTGGCTACAGTTTTAATTGCTATTTTGGTGCATCTATTATTTACGTTATCGTCTATTTTAATTATCGTTGCACGTTATTCTCCAATTGTTTTTTTTCAAAAAATATTTCCTGCGATTGCTACAGCGTTTTCAACAGATAGTAGTATTGCAACATTGCCGGTTACAATGGAGTGTTTAGAAAAAAATGTAGGTGTTTCTAAGAAAGTAGTTGGTTTTATTGCTCCTTTAGGAGCTACTGTAAATATGGATGGGACAGCATTATATGAAGCTGTTGCAGCTGTTTTTATTGCGCAGGTTGTTGGTATTGATATGACACTTACACAGCAATTAATTGTTATGGTTACAGCTGTTTTGGCTTCAGTTGGAGCGGCGGGTATTCCAAGTGCAGGTCTTGTGACTATGGTTATTGTTCTTAAATCAGTTAATTTGCCATTAGAAGGTATAGGGGTTTTATTGGCTGTTGATCGTATTTTGGATATGTTTCGAACATCTGTAAATATTATTAGTGATAGTTGTGGAGCTCTTGTAATAGGTCGATTAGAAGGGGAGCAATTTTTTGAGTCTGAACATTGATCTTGATTATATTAAATCTATTTTAAAAACATTATTATCAGATCATCGTTACGATCATTCGTTACGTGTGTCACATGAAGCTTGTCTCTTAGCACAGCACTATCATGTTGATATGGATAAGGTTTCTTTAGCTGGGCTAATTCATGATGCAGCAAAAGAAATAGATGTATTTAATTCACACTTGGCATTTACAGATGATCACATAGTGATTTATAAAAACTATCCAGCTGTTGGTCATGCTTTTGCTCTTGATGTTGTTATTCCTTCTTATTTTGGATCATTCCCAGACGATGTTATTCAAGCAGCGATGTGGCATACATCAGGAAAAGAAAATATGACGGACAGTGAAAAAATTGTTTTTATTGCTGATTTTATTGAACCACAACGAGCCTATCCACAACGATTAGAGGTATCTAAATTAGCTTATGAGTCTTTAGAAAAGGCTGTATTTGAAATTGCATCATTTAAACTACACCATTTATTAAATGATAGAAAATCTATTTATTCTAAGTTAGTCGACTGTTATAATTTTTATAATTATATTAAATAAACAGAGGTTTTATTTTGTTTGATAGAGGAATTAAATCTATATTAATGAATGTTAATGCATATCCAAAAAAAAATTCTCGATCCTTTATTTTTTTTGTTATTTTTGGGGGAGGAATTGTTTTTTTTCTGGCTAACTTTATTTTACTTTTTGTTCTTATTGTTCATTTAAATGTGTTTGATATTTTTTTGCATTTTTCCCCGAAATCAAGTATTTCAGGTTTTAATATATTAGCCTTTGGTATTGATGATACAGCGCATTCAAAACGATCAGATGCTATTATTGTTGTTCATTTAAATAAGAACCAAAATCACATTGGGGCTTTATCAATTCCAAGAGATACCCGAGTAACGATACCAGGTATTGGTAGAACACGTATAAATCATGCTTTCTCTCATGGTGGGATTGATTTATTAAAAGATTCTGTTTCACAGTTTTTAGGTGTTCCAATTAACTATTATGTTAAGATTGATCTTTCTGGCGTAGAAACATTGGTTAATGCGCTCGGTGGTTTAGAGGTTAATGTTGAAAAAGCATTGAATTATGTTGATTATGCAGGGGATCTTTATATTGATATTCCAAAAGGAAAACAAGTTTTAAAAGGCAAAAAGGTTATGGAATATCTTCGTTTTCGACATGATGAAGAAGGGGACATTGGTAGAATTCGACGACAGCAGTTATTTTTAGATCAGCTTGTTAAAAAGATATTATCATTTGATGGTGTTTTAAAGTTACCAGAAATTATTAAAACAGCTAAATCCATTATTGCAACAGACCTTTCTTTTGTTCAGCTATTATCATTAACTCGTGATTTTAAAGATGCTGTTAAGCAAGACTCAATTTCTAAAGCTACTGTTCCGGGATCGGCTTCTCTAGTAGGTGGGGCGTATTACTGGAAACCCAATGTAACTGCTTTGGATAAAGTAATTGAAGATGATTTATATGGTTTGGCAATGGTTTCAAAACAACTTTCTCAGAAAGAAAGTGCTGCATCTATGGATCAGGTAATTGTCTCTAAAAAAGTTCCACAATCTGTAAAGAAAATTAAAACAATAGAAACCTCGGTACAAATTGCTAATCAAAATACTCAAGATAAACAGGCTAAAAAGGCCCGTTTAGAAGATGCTTCTAGTACGATGTTTGATGATAAAGAAGTTGTAAGTAAGGACGAGAAGGAGATTCAACCGGTTATGACTACGGAGTCATTAGATGATTTAGCATTAGAACCTACTGAAACCAAGGTGCTGTATTCAGAAGATCTTTCTGAAACCTTTGATACATTTGTTGCTGAAAATGAAACTAAGATGTCAAAAGAGTTAGCAGATAATAATTTAAATAGTATTTCTCAAAAACAAAGTTCTAGTGATGAAAAGGATACTATTGTTAAAAATGATGTTACTCAAACTATGTCTAATAATGATAGCGTAGCTGTTTCGAGTAATAATGATATTATTGTTACAAGTCCTAACCGTCGTACCTTGTTTGCTAAAGAAGTTCAAAGAGTTGCCGCCACTGGTATTTTACATGATGTACCAAAGTTTGATAATTTGAAATGCGAGGTTTTAAATGGGATAGGAACGCCTGGTATTGCTAAATTTGCGGCCAAGGTTTTTAAATCGTTGGGGATGATTGTTCCTCGCTTTGCTAATGCTGGTCACTTTGATTATGCAAAGACAATGATTGTTGATTGGCGTGGAAGTGTTGATCTATCTTTAGAGCTTGCTCATTTATTAGAGATTGATCCGGCTAATATTGTTGTTTATAACTTACCTAATAAACCTTTAGATTTTACGGTAGTTTTAGGTAAAGATTGGTTGGAAAAAAAGAATTTGCTTGACTATATTTATGAAACGTATAAAACGCCTGACTCGTTTTAAGTATTTGGATGCTTGCTATTTGAACTGTAATTATGTACATTACGTTTAATTAATTATTTAGGTGTTTTTATGACAGATCTATCGTTACAACCATATATTGATTCTATTGTATCTTTATTAGATGAAAAAAAGGTTGAGGATATTCGAACGTATTTTGTAGCTGAAACGAGCTGGATGACAGATTATGTTATTGTTTCAACGATTAAAAATTCTGTTCATGCCAAGTCAGTTTTAGTTCAGCTTGAGCAGTTTTTTCATAAAATGGATAAATCAGATGTCGTTTACTCACATCCGAGAGTTACAGGTGATCCTAACAGTGGTTGGATTATTTTAGATGCAAATTCAGTTGTTGTTCATTGTTTAGATGATGATAGTAGAAATTTTTATAACATTGATGCTTTGTTTGAAAAACAAGGTAATGTGCATTATTTTTAATATTTTCTTTGGTTTTAATTTTTAGTTAAAGGTTGCAGAATTATTGTTTTGATATTTTACTGGGTAAGCTAGTATTTCATCATTGTTTGTTTATAATATCTTTGTATTAAAGATTATCTTTCTTTTTTTTGTTTGGTTTGGTAATGTAAGCTCTAAATTACATTTTTTTTGGGGCTATAGCTCAGTTGGTAGAGCGCTTGAATGGCATTCAAGAGGTCAGCGGTTCGACCCCGCTTAGCTCCACCAAAGATTTTGTTTGTTTGGTATTTTAAAAACTTTTAATAAAAAAATCTATACTATAATAAATTGGGTTTTGTTTTTATAATTTAGGATATGATCAATTTAAAAAATCGTTTGCGTCTGGCTGTTTTGAGTATTTTTAATAAAGGAAATGATCCTATGCAGCATACAATGCAGTATTTAGGAGACCCTGGTTTATTTGGACCTGAATCTGTAACATGGCGTATTATTAGTGATGTATCAGGTTTTATGGCTGGTTTAAGAGCTTTAATGGTGCAAGCATCACATCCAGAAGTTGTGGATGGATTTTCAGATCACTCCCAGCTTCATTATGATCCTATTGGGCGTATTTCTAGAACAGGTGACTATGTTGCTGTTACGTCATTTGGTGCTATGCCTGAGGTTGAGCAGATGGTTTCAATGGTTAAAAAAATTCATGAGCGTGTTAAAGGTGTTTCAAGTCGAGGAAAAGCTTATTCGGCCAATCAACCAGATTTAGCAGCGTGGGTTCACTATTCATTAATTCAATCTTTTTTAGTTGCTTATCGTTTATATGGAGATGAACCATTGTCTCAAGACGATGCTGATCGATTTGTTTATGAACAACTAAAATTAGCGCAGCTAATGGATATTGATGTAATCATTAAAACAGAAAAAGAATTGATGGAATGGATTGAATATCACCAGGATTTAGATCAAACAGAATCTACTCTTTCTATAATGAACTTTTTACGACGCCCTCCCATTAGTTTTTCTATGAAAATGGGGTATTCGTTATTATTTGATGCGGCTGTAAACTCGATTCCTAAACGAATTCAAGCTGTTTTATCTGTTAAGTCAACACAGTTTGGTTACTTAAAAGGAGCATTTTTTACATCTATGTTACGGTTATCTATGGGCTATTCTCCTTCTTTAAAATTAGCCTATGATCGAATTAAAAAGCCTTATCCTGAGAATAGATGGTTTTTAGATGATTCGTAAATTTATATATATAAGCCAGCCTAATTAATACCTAATTTATAAAGTGAGTAGAGTTAGTTGCAGACAATTAGGATAATCTTTTTTAATATGTTGTGATGACAAAATCTATAGTCATATTTACCAATACTTTAAGACTAAGAGATAATAAACTATTCTCACAGCTTCAATATGATAAAAGGATACTTCCTATTTATGTTCATGATGAACTTTTTTTTTCTAAACCTCTCGGTTCTGCTAGTAAAGTATGGCTTTATTATAGTTTGCTAGATTTAAAGAATCGCTGTCCAGAATTATCTTTTTATAAAGGTGACTTTGTCGATACGGTTGTATCACTTGCAAAAAAATTTGATATATCAAAAGTCGTAGTTAGTGAGCACTATTTTCCAAAAGAAATCCAGGCCTTAAAACAGTTATCACATGAGTTAAACGCTATTTCATGCGAGTTAAAATGTGTGAATACGTCTTTACTTTGGCATCCAAATGATGTTTTAAAGGATGATGGAACCCCATATAAGGTTTTTACTCCTTTTTATAGAAAAGGCTGTTTGGGAGCTGATTTACCTGATAATCCTCAGAGTATATTTCTTTCTTCATTTTGTAGTGATCCAAATTCTCTTTCATTAGAGTTTTTAGACTTATTACCAGATCATCAATGGGCACAAGACATGATACAAGACTGGGATATATCTGAATCTGGGGCTAAGAAAACGCTTGATAATTTTTTAAATAATGGCATTCAAAGATACAAAGAGGGACGGGATTTTCCAGCGTTACAATCTGTTTCTCGCTTATCTGCTTACATTCGATTTGGTAATATTTCGATTAATACCATCTGGCATTCTGCTGCTAAATTACCGCAATCGAAGCATGTTGACCATTTTTTAAGTGAATTGGGTTGGAGAGAGTTTTCCTATTCATTGCTATATCATTTTCCAACTATGATCACTAATAATCTTCAAAAGAAATTTGATAAATTTCCTTGGAAGGATAATGCTTCTTTATTACGAGCATGGCAAAAAGGGTTAACAGGTTATCCGATAGTAGATGCTGGTATGAGAGAGTTATGGCAAACCGGTTATATGCATAATCGTGTCAGAATGATAGTGGGCTCTTTTTTAGTTAAAAATTTATTGATTCATTGGCATCATGGAGAAGCTTGGTTTTGGGATTGTTTAGTTGATGCAGATCCAGCAAGTAATGTAGCCAGTTGGCAATGGGTTGCTGGTTGTGGTGCTGATGCCGCACCTTATTTTCGTATTTTCAACCCTATTACCCAAGGGAAAAAATTTGATCCTAATGGGGACTATATATTACGTTATTTACCAGAACTTGAAAACCTTCCAAAAAAGTATTTGTTTTCACCATGGGAAGCGCCATCCGAAATATTAAAGGCTGCAAACATTGAACTTGGAAAATCTTACCCATTACCAATTGTGGATTTAAGGGAGTCTCGGGAATTAGCGCTAGCTGCATTTCAATCTCTTAAGGAAACCTCATGACTGTTTTAAGGTTTATTTTTGGGGATCAACTTAGTATGGATTTGCCTAGTTTGAAAACTACGTCGTCATCAGATTTAGTTTTTATGACAGAAGTAAATCAAGAAGCTACCCATATTAAGCATCATAAAAAAAAGCTAGTATTTATCTTTTCTTGTATGAGGCATTTTGCAAATGCTTTACAAAAAAAAAAACTTAATGTTGAGTATTCATATCTTACAGATTCGCATAATCAAGGTTCTTTTAAAGCTGAATGTCGGCGAATTATATCAAAACATAATATAAGAAAAATAATTCTTACGGAACCTAGTGAATATCGTGTGTTGGAAGATGTTCTAACCTGGGAGACTGAATTTGAAATTCCTGTTGAAGTGCTGGAAGATACTCGTTTTTTATGTTCTAAAAGTCGTTTTAAGAAATGGGCTAATGGAAAAAAACAACTGAGAATGGAGTTTTTTTATCGAGAAATGCGAAAAGAGTACGATATTTTAATGGAAAATGATAAACCAGTTGGCAATGAATGGAATTTTGATAGTCAAAATCGTCAGTCTGCTCCAGAAAACCTTAAGATTCCTCAATGTCATCATGTCAAAGAGGATGATATAACTATACATGTTAAAGATATGGTTAACGATTACTTTTCTGATCATTTTGGAGATACCGAACCTTTTTTTTATGCTGTAACGCGTTCAGATGCTTTAATATGCCTTAAGGATTTTATTACTACTAGGTTAGCTCACTATGGAACATATCAGGATGCTATGATTGAAGATGAACCATTTATGTTTCATGCATTGATAAGTTTATATTTAAATTGTGGTTTACTAGGCCCTATGGAATGTATTTTAGCTGCTCAAGAAGCCTATTATCAAAAAAAAGCGCCTCTAAATTCAGTGGAAGGTTTTATTCGACAAGTATTGGGTTGGCGAGAATATATTAGAGGTATTTATTGGCTTAAGATGCCCGATTACAAAGAAGAAAATGCGTTAGATGCATCACGACCTTTGCCTTCGTTTTTTTGGTCAGGTGAAACAGCTATGAATTGTTTAAATGTTGCTATTAATCAAACCAAAAAAAATGCTTATGCTCATCATATTCAACGCTTAATGGTTTTAGGTAATTTTTCGTTATTAGCTGGGTTAGATCCTCATGCGGTCAATGAGTGGTATCACATTGTTTATGCCGATGCTTATGAATGGGTTGAATTACCCAATGTGTCTGGGATGGTTTTATTTGCTGATGGAGGAGTAGTTGCTAGTAAACCGTATGCTGCTAGTGGTTCTTACATAAAAAAAATGTCTAACTATTGTAAAAACTGTGCATATTCTCCAGATAAAAAAATTGGAAAGGGAGCCTGTCCATTTAATTATTTGTATTGGAATTTTTTTCTAGTTAATTATAACAAACTTAAATCTAATCCTAGGTTGGGTATGGCTTATCGTACACTTAATGGGTTTGATGACGATAAAAAGTTAGCAATACAAGAACAAGCAAGTGAGTTTGTAAATTATTTTGATAAAGGAGTAAATCATGATTGATTTAATATTTCAGCTTTATGTTATTAGTTCATTTTGGATGGTTGTTACTATTTTATTTGTACAACTTGTTCATTATCCATTATTTCAGTTAGTTGATATGTATGCACTAAAGGCTTTTTCTTTAGATCATCAACGGCGAATATCATGGATGGTAGTTCCTGCTATGATATGTGAGTTTTTATCTCTTTTTTATTTGATGATTAGTTTAAAAACAGTTTTATTTTACCTATCGTTTGCTGTATTAGTATTAATTTGGTTAATAACGTTTACCGTTCAAGTTCCAATTCATCAAAAATTAATAACCAGACCTTCAAAAGAACTTACGTTAGTGTTAGTGAACTCTAACTGGTATCGAACGTTTTTATGGTGCTTGAAAGGCATCTTGCTTATTGTATATTATGGGATATAACGAGTTAATATTATGTACGTTTTAAAAGATTCTTTATTTGTTACTAAACCACTGGATGATGTGTTCTCTTTTTTTAATACCCCTAAAAATTTGTCTGTCATAACACCTCGCTATATGAACTTTAAGATACTAACACCCGATCCTATTATTATGAAAGAGGGTGCCGTTTTTGATTATGCAATTAATATTGTAGGTGTTCCACTGCGCTGGACATCTATGATTGTTGATTATGAACCGCCTTATAAATTTGCGGATATTCAATTAAGAGGGCCTCACTCGTATTGGCATCATTTACATGAATTTAAATCTCAAGATGGTGGAACCTTAATTACAGATACGGTTCATATGTTAATGCCCTATGGTTTGTTTGGAAAACTTGGTTATCATCTAGTAGCTAAACACCTTAATAAAGGCATGTTTTCTCATCGAAAAAAAGTTGTACTTCAACACCTTTTGTAAACTTCATGCCAGAACATTATGAAGTGAAGCGAATTGCCAATTATTTAATTGATTCTGGAATTCTTAATCAAACATTGCAAGGTGTAGCCTTTAAAAATAAGGGCGAGCGTATTATTGCCAATTCTAGTGTTAATCAACTAATTAATTTATTTCTAAAGAATAGATTGCTTACCATAGCTGTTAAGGGTAAATATACAGGTTTTGAGTTTGAATCTGGTACAGTTGTTATTCATTACCGGTTTACTGGAATTCCTCATATTCAGGGTCGTTCTTATCAAGATCGTTTATATACTATTTTTTCTTTACCAATTAATTATAAAAATGATGATCATTGTCGTTTTACATGGCGATTTAATAATTTGACTTTAGATTTTTATGATACTCGGTGTTTATCTAAACTCTATATTTATCCTAATAAATTATTTTCTCAAACAACTCATTATCAAGAACTGGCAACTGATTTAAGTTTACAATCTTTTTTAACGTATCAAGATATTTGTAAGTTATATGGAAAACGACGTATTACAATAAAACAATGGCTTTTAGATCAAAAAATTATACCCAGTGGGTTAGGAAATTATTTAGCTTGTGAAGTATTGGTTCGTGCAAATATATATCCTTTTTTACCTATGGCGTCCCTTTCACAATCTCAATATCAGCAGTTGCTTTTGGCTTTTAAGGATGTTCATCAACTTGCATCCCTGCATGCGGATTATACGTGGTTTATTCTTTTTAATAAACAACGGTGTGGTGTTTGTAACGCTAAGGTTATTAAAACAAAGTATCCACGATTTTCTCAAACAACGCATTATTGTCCTACTTGCCAACATATTAATAAATAAATGATTTAGATAAGTGGATGTAATTCTTTTTTGAAAAAAATTCATAATTTAATAATGCTAGTGCTAAAGCATCTATAATATCGTCATTAGTACAATAGTGTTTATTTTGATTATAAAATATCTCGATAGATCTATTGAGTTCTTGAAGGTTGTATCGTTTTAATTTTTGGATAATTAGCTGCTTTCTAATTTGGAATCCCTTAGTTGTTTTTTTTGAGGGTAGATTAGCTTGATACCATTTTTTAAAAATACATTCTGGGTGACTTTCTATAAAATAATGCTGGGTTTTATTGGTTTGTAATTCATTTATTTTATTAAATAAATGATAGCTTTGAATCGATAATTTAGGCTTTTTATGATGTTCACATACCTGATTTATTGTTGATAGAGGGTGTTTTAGCCAGTTTTTTAAAGGGGCATAAAAAATAGAGCTATGTTGTTTTCCTAAGAACTTTTTAGCTTGTCTATCACAGTCCCTTGGATAATGGCCTATACTTGATGGACAGTCAAGAGGCATATCAATAACAGTAAGTTGGTTTTTATAGGGGATGTTACTTAGGTTGTTTATATAAGAAAGTGCTATTGAATCTTGAGCAAGAATTGCTAAAACCCATCCTTTTTTACAACTATCAATACCTTTAAATACTAACGCCAATGAATGTTATTTCTTGTTTATTGATGATAGGTAGTTTACCTGCAAAAAGTGTTAGGCGTTCATCAGAGTTTAAATCATTTAAAAAAAATTGTTGTAATGTTTCATCAAAGATAATCATATACTGTTTTTTTGGATTTGGTTGCGATGTTAGTCTAAGTGCAATAATATCATTTTCAAAGAGAGGATAATTATTTCTGTCAACAATTCCTGACCAGTGAAATGCTTTTTCATACGTAATTTTTTGTGTGCTCCAAGCATAATTGTCTTTTGAAAATAACTGTGTGTTATCGTCTAGTATTTTTAAAAATCCAACAGGTTTTTGATTGTTAATTAGTCTAAACCATTGTTTAAAAGAGTTCATATAAGTCCTAAGAATATCAAATTTTTTGTAGTTGCAATATAATTTTTATTTTAGTAGCATGTTTTATAAGGAAAATAAAAAAAGGAGTATTAAATATGAAAAAAATAATTATGTCGGTTGTTGTAGCTTTATTTTTAGCGACATCTATAACAACTGCTGAGGTATTAACACGTGATAAAGTGGGAAATTTATCTCTTACAAATTACATTACAATTAACAAAGCTCAGTTTAATGATTCAAACGAACTTGTAGGATATAAAGGATTTAGTTTTGGTTACTGGGGATATCATTCTAAAACATATAAAAATCCTGTTGAAATTGGTAAATTAAACCGTTTCACAGTATGGGGAACAGGTTTGCTAATTTTTCCTTATTATGGTTGGGGTATAGATTATTATTTTACTAATTGGATTTCTATTCAAGCATCTCTTAATACAGGGCTTTGGATTATTCCATTACCAACATGGGGTTTAACGGCACATTTCTAAATAACGTTAAATTTAAATCATTAAAGGCCACTTTATGTGGCCTTTTTTTTATCAGTTAATAGTTATGGTTTTCTTTTTTTACGACTACCATGTTTTTGGACAATATTACTTGATAGGTCTTTAAATAATGGTTTTTTTCTAATCTTAAATAGGGTGTTCCTGGCAATTGTTCTAGATTCTTTTTCATTAATAATGGGTTTAGGGTAATGAGGTGCAAAGAGATTTGATTCATGAATTACATGAATTAATGCTGGCTCAATAGACTCTAACTCGGGTATCCAGTGTTTAACAAATGAGCAGTTTGGATCATGATCTAATAATTGTTTAACTGGATTATATATTCGTATTGTGTTTATACCGGTTGTACCAGCTTGCATTTGAATTTGACTGTAATGAATTCCTGGTTCATAGTCAGTAAAACAATTTGCTAAATAATGACTAACTGCCTGCCATGGTAGCCAAAGATGATGGCATGCAAAGCTTGTCACCATTGCTCTCATTCTAAAATTGAGCCAACCCGTTTTCGCTAATGCTCTCATACAAGCATCAACCATTGGAAAGCCAGTTTTTCCAGCTTTCCAAGCTTCAAATAATTCTAAATTAAGCGGTTTATCTAATACATCGTATCCTGGATGAAGGTTCTTATATTCAATAGTTGGCTCATCTTCAAATTTTTGAATAAAATGACAATGCCACCGTAATCTTCCTAGTATGGCAGCTAAGGCACCATTCCAGCTACCTTGATTATCTTTAGAGAGAGATTTTATGTATGTTTTTTGTTTAGAAAGTGTTTGATAGATGGTTCTAAGATCAATGCTGCCATGAGTTAGATGTGCAGATAAACGAGAACAGCTGTTAAATGCTGTTACGGGAGATGACATTTCTTTATGATAATTTTTACCTCTATTTTCTATAAATGACTTTAATAATGTTATAGCTTGCTTGGAACCTCCCTTTTGGATATCTAGTGAATTAATTTTTGTAACATATTGCTCAAGTTGGTCTAGCGGGATTGAGTTTAGTGAGATGGGGTTAGGTACTATTTTATCTAAGTTATTAATAGGTGTTTTATTTATAAATGTCTGCCAGTGCTTAGACCATCCATCTCGATTTTTTAATTTTCTGATAACACCAAATTGCTGGTATTCAGACCAGTTAATAGAGTGAGTTTTACACCACTTTTTAATAGCAATATCGCGTCTATATGTCCAGTTATTTCCTGTTTCTTCATGAGAAAATATAGTTTGAATAGGCGTATTTGAATGAATGTCATTAAATATCGACATCACATTACCAACGTTTATTATTAATTTTAAAGATACAGCATTTAATTGGTGTTGTAGATCGTCTAAACAGTCTTTTAGAAATACGAAATGTCTGTAGCTATAATCATGTTGTTGAAATAATTCTGGTTCAAAGATGTAAATAGGAATAAACGGTCCGTTCTTAATAGCCTGTGATAATGGCTCATGGTTGGTTGTTCTTAAATCTTTTTTAAACCATAGTATATTCATAGTGGTAACTTTAATTATATGCGTTTATTTTGCTAGTATTTATGGATAGCTCTATATCGCGTTAACTAGCAAAGACTATCGTATAATTTAACACTTTTTAACCAACATTTATATGATTAATTAATTAAAAATAATGATTGTTATTGTTTGAATTACTGTGGTGTTTTAATATTACTATATGGGCTTTTTAAAAAATGGTTTATGGAACAATTCATTACGATTTAATGTTAATGAAGAAGGTTCTTTTGATCGACCAAATTCTATCTTTAGGGAGGGTGTTTCCTTAGATCACCCCCAATTTAAACCAGAAAGAAATCGTTACCATTTATATGTGAGTTATGCTTGTCCTTGGGCGCATCGAACTCTGATTATGAGATCATTGAAGCAGTTAGAATCGATCATTTCAGTGAGTGTTGTTATGCCTGATATGCTTGAAAATGGCTGGGAATTTGGTGATAGTTTTGAAAATGCTACAAAAGACCATCTTAACCAGAACTGTTATTTATATGAAGTTTATCAAAAATCAGATCCAACCTGTACGTGTCGTGTAACGGTTCCTGTATTATTTGATAAATATACTCAAAAAATTGTTAATAATGAGTCCAGTGAAATAATTCGTATTTTTAATACATCGTTTAATTTGCTTACTAATAACAATGATGATTATTATCCAAAACAGCTGCGTTCTGATATAGATGCTATTAATGAGGTTGTGTATCATGCCATTAATAATGGCGTATATAAAGTAGGGTTTTCACAAACTCAAGCTGCTTATGATGTTGCAGTTAATGACTTATTTAATCAATTAGATAAGTTAGACTCTCATTTAAATTCTTGTGACTATCTAGTTGGCAACCAATTAACTGAAGCGGATATTCGATTAATTCCAACATTACTTCGATTTGACTCTGTGTATCATACTCATTTTAAATGTAATAAAAAACAATTGAGAGACTATCCTAATTTATATTCATACAGTCAACATTTATTTAATTTAGATGCTATCAAGACCACTACATTTTTTTCTCATATTATTAGACATTATTATTATAGTCATAAATTAATTAACCCTTATCAAATTGTACCTGTTTGTCCAGATCCTGTATTTTGATTTTAGATATAATTAAGTTTTAAATTATAAATTTGAATTTTTTATTTTAAATTAACCTGATAAAAGGTGCCTAAATGGTTGGTTTACAATAGAAATTTTTTTAGGGATAGTTTAATCTTAAGCTATGTATGAAAAAATTTCTGATCGAACCATTCAACAGGTAAAAGATTATTCGGGAATTGTAGATTTTATACAACACTATGTTGATTTAAAAAAACGAGGTCAAAACTATATTGGTTTATGTCCATTTCATGGTGAAAAGACACCCTCTTTTACTGTTAGTCCAACGAAACAAATTTTTCATTGTTTTGGCTGTCATGAATCAGGTGATTTAATATCATTTGTTCAAAAAATTGATAATTTAACATTTTATGAGGCGATTGAAGTTATTGCTAATTTTGCAAATATTGATGTTGTTAGAGAGCATGTTTCAAATGAACAAAAACGACGATACAGTCAACTTGAGACTATTTTGATGTGCTTAAAGCAAGCAAATGATGTCTTTATATCTATGTTTAAACAATCGTCATTTGCTCAAGATTATTGCTTAAATCGTCATATTTCAAAAGAATCATTGGATAAATTTTCTATTGGTTTTTGTGAGTCATCAAAGCAACTACAAGATACATTGGGAGCAGCCTCACTATCTCAGGAAAAACTTTTAGCATCGGGATTATTTTCTAAAGGTCAAACAGGTCTATATTGTCGTTTTCAAAAAAGGCTTATATTTCCGATTTTAGATTTTCAATCGCGTGTTGTTGGTTTTGGAGGTAGGTTATTAGAAAACGATGCTAAGGGTGCAAAATATGTTAATTCTGAAGAATCGGCATGGTTTAATAAGCGAAATTTATTATATGGATTATCTTATGCTAAGCAGGCTATTAAACAAAAAGGGTATGTGCTTTTGGTTGAGGGATATTTAGATGTTATTATGTGTTCTCAATTTGGTTTTGATAATGTTGTTGCCTGTATGGGAACGTCTTTAACAGCGAATCAGGTAAAATTGTTAAAACGTGTGACACAACATGTTGTAGTAATGTTTGATCATGATAATGCAGGGAAAGAAGCAACTAAAAAAAGTATTGCACTATTATTAGGTCAATCAATGCAAGTAGATATTGCTGTTTTAGATTCATTGGATCCTGCAGATTTTTTAGTAAAGCATGGTGCTAGTGCTTTAGAGAATAAATTAAAGTTATGTATATCTGCATTTGAATTTTTTTATATGGTTTCTAAACAGCATTTAGATCTAAGCAATATCAATAACGTTTCTAGTTTAATTAGTCAGGTTTTACCTATTTTAAAATGCATCACAGATGATGTTGTTAGAAGTCATTATATTTGTATGATGGCACGTGATCTTAAGATTAATGAAGAAGTTATTGTGGCCAAAATGGATGAGCTTTTATATAATAAAAGCCAGGATTATTCCATTGAGTTTAATACAAGCAATGTTGGTAAAAATAAATACCAAAAAGCTGAAGAGACAATATTAGCAATTGTTTGTATTAATCGTGATTTAAGGGATTATTTGAAAGGGATTGATTTGACAATTTTTACGACACCATTAACAAAGAGACTTACGGAGTATGTCATACAAAGTAATAATATGAATGGTGCTTTATTGGAGCATGTCCCAGAAGATATGAAGTCTTATCTTGCGAGTTTACTGATTATTAGTTCGCAGTATGCTGGTAATATTGTTCAAAGAAATGTTGTTTTAGATTGTTTAAATGTTTTAAGTGAGCAAAAATTTACTCAAGATATAAATGATTTGAAAAACCAACTTAAGGTGCATGAAGAATCGGGTAATGAAGCTGAACTTGAGAAAGTTATGGCTGAACTAGATAAAAAACAAAAGGGAGGTATTTATGAGTATAAATATTGAAACAAAAGACCAAGTTGATGTCGTTACAGGCTCTCAATTAGCTGAATCAAATCATGACGGTCCTGTGGATCGATCAGAGAATGAATCTATGGATTTTTTTAATTCAATTTTAGCTGGTAAAGATGATGCAAGTTCAGAAGATACGGTTAAAATGTATCTTAAAGAGATTGGAAAGGTTGATTTATTAAAAAAGCAAGATGAATATTCTTTATCAAAACGTATGGATGAAGGAGATAGTGAGGCAAAAAATTTATTAGCGGTAGCTAACCTTAGGTTAGTTGTAAGTATTGCAAAAAAATATACTGGAAGGGGAATTTTATTTCTTGATTTAATTCAAGAAGGTAATATTGGTTTAATTAGAGCTGTAGAAAAATTTGATTACAAAAAGGGTTATAAATTTAGTACCTATGCAACATGGTGGATTAGGCAAGCCATCACACGGTCTATTGCTGATCAATCTCGTACGATTAGAATTCCTGTACATATGGTGGAAACGATCAATAAATTGCGTAAAACGTCTCGTCAGCTTATGCAAGAGCTACATCGTAAGCCAACGGAAGTGGAAATTGCATCAAAAATGGGAATGACAGTTAATAAGGTTCAAGAAATCTTAAGAATTTCTCATTTGCCACTTTCTTTAGAGATGCCTGTGGGAGAGGAAAACGGACAATTAAGTGATTTTATTGAAGATGTTTCTCAAAGGTCTTTTGAAAAAAATATGGTTTCGGAATCACTAAAAGCTACGTTAGAAGATGTTTTGGATGATTTGCATGATCGAGAAGAACGCGTTTTAAAATTGCGATTTGGAATTGAAGATGGTATTCCAAAAACTCTTGAAGAGGTAGGTAAAATTTTTAATGTAACACGAGAGCGTATTCGTCAAATCGAAGCAAAGGCGCTTGAAAAATTAAGACAACCAAAACGTAGTAAAAAATTAAAAGATTTTCTATAATATAGAAATATTAATTTTGGGGCCCATAGCTCAGTTGGTTAGAGCGTCCGGCTCATAACCGGCAGGTCCTAGGTTCAAGTCCTAGTGGGCCCACCAATGATTCTGCAACTTAATCC
>PBEQ01000034.1 GCA_002719695.1 bacterium | reverse complement strand
TGCCTTTTTCAATATGACTATTTCCCTATTCTAGGGGAAATTAGTATCACCATTTAGTAAGTAGTGTGTGACTGAATTCTAAATTTAATTTCCTCCAGCTAATTTGATAAGAACACCGTTATTCGGTGTTTTTTTCTTTGTCACATTAAAAACTAAAAACAATAAATTAAAGCTTTACAGCTTAAATAAAAATTAAGAAGAAATTAAAATGAATATATCAATATCAAGAGAAGCATCAGCAGCAAGAACAATTCAGGCAAGGGTTCGAGGTCATCAATTAAGAAATCAACAATTATTAGAAGCTGCTGAAAGTGGCGATATTTTTGAACCACTACCGTTTGTTATTAAACTCCTTCTATATTACGTATTGGAGTCAACAAAAGTTCTATTTCTTACCCATAATCGAGATTATCATTTATATTTTCTCTTAAAGTATTATTAAGTCTTCCTTCGCAACAAAAAGCTTAATAAAATCAAGTGAGGAAACTCTATAAGCATTCCTAAGATTAAAATCAACTGAATCACGGTTTCAGAAGGAAACAACCCTACACTAATGGCTAGCATTAAAGGTGTATTTCTAGCCGATGCAGTAATGATTAAGCTAGCTTTTTCCGCGTGTGTAAACCCTAACTTTTTTGAAATACATACACCTAAAAAATACACTATTAGAAAGAAGCAAACCACTACAATCAACGTCATAGGCAATATCGATAAATTACTCAATAATGACTGTATATTGTTATTAAAAATAGCAAATACAAGTATTATTAAGGCGATAAACATTCCTTGTTCTGCAAATACATTGCTTTTCTCTAAAAAAACCTTACCTATTTTTCTGCAAAAAAATCGTATACATTGTGCAAACAAAAAAGGATATAATATCCAATGAAAAAACATATCAAAAAATGCATTTATTTCTACGTGTAAATTACTATTAGTAAATAAAAATAAATAAAGAGGAAGCAGTAGAATTTGTAATAATAAATTAATAGGTAATAATGCTAAATTCACAGCCACATCACCATGGGCCAATTTGGTGAAACCAAGAAACCAATCCGTGCAAGGTGCCACTAAATAAATAATCAAGCCTACAAAAACCATGCTGCTATTATCAATACAAATCGATGAAACTACAAAAGCAATAATAGGAAGCAATACAAAATTAACAAAACACGCAGTAAACAAGTATTTCTTATTCTTTATACCTTGTAAAAGATGATCTGCAGACACGTTAAAAAACAAACAACACAACATAGCGATAATCGAATAATCCACTACGCCGGCTTGTATTGAATACACAAAGCCGCTTAACGCACCAATAGTAACAGCTACTATTAAAATAAGGGGCTCTAAATAAGCTTTCATATCAACATATGCACTCATCATCACAACAGGATAAATTCTTTATGTAAAAATTATTTTCTTTATAGTCATTGATGACACTCTTAACAACAGATCTATCAATTTTTTTTCTCACTGCAATCCGCTCAGAAACAATTGCAAAACGCTGTCTATATTTATAAATAAAACAGAATAATGCATTTCCATGTTTTACTTGTGGTCCTACTAAAAAGAGATTTTTGGTTTTAGTTGATTCGTCAAAATTATTCAGAAGAGGATACCCATCATAATTTTCAAACAGGGACTCTACAAGCGAAAGACTACTCTTAAATCCAGTACAATTAATTGGCTTATACGGCGAATTAAATTGTTTATTTGTCACTGTCTCAACATAATACTGTCCTTTTTCAAACCGTACTTCCTTAACACCAGATTCAGGTTGATAATCAAAATACACATCTTCTTCGTTTAACCTATCACGCGTAAATGGCGATAATGAATAACTAGAATCGCTATTAATCAGCTCGAAATTATTGGTGCTATCTAAGAGTGTAACCTTAGTTCCCTCTTTACATAAATTTATGGCAGCATCACACCCTGACTCGTAGGAGCCAATAACAATGCGATCCTCTGTTTTGATATCTTTAAAACTACTAATTTCAGAATAATGAGTACAAAGATCAGCTCCTTTAAATGTATTCCTATCTGGATACTGATATTCACCTGCTGCCCAAATAAGAAATTGACAGTGATAATCACCTTTATTAGTATGCACAATAAAGATCCCTTTCTTTTTCTGGACACTCTTCAGTGTCACTCCCGTAGCAATATTCAGTTTATAATGTTCAGAGACACCTTTCAAATACGCTTGATATTCATCCCCTGTAGGATGTTCTGTTAATAAATTAAACGCAGGCGATGTTTCTGGTGTAATTGCATTTAGATCTGGCATCTTAAAAAAATTCCCCGTAAATGAAGGCGAAATAAATTGTGTTTCTTCTGGCCATTTCTTAAACGATGCTCCGACTTCCTCTTTTTCTAAAATCACAAAATTAATGTCCATACGTTTTAAAGCAACAGCTACACCAAGTCCTGCGGCACCAGCACCTATGATAATAACATCTTTATTTTTAAAATCTTGTATCATATAAATATCTTTATTTAGTATGAGATGGACAAATAATCCGTCTCTTGTACGGCTGCCATTCTCCACTTTTTTTATAGTATTTATTTGCTAATATAACTATACTCTGTTTATGATAGGTTATGAATTGAGTATTATCTGGAGTCTCTGCAATGGCATAACCATGAAAAAATGACAGGAACACCCCTGATATAATAGTAAAAATAATAATATGTTTTTTTATATTCATACAGCCTATCATTTTATCCTATTTGGATTCAATTTAAAATACTAATGCAACTAAATTGCATTTGATTTAAAAATAAGTGCCCAATTCCAATTCGTTAAAAATTCTAATGATTCTAATTCACAATTGTTATCTCTTTTGAACAAAGCTAGAAATATAAGTTCTTCAAGGAAATATATTCCAAAATCATAACTTTTATTTCTTCTAAATCTAAATTTACAAATAATATTAATTTTAACCCTTCATAAATTATTTCTCCCCCATTTCTCCCTCATTTCTCCCTCATTTCTCCCCCATTATAGGGATTACTTGTAGATGACGTGGAAGATGTAGCTAGATTGACTTCCTGTTGAGTTAACGGAATAAAAAGCATAATAATAAGTCGTATTATTCAACAAGTCTGTATCTGTAAAGGTTGTTCCCTTACCTTCATATATTGTTTTCCATTGATCATACTCTAAGTTTAAAATTGTAGATTGTAAAATAACTGTTTTTTCAAAATTAATATTCGAAGTGTTTTCCCATGAAAATGTTATTTGAGTATCACCAACTGTAACAGAGTTAACTATAGGTGATGTAGGAGCTTCATTTTGATTTTTTATTAATTTACTACATGAAATAAGTAGACTTAAAAGATAAATTAGAAAGATCCATAAAGTTAATTTTTTTAAAATCATTTAATTACCGTGGTTATTATACCTCATTTTAGATTAAATTTATTTTTTGAAAAAACGAACTCCAATTTGAAAATTCATTTTTACAAGAATCAGGATTAGCATTAAAAGAAAAACTGCGCCTACCAAGCAAAGCGAAGGTACAGCAAAAAAAACAAAACAAAAAAAAGCCCGCGCCTACCAAGCAAAGCGAAGGTACAGTAAAGCGAAGGTACAGCAAAGCAAAGCTACAGCAAAAAACAAAAAAAAGAGGATGGAACCGTCAGAAAATAGCGCTAGGTGTTCATATTTTGGGGTGCGGACTCCCGCGAGCCCGGAGCTTCAGCGCAGGGTGTGGAGTTAAGCCCCAAAATATGGGCAGATAGCGTTATTTTATGATGGTTCCCGGTTCTATTGGGAATGGATTAGGGAAAGCTTCTTACTCTTCCGCATCTTCTGCAAAGCCTTTTCTTCGATTTGACGGATACGTTCACGAGTAACACCGTAAACCTTACCGACTTCTTCTAAGGTACGTTGACGACCGTCATCGATACCAAAACGAAGTTTAAGAATCATTTGTTCACGTTCGTTAAGACCGTCCATAGAACGAAGAATACTTTCACGAAGCATATTTTTTTCGGTCCGTTTTTCAGGGGTAACACTATTTTTATCTTCAACAAAGTTACCAAGTTCGGACCCTTCTTCTTGACCGATAGGTGTTTCGAGAGAGATAGGTAATTGAGCGTATTTACGAATAGCAACAATATTTTCGAGAGGAATACCCGTTTCTTCAGAAACCTCTTCTTCAGTAGGTTGTCTACCCAACTTTTGCATAAGCATACGAGACGTTTTTTTGTATTTATAGATTGTTTCAACCATATGAACAGGAACACGAATTGTACGAGACTGATCGGCGATAGCACGGGTAACACCTTGTTTAATCCACCAAGTGGCATATGTTGAAAACTTAAATCCTTTTCGATAATCAAATTTTTCAGCAGCTCGGATAAGACCAGCGTTACCTTCTTGAATTAGATCAAGAAACAAAAGTCCTTGCCCAATATATTTTTTAGCGATAGAAACAACAAGACGAAGATTAGCGTTAATCATTTTTTGTTTAGCTTCATCATCACCCTCTTCCATACGTTTAGCTAACACAATTTCTTCTTGAGCTGACAATAATTTTACAGTCCCGATTTCACGTAAATACATTTTTACAGAATCATCAATGTAAACAGATTTATCAACTTCTTCAGTTTGAGTTGCTTGAATAGAAAAATTTGATTCGGAGTTTTGCGGGGTAGATGAATCAGAATCAAAATTATCTTTCAAATTTTCATCAACACCATCAGAAACAGTCTCTACAAATTTATTAGCATCAATATTGTTTAAGTCAGCATCCGTAGATTCCAAATTGTTTCCTGATGTATATGACATATTGACTCCTTTTTAATTATCCTTGTTACTCTAATATAGTTATCGTTACAGAATAAAAAAAATTTCACTTTTTTTGATTTTTTTTGAATTAAAAAATTCTAACATAGTTATAAAACTAGTCAATTAAATTTTCATAAAATTTTTAGAATAAAATATAAGCATTACACAACGTTCATAAAACATTTTAATATAATACGTAATATAGTTATACCACATAAAAAAACTATTTCAATTTCCAATTTTTTCCAACACCTAAATCAACAGTTAATGGGATCGAATAATTAACAACTGATTCCATTTCCGATCTAACAAGTGTCGCTAAAGCATCTTGATCCGATTCTAAAACATCAAATACTAATTCATCATGAACCTGGATAATCATTGAAGCGTTTAAAGACGATGCCTGTAACTGATTTTCAATACGAATCATAGCCATTTTTAAAATTTCAGCAGCAGTTCCTTGTAAAAACGTATTTACAGCAGCACGTTCTTCGAATTGTCGTTGCGATCGATGTTGAGAATTAATATTTGGTAACGGACGAATACGACCAAACGCCGTTCGAACTGATTCATTTTTTCGTGCATCAGAAATTGTGTTATCAATAAACACTTGGATAGTTGGAAATTGCAAAAAATAGTTATCAATCATGTGTTTAGCTTGACCAACTGAACAATTAATATTTTTCGATAAACCAAAAGAAGAAATACCATAAATAATACCAAAATTTACTGCTTTTGCTTGATATCGTTGATCCGATGTAACATCGGCTACATCACAATCAAACATAATAGCAGCCGTTGCTGCATGAATATCAAGACCTTGATTAAAAGCAGCAATCATAGCCTGATCATTTGAAAAGTGAGCCATTAAACGTAACTCTATTTGAGAATAATCAACACTCATTAATACATGATCTGGTTTACTTGGAATAAAAACACCACGAATCGCAACCCCTTTTTCAGTACGAATAGGAATATTTTGTAAATTAGGGCTCGTTGATGATAAACGACCTGTAATAACAATATGTTGATGAAACGTAGTATGAATATGCCCTGTTTTAGGATGAATCAAATGAGGTAAGGCATTAATGTAAGTACTCAACAATTTTTCATTGGTACGATATGTCATTAATAGTTCAATAATATCATGTTTCCCTAAGAGAGATTCTAAAACACTATTATCCGTTGAACGACCTGTCTTGGTTTTTTTGATAACAGGTAAGTTAAGATCATCAAACAAAACCTCAGCTAACTGTTTCGTTGAGTTAATATTAAATGTTTTATTAGCAAACGTATAAATACGTTCCATCAAATCACGTTGTTCATGAGACAACGTTTCAGATAAAAAATGAATTTTATCAAGATCAACACGAACCCCACGATATTCCATATCAGCTAAGATAGGTTGTAAAGGACATTCGATATCATAAAACAATGTATCGAGAGATAGTTTTGTAAGTTCATTAATAAATCGTTGCTTAAGTTGCAAGGTAAAATAAGCATCCGCAGCGGCATATTCTGTTGCCTTTAATAACTCAACATCCAAAAAGGTCTCATCCTTAGAAACCAAATCATCATAAGCAACCATATCGGTATTAAAATAATAGTTTGTTAGAGCTTTGAGCCCTACCCCAGCTAATGGATTAATAAGAAATGCCGCTAACATAGTATCAAAACTCATTCCCTTAACCATAATGTCATAGCGTTTTAAAATTTGATAATCATATTTTCCATTATGAGTAATTTTTTGAATGTTAGGATTCTCTAAAATGGGTTTTAAGATAGTTAATAAAGGTGGAACAGTTAACGAATCGACATCATTAACAGCCAGATTAAATAAAGGAACCGTTGAAGATTCTGTAGCGTGTGTACCATGTTTTAAAAACGGAACATAATACGCTTCTTTATCATTAAAACAAAAGGATAACCCAACAGCTACCGCATCATGAATCGTTAAAGATGTTGTTTCCAAATCAAAGGCAAACGTATCCGTAACACGATTTAAAACAGCCTCCAAAGCCGCTTTAGAATCCAAGCAAATTGCATCAAACGTTACAGACTGAGGTGACTCAGTAAAATCTAACGATTCCGTTTGATCAAAATGTCTCTGATATTTTTTTAATAAGCTTGTAAATGAATACGATTCAAATAAGGTTTTTAATGACGACCAATTTAAGGTTAATTTAAAGTCTAGGACATCACAATCTAAATCAATATCCGTGCATATGGTGGCAAGATGCTGAGATAAAAAAGCAGCCTCTTTATCGTGTCGCAATTTTTCTCGAATACTTTTAGAGGATAACTCATCCAGATGGTCATAAATATTAGTAAGGGTTTGATAGGTCGCAAGTAATGTTGACGCCGTTTTATCACCAATTCCTTTAACACCAGGAATATTATCAGAACTATCCCCTTTTAGAGCTTTAAAATCAATAACTTGATTAGGATAAACACCCATTTTATTAAAAACAGCATCGTGATCATAAACAAATAATGAGGATTGACCCTTTTTAGCAGACACAATTTTAATATGATCAGAAACTAACTGAAAGGTATCCTGATCTGAAGAGTAAATAAAGGCATCCATAGCAATATTTTCAGCTAAAACAGCACATTTTCCCATTAAATCGTCGGCTTCATAACCCGCTTTTTCTAAAAGATAAATTCCAGCTGAACGAACAGCATCTTTTAGTAAAGGAACCTGAGATTGAAAGTCTTCTGGAGCAGGTGATCGATTGGCTTTATAGCCATCAAAAGCCTGATGTCTAAAGGTAGGTTCAGGTCGATCAAAACAAACAACAACATGAGTAGGATCTAACTGATCAATAGCCTGTAATAATAATGTCATAAAACCAAATACAGAATTAATAGGATTTCCATTTGCTAACGTTAATGAGAGCGGGTATGCATAATAAGCACGAAACGCTAACGAAAACCCATCAATTATTAATAAAGACATTGAAAAAAGTATATCATTATTTATCTTGATTCTGTATATTCAAATCAGTATAATTGACGCAACTACTAATATCATAATTAAGGAGATTCATATGCAAGAAGATTTGTTAAAGTATTCCGAAGATCATGAATGGATTTTTTTAGAAAATTCAATTGCTACAATTGGAGTATCTCAATATGCACTAGATGAACTTGGGGAAATAGTATTTATTGAATTACCAGAAAAAGATTCAGACGTCACACAAAAAAGTGAGTTTGGAACCATAGAATCTGTTAAAACAGTTTCTTCGATTTATGCGCCGGTAAGCGGAAAAATAATTGACGTAAATACAACATTAGCAGACCAACCCGAACTAATTAATTCAGATCCCTATAATAATGGTTGGTTAATTAAAGTTGAAATAAGTGATTTATCTGAACTAGATTCCTTACTATCATTTGAAGAATACCAATTATTTTTAAAAACCTTAGTTCATTAAAATTAAGCATCCATAACAATAACTCGTTTGGCCTTTTCTCGGCCAAATGAGGTTAATAATAAGCGATCATCATGACGCTGTATAAACCCTTTCTCTAAGGCATAACTAACAATTGAATTAGCAAATTTAAAAGTCCATTTCATATGAACAATTAGGTTTGAAACTGTATTTTCTGTTTTTTCAGTTTTCGTTCCTTCATGTTCAAGTAACTGAATTAAGAGCATGTTAGTTGAAAATAAAATACGTTGTTGCTGAAAAGTTAAAAATTTCATAATCAGCCCTTGACTAGGGGAAAACAAAAATACAAGTAAAAACAAAATACCAGTCATAACAGCCATAGAACCAGCAATAGATACATTTAAGTAAAATGCCATACTATAACCTAATAAGGATGAAGCTAAACCAAATACAATACTTAATATCATCATCGGAAATAACCGATTGGTTAATAAATAAGCAGTAGCAGGAGGAACAATCATTAATGCAACAACTAAAATAACGCCAACCGATTCAAACGCACCAACCGCTGTGATACTCACCATAGCCATAAACGCATAATGCAAATAAGCAGGAAAAAAACCCAACATAGCCGCTAACCCGTGATCAAACGTAGTTAATTTTAATTCCTTGTAAAACACACTTATAAACACCACATTTAAAACCAAGATTCCACCCATAACCCATAATGAAGCGGGACCAAGATTATAACCCCAGATTGTTAATAATCGAAACGGTGTAAACGCAATTTCACCTAATAATACCGAATCCTGATCCAAGTGAATATCAGCTGCAAAAAGATTTATTAATAAAACAGAGATAGAAAAAAATAAAGGAAAAACAAGTCCAATGGAAGCATCTTTTTTTAGACGTTTAGACGCAACTAAAATCTCCGTTAAATAAACCATTAATACACCAGTGAGGGTTGCTCCTAAAATTAGCAAAGGTGAATTAAGATCATGAACAATAAAAAAAGAACATACAATCCCTAATAAAATAGAATGACTAATAGCATCACTAATTAACGCAAGACGCCTTAATACCAAATATACGCCACATAAACTACATGATATAGAAACTAAAGAAGCTAATCCAATAATAGAAAGTTGTTCAATGCTCATGAGACTGTGAATATAAAGATTTCTTTAACGTTAACGCTTTTTTATATCCAAGTTCCGTAAACCCCCATAAATCATCTTGCGGGTTTTGAACTAATTTTTGACGTTTAAGTTGTAACATTGTCCTTAACGAAGGACCTCGACCAATGGCAACCAGGGCTGATAATTGATGACAATGATAAGGATCAGTTTTACTTTCAGAAAATAACAACATATTCATAAGAATACTATTTGCTCGAATATTAACGCGATGATAATATCCCTTAATCCAATTGCATACTAATCCACGATGAGGAGCAAACACTAACGAAATAATGACCATGATACTAATAACAACAACAATCATAGGACCTGTTGAAACCTGTGGGATAGCATTACTAACTAACGTTCCAATACAACCTGAAAGTAACCCAATAAAACCAGCTAAAAAAACCATTAAGCCCAGATGACTGGTCCATTGTCTAGCAGCAGCAGCAGGAGCAATCATCATCGCACTCATTAACACAACACCCACCATTTGAAGTCCTAATACAATAGCCATAACTAATAAGATTGTTAATAACATATCCAACTTTGCTACAGGAAATCCCATTGAACTCATAAAACTGGTATCAAATGTTAATAATTTAAACTCCTTCCAAAACAACCCTAAAAACACCAAAATAATGAAACAAAATAATCCCATCACAATAAGATCTTGTAATAAAAGTGTGGAAGCACTTCCAAACAAAAAAGAATTTAAACCAGCTTTATCAGAAGTAGGTAATCGTTGAATATAACTTAATAAAACAATACCTAATCCAAAAAACACCGATAGTACAATACCAAACGCAGTATCCATTGATAATTTTGTATAGGTAACAATACTCTTAACTAAAAGAGTACCTATCCAACCAGAAACTAAAGCCCCAAAAAATAACCCTAAAGGATCTTTTGTCATCATCCATAAAAAAGCAAGTGTAATTCCTGGAAAAGCAGCATGAGAAATAACATCACCTAATAAACTTTGTTGTCTTAAGACAGCAAAGGAACTTAAAACGCCTGAACTAATGCCTAATATAAAGGATCCTGCCATGACAATGCTTAAAGTGTAATTTAAAGATAAAACATCCAATCCCATCATAAATCACGTGATAACTGGATTATGCATTAAAAAAGAACTTCGACCACCATAAGTAATTTTCAAGTTTTCTGGTGTTAAAACATCAGCCACACTGCCATAAGCAATTTGACGAACATTTAATAACGATACCCAATCAAAGTAATCGGCTAATGTTTGAAGATCATGATGGACAACCACAACCGTTTTTGATTGATTTCGTAATTCCTTTAATAATTCAATAATAGCTTGTTCCGTAACAGCATCAACACCAACAAAGGGTTCATCCATAAAATATAAATCAGCATCTTGAACCAAAGCACGGGCTAAAAACACCCGTTGTTGTTGTCCACCAGATAATTGGTTTAGAGGCCGTGATGCAAAATCAGCCATACCAACACGATCTAATGCTTCTAGAGACAATTTTTTATCGTTTACACTTGGACGTTTAAACCAACCAATATGTCCGTAGCGTCCCATCATAACAACATCAAGAGCATCCGTTGGAAAGTCCCAATCAACAGTCCCTCGTTGAGGCATATACCCTATCGAGCGTTTTTTAGCTGCAATAGATTGACCAAAAATAGCAACATTACCAGCAGCTGGTTTTATCATCCCCATAATGGACCGTAATAATGTTGTTTTACCAGCACCATTAGGCCCCACAATAGCTAATAAAACCCCTTTAGGGATCTTAAGATCAATATCCCATAAAACAGGTTTTTCTTTGTATGCAACAGTTAAATCTTGAACAACAACAGCACACTCTAAATCTGTTAAACGATCTGGTTTTACCATCTATTTTAACTGTTCAACAATTGTCTTAACATTATGTTTCATCATACCAATATACGTCCCTTCTGGTGTATTAAAATCACCTAATGCATCCGAAAATAATTCACCACCAATTTTTACCTGCCATCCTTTTGATTTTACAGCTTCTTGAACCGACAAAACATAACGTTTTGAGATAGAGGATTCAACAAAAATTGCTGGTATCTTTCGGTTAGCAATAAAGCTAGCTAAATGATCTACATCATATATAGCAGCTTCTGATTCTGTACTAATACCCTGTAAAGCATATACTTCAAACCCGTAAGCATCTCCAAAATAGCCAAACGCATCATGAGCTGTAACTAAAACACGCTGAGAATCAGGAACCATTCGAATATGCGATACAATATCATCATCTAACGTTTTTAATTTACGACGATACTCCGTAGCATTTTGTTCATAAAATGCTTTATTAGCCTTATCTACTTGAATTAAGGTTTTTTCTACCATATCAACAACCAATAGCCATAATCGAACATCAAACCAAATATGAGGATCATAAAACCCCTCAAATTCTTTTGGCATCCGCAAACGATCTTTATTAATTGAATCACTAACCGCTACAACCGTTGCTGAGTCCGACATTTTATCTAACACGTCACCTAATTTAGCTTCAAGATGTAACCCATTATAAAAAATAATATCTGCACGAGCTAACGTTAGTACATCATTTTCTGTTGCCTTATATAAATGAGGATCGACACCAGGCCCCATTAAAACGGCTAACTCAACATTATCTTTTGCAATATTAAGGACACAGTCATGAATCATCCCCGTAGTACTGACAACTTTTAAAATCGAATTATTTTTAGAAGAATCACACCCAACCGCCAAAAATAATATCAAAACCAATGATACTGTTAAAACTATACGTACTCTAAAAAACATAAATAGGGACATAACTTACTCCAAATAATTAATAAATGACTATTATAACAAAAAATATTAGGCATACCTAATATTTTTTATAAAAAAACCTAACTCACAACAACATAAATATGATTAGCAGCATAGTTACTAAAATGAAGTGTGTGATTATTGATACAACACACAACAGTACCATCAAATTCTAAAATATCATCTATACGTAATGAAGAATGAACAGCTACATTATGCTTATTTAAAAAATGAAGATAGGTATTATCTAAATCAACAAAGCGAACAATCGAACAACAATCACCTTTTTGACATGAGGATAATAACATTTCATTGGAAATAGTAGGTATAACCCCATCTTTATCAGGAATAGGATTTCCATGAGGATCAAATTTAGGATAACCCATTAATATTTCTAACTTTTCAATGACCTTATTAGATGATGCATGCTCCAGTAACTCAGCTTCATCATGGACTTCATCCCAAGTAAATTCCAAAACTCTAAACAAATATGTTTCCCAAATACGATGATGTCTAACCATGTTACAACCAATATGAGACCCTTTTTTGGTTAATACTAGCCCCTTATAAGGTGTATTTTTAACATAACCATCTTGTTCCAAACGTTTTGCCATCTCAGATACAGAAGCCATAGAAACATTTAACTTTTTTGATAGATCAACAACCTTTACAATTGATTTATCCTCAAGTTCAGATAACTGATAAATCGCTTTTAAATAGTTCTGGGTACTTATTTTCATAGTAACAGATTACTTGATAGCAATCCTAATAACAAGCCAACACGTAAAAAATTAATAATAACGGTGTTTAAATTTTTGTAGCTAAAGAAAAAGTAATTGCGTTATTTGTAACCTTACTAGCAATTTCTTGCAAGCCATAATCATAGGTTAACGAAACATTAATACTATGGAAAAAACTAACTGATGAAAAATATGTAAACGTTATCCCACTAATAGCACCATAATCGAATGAAGTTAAATCATTATTATCTAATTTTTGTAAAGCATTAACACCCAATTGCGATTCAGCATCTAAAAGATAAGCACCGTAACCACCTAAAACAAGATTTACAGATACGTTATCCCAAACAATAGGTAACATAAAACTAAGTGATGCTGGAACGTATAAATAATTCATACGATACTCTCTAGAATCAGTATTGGAAGCCTTATAGTGCTCTGTATTGAGAGCCTTATAGCCTACCCCAAAATAAAAACTAACCGCATCGCTAATATCATAGCTAGCTTTCCCAGTAATTTGATACCCCAATCTATAACGATCAGAATCGTCAGCAACAGAAGATGCCTTAGACCAAGTTGAACTACCAGATACTAAACCAACATCTGCAGAATAACTAAATTTATTAAAAAAATAAAAACTATCAGCAAAAAGTGAACTATAAAAACAAATAATACTAGTAACTATTAAGACAACTATTTTTTGAATCATAAATACCCCTACTTATTAAATATAATAATGATAATAATTGAAAAAAACCAAAAGTCAACTAAAATAATAACTAATTAAAATAAAAAATAGTTAATACAAAAACTAAGATTAATTAAGAGCGGAAACTAAAGTTAAGTTATGCTGTAACTTTTT
This sequence comes from bacterium, assembly GCA_002719695.1. GTDB lineage: Bacteria > Margulisbacteria > Marinamargulisbacteria. The sequence continues at coordinate 4,943 of PBEQ01000034.1, read as the reverse complement.
GTAACGATTGCTTAACAGTAGCGCCAATTTCAGATGGAGAATCAACAACTAAAATTCCACATTCAGCCATTTTAGCTTTTTTAGCATCAGCAGATTCGTCAGCACCAGAAACAATAGCACCTGCATGTCCCATACGTCGTCCAGGAGGTGCTGTCTGACCAGCAATAAACCCAATTACAGGCTTTGTAACACGAGCTTTTACATATTCAGCAGCTTCAATTTCCATTGATCCACCAATTTCACCAATCATAACGATTGCTTCAGTTTCTGGATCATTTTCAAATAATTCCAAAAGTTCAGCCATTTTAGTACCAATCACAGGATCGCCACCAATACCTACACATGTAGTTTGACCTAAACCAACCTGACATAGCTGATGAACCGCTTCATACGTAAGTGTTCCTGACTTAGAAATAACACCAACAGACCCTTTTTGTGCAATAAAACCAGGCATAATACCAACTTTTGCTTGTTCTGGTGTTAATAGTCCAGGACAGTTTGGACCGATTAAACGGGTGTTAGAACTCTTTAAGTAGGTATAAACCTTTGCCATATCAGCAACAGGAATACCTTCTGTAATGCAAACAACAAGCTCAATACCAGCATCTGCAGCTTCTAAAATAGCATCTGCAGCAAATGCAGGGGGTACAAAAATTAATGATACATTAGCACCAACTTGCTCACGAGCTTCATAACACGTATTAAATACAGGAACTTTACCATCAAGAGCAGTTTGACCACCTTTACCAGGAGTCACACCACCAACAACATTATTTCCATAGGCTAAACATTGTTCTGCATGAAATGAACCTTCAGAACCCGTAATTCCTTGAACAATAATTTTAGAATCTTTATCAACTAATATAGCCATGCTCTAACCCTCCAACCTAGGTTGCTACGTCCACAACCTTAGTTGCGGCTTCTTCAAGTGATTCTGCAGGAATAATAGACACTCCAGAATTTTCTAATAATAATTTTGCTTCTTCAGCATTTGTACCTGCTAATCTAACAACAACAGGAACAGACAAATCAAGCTCACTTACGGCTTGAATAATACCATTGGCAACACGATCACATCGAACAATACCACCAAAGATATTAATTAAAACTGCTTTAACGTTTTTATCAGATAAAATAATACGGAAACCATTTTTCACTGTTTCTACGTTTGCACCACCACCTACATCTAAAAAGTTAGCTGGTTCTCCACCTTTTAACTTAATAATATCCATAGTAGCCATCGCTAATCCAGCACCATTTACCATACATCCTACATTTCCATCTAACTTAATATAATTAAGATTAAATTCACCTGCTTCAACTTCAGTAGGATCTTCTTCATGAACATCTCTAAGACTGGCAATATCTTTTTGTCTGTAAAGAGCATTAGAATCAAAATTAAATTTAGCATCCAGAGCAACAACGTTACCCTGCTCAGTAAGAACCAATGGATTAATTTCAGCAATTGAAGCATCTGTAGCTTCATATGCTTTATAAAGCGCTTTGAAAACTTTAACAGCTTGTTTGAATGCATCCCCTTCAAAACCTAAACGAAATGCTAGTTGTCTCGCTTGGTTAGCTTGTAGCCCTAAATTAGGGTCCACCCACACTTTAATAATTTTTTCAGGTGTTTTCGCTGCAACTTCTTCAATATCTACGCCACCTTCGGAACTTGCCATAATAACATGTTTTGATTGGGTTCTATCTAAAGTAATAGCAACATAATATTCTTTTTCTATATCTAACGCCTCAGTAATATACACTTTACGTACAAGCTGACCTTCTGGACCAGTTTGATGCGTTTTAAGTGTCATACCAAAAATTTCTTTTGCTTTTTCGAATGCAGTTTCTTTATTTGGGCAGAATTTAACGCCTCCACCAAGGCCTCTTCCTCCTGCATGAATTTGAGCTTTAACAACAAACTGCTTGCAGTTTAGCTCTGAAGCAACGTTATCAATCGTTGCTTCGATATCAGCTTCAGATTCAAAAATGAAACCATCTTGAATCGGAACACCGAATTTTTTAAGAATTTCTTTTGCTTGATATTCGTGAATTTTCATAGTGGTAAAAACTTTATCATACAAAAAATAAATTGAAAAGCCCTCAAACGACATCGTCAAATCATTTAAAAATTTTTTAAAAATTCACAAAACATGAAAAAAATAAAATTTATAAAAAAAAGCAATTTTTTTTACAAAAAAAAACGATAGTAAAAAACAAAAAACTAAATCTTTACTCGATCTCCAACAAAATCAGCAAGATAACACAAGGCCTCTTTATAGTTACTATCGTAATTAGATTCTAAAGCCGTTTTAGATTGCAAAACTCTCTTATGGACAATAGTCGCTAAATCAGTCTGCACTCCTAAAGACACCGCCTTTTTCTTCAGTTGCTCAAAATGAATCAGACTTTGATCATCCAATAAATCAAAAAATACAGTTTTTTCTTTATCATCAAGTTTTTTAAGCATTAATAATACAGGCAACGTAAACTGACCCTGAACAAAATCCTGACCCGTTTTTTTATTTAAATCAGCATCATCACCAAACATATCGAGATAATCATCTGATAGCTGAAAACTATACCCTAAATGCATGGCATAATCAGACAGTGCCTGCTGATCTTTTTGTTCAACATCAAATAAATAACAGCCCACCATACAAGCCATCTTAAATAAAACCGCCGTTTTTGATTCTAAAACAGAATAATATAAATCAATATCATAAGACGTTTTATCCCTTAAAGAATACTGTAGCAACTCCCCTTCACACATCTTTTGAACGGTAGAACTAAGTTCATCAAGAATTTTTATAGAACCAACCTCTGCAATTAATTGCAGAGCAACGGAATATAAATATACCCCAGAGGTTACGGCTACAGGATTACCAAACTTGGCTTTAACAGACTTTGAGTCTCGTCGAACATCCGCATCATCAATCACATCATCATGTACTAAAGAAGCCATATGAATTAATTCAATCGCAGTAGCACACAATGCTAGTCTATGCTTTTCGTCTGCTGTTAAATTAGGCTTTACAGTATAGGCCGCTAAAAAAACCAAGGCAGGCCTAAGTAATTTCCCCTGAGATGCTAATAGATGTTCAATCACAGCGGCTGTTTCTGCTTTTTTTTGACGATAAAGAACATCAGAAATCTTTTTTTTTACTATCTCAATATCATCTTTAATCAATGAAAAAAGTTGAAACTTTTTTATATTCATAGCCGTTCACAAATACCATCAACATCAACATATTGTTCAACCAAATTTTGAACCGTTTTTATTTTATCCGGCTCATTAGATCGTAATTTAACTAACATATGTGTTATTTTGTTAGCAACTGTAAACGAATCTTCCTCAACAAGTAACATTGGAATATGAGTACGTTTTACTAGTTCCAAAATACGAGGATGAAGAATTTTTCCACACGTAAACACAATCCCTGAAACATAATAAACAAGTTCAGAATCAAGTAAATTACCACATAGTGCGGCCATTACCAAACCTTCTCGATTTGCAGGAACAATAAACAAGGTATTAGGTTCTAACTGGGACAAAGCATCATGAGGAACCATATCTCCAATTAAACACTTTTCAACACGATTATTAAATCCTACTTTAGATGACATTAATTCACCACCTAATTTTTCAAAAATAGTTTCTATCGTTGGATTTGTTAACATTGGAACAAAAGGAATACACCCCAAAACATCTACACCTTGACGTTCAAGCCCCTTTTTTACGTAAGAGCTAATTTTTTCGTACTTATCTTCTTGAATTTTATTGATAATAACACCTAAAACTTCCACACCATGTAAATCAAAAACAGCCTTATTTAACATTAACTCATCAATTGATCGTCCAATACCACCTAATGAAACCAGTATTACTTTTAATCGTAATAACTTAGCAACAGCTGCATTTGATAAATCAAAAACAGACCCAACCCCCGCATGACCGGTTCCTTCTACAACTAAAAAATCTTTATCTTTTGTAAGTATTTCATGAGATTGTTTAAGAGTAGCAACAGCCTGTTCATTGTTGGGCTTATCGATATAAGATTGGGTAAACCCTTTTGGAACAGCTATCGGGCTCATGTGTGAAAAATCATCTTTTAAGTCATATACATGCTGAAATAACAAGGCATCTTTATCTACTTTTTTATCATCTACAACCAAATATTGCTGGCCAACAGGTTTCATATAAGCAACATTTTTAAAGCGCTTTAAGATCGCGCTAAACAAACCTAGCGATGTCATGGTTTTACCATCATTTTGACGTGTTGCAGCTACAAAAAAAGACTTTAACCTATTACTCATGAGACTATAGTTTAACTAGAAACCTTGTGATTAACAAATATATTTTTGCTTAAGAAACCACATCAAGCACCTATATTAACGATGCCAATAATAATTTAAATTAAGACTATATAGGGAAGGGGTTTGGAATATCTGCGTCTGTTAAATTTCTTAAATCACATTTAGACAAATAAAGTTCTTCTATGTTAGTAGGATTTAGAGACATATAATTTTAATTACTTCTTAACTGGGGTCACTATAACAGCGCTAGTTATTAACATTTAGGTGTGATAGAATTTTGATCCTTTAAGAATTTAATTTTGTAATAACATATTTGCAAAATTCTAATATATAGACAGAAAAAATACACCATAAAATATCAATGGACTATTTTGCAATTTTTTCCCAAAACTTTCGATAATTTAAACACTTAAATTACAGAGAAACTCGTCTCATCAGCAAGCGGTACAACAAAGCCCTGATAAAAAGGCGATTTGATTAAGAGAAGAAAAATTAGGAGAAGAAAATTATGCCACTCATAGGTCGTATTCTAGGTTGTATTCTAGATTGTGCTCCACATACACACATACACCAAATATCAAGAAATCGTCACAAATCTTCCAAGCGTCTTCAGGAGTTAAAAGATA
>PBEQ01000033.1 GCA_002719695.1 bacterium | reverse complement strand
AACAACAAGAACAACAACAAGAACAACAACAAGAACAACAACAAGAACAACAACAAGATCAACAGAAAGATCAAGATAATGCTAATGATGATGAGCAAGAATTAGCCAATACAATAAAAGACGATAATAACCAACTAGAAAAACCAATAAACCGTAAAGAATTATGAAAAAATTTCTTGATAAATTTAAAAATTTAATTCTAGGAAAAAGTGAATCAAAAGAAGTTATTGAAAATTTGCGATTATTTAATAAAGCAGCAGAATCCTACGTAACATTGTTAGATCAAGAAGTAAAAGAAAAAGATAAGAAAGTAAAAAAAATTAGACTTTTAGTGAATAAGATTAAACCACGTTCTGAAATGAAGTCACAATTAAATATTCAGCTTGTGGATATTAATAAAACAAAAGTTAGTCAAAAAGGAAAAGGAACGTATAACCAAAAAATGGATTGGGAAAAGAAATTGCGAGAATTTAGTAATAAGCGAGGAAAAATAGTCTAATTATTTTCCAACGCAAAAGCGAGAAAAAATACCATCTAAAACCTCTTCTGTAATACTATCTCCCGTTAATTCAGAACAACTTTCAATGCAATTACGCAGATCAATAGCAAGCATATCATCATGGCAAGTTGTTTTTAACTGCGTCAATAAGTTTGAAATTAAGGAAGCTAATTGCTTTATACAAGAAAATTGCCTGACGTTACACAAGAATTCTAAATCTTGATCTTGATACGTTGATACAGAGTATTCATAAAGATTTTGCTTAAAGTCATTTAGTGATTCTGGACTTAAAGCTGAACAAGATTGTTGAAATAATGGCTTTGCATCAGGAATATAAAATGACTTCTTTGAAGAAAGGTCTACTTTATTAGATAAGATAGCATAGTTGGTATTATGTTTAATATGATCGAAGACTGTAAAATCATCTGCAGTAAGTTCCTCAGATTGATCACAAACCCAAATAATAATAGTCGCTTTTTTTATTAAGGATTGTATTTTTTTCATCCCTAAAAACTCAATGATATCATCCGAGTGTCTTAAACCAGCCGTATCATATAACATGAATTGAATCCCATTATACTCGATTTGTTCACTAATATAATCTCGAGTGGTTCCTGGTGTATCTGTAACTATAGAGCGATCTTCTCCTAGAAGGGCATTAAATATAGATGATTTTCCAACATTAGGTTTTCCAAGAAATAAGCAGTGAACCCCATCTGATATTGATTTACCTAAATCTTGTAGTGAGATGATATGGTTAAGATTTTTTGAAATAGATTCAAGCGAGTTACAAGCAAGGGATCTATTAATAGACGGAACTTCATCAGGAAAATCAATAGATCCTTCAAGTTGTTCTAAAAGTCTCAGTAGCTCATTCCGAATTAAGTTTATGTGACGATATAATTTTCCTTCAACTCTATTTAAGCTAACCGTATGTTGCAGTTTTGTTTGCGAATGAATAAGATCAATAACAGACTCCGATTGCGTTAGTGTTAGTTTTCCATTCATATAAGCACGTTTAGAAAATTCCCCTGATTGAGCTAATCTCGCACCTAAACAGATAAAGCTATTTAAAATAGCTTTAATAACATATTGGCTAGAATGGCAATGTACTTCAGCAGAATCTTCGCCTGTATATGATTTTGGAGATTGAAAATACGTTATACATACTTTATCAATGGTCTCATTAGATAGTGGATCTTTGAATTTTCCAACATAAACAATGTTAGGTAAAATTGAGCTTACAGAGGTAAAACAAGATGTTAAATAATCTAAACTTTTAGACCCTGAGAGTCGAATAATACCAATTGCTGCAATACCATTGGGCGTTGCTAACGCAACGATAGTATCATCATTTGGTTTCATCTCGTTTCATAAGCACTATATGTCTTTCGTTTCCTTCACCTTCACTTTGAGTAACAATATCATTATGATTTTCAAATAAAACATGAATGGTACGTCTATCAACCGCATTCATTGGATCAAGTTTAATATTATTGCCAGATGTAATAACTTCATCAGCTGCTTTTAAAGCCATCCGCTTCATTTGTGATTGATGCCTATTTTTATAATCACCTGCATCAACAACAATTCTAAGTGAAATTTCAAATTTTCGTATTACAAAAAACTTAATTAGGATTTGAATTGCTTGTAAACATGAACCATTTTTTCCAATAATGCGGCCTAAATCATCCCCAGCATCATTGATTTCCATACAAAGTGTATAGCCTTTTTTATAACGAGGAGAAATTGTTCCTTGAAACTGTGCTAGTTTTAAAAGTTCCTGAGCTTTTTCAAGGGCGAATGCTTCGATTTCGTCAGTAATAACAGGGGGCTTTTCAGTGGTTTCTATTGTTTCAACGGGAGAAATAGCATCTATTGGATTTTCAGTACTTATAGTACTTGTATCATTATCTTTTTCAGACCAATTTGATAAAAAACCAAAAATTCCTTTTTTTTCATTCATTTTAATACTCCTTAATTTAATTAATGTGCTTTTTTAGGTATAACATTCAAAATATTGGGGGATGATGGTTTTGTTATTAAAAATTGTTGAATAGTTGAAATAACAGTAGATGTGGACCAATATAATAAGACGCCAGATGGCAGCTGCAAACCAAAAATTAAAATCATAATTGGAGATAAATACAATAGCTGTTTTTGCTTGGGATCAACCATCATCATTTTTTGAGAATAAAACGTGAACACCGCTAAAATAATAGGCAGTATATACGTACTATCTGCGACTGTAAGATCAGAAAGCCAAAAAGAAAACAAGCCTTGATTAATACCTGGTGCTTTAAGCAAGCTACTAAATTGGTCACTAATAATAGTAGCATAAATTGCTATAAAAAATGGTATCTGTAGTAACATAGGCAAGCATCCTTGCAGAGGACTAACATTATGGTCTTTATATAACTTCATAACTTCTTGTTGCATCTTATGAGGATCGCTTTTAAATTTTTGACGTAATTCTGTCATCTTTGGAGCAATTTCTTGCATTTTTTTCATAGATGTATACTGTTTGTTCATAAGCGGATAAAAAATGATTTTAATTATAACAGTTAATAAAATAATACTAATTCCATAATTAGGGATAATTGTTTCATAAGAAAAAGAAAGAAATGGAAGCATAAATGATTCAATTAAAAATTTTATAGGGCCAAATTCAGTCATAGTTATTCCTTAAAATATTTCCAAAATGTTTATATTTTTCAAAAAGACATTTGCTATTTTAAAATTAATTATACCATATAACGTTTTAAATTGTACCTATTAAAAATCAATCAATCCAAATAGACATTTCTTGCAAACATGTAATAAATTCATTAGATAAGTCGGATGTAGATGTATTTATTAAGCTGTAACGTGCAATTAACAACACATCATATTGTTTGTGAATATGATACTGAAAATGTCTAACAAGCTCTTTAAGTTTTCGTTTGGATTTATTTCTTGTGACTGCATTTCCTAATTTTTTACTTGCAATAAAACCAATTTTTGCAGAACTAAATTCTTTACGATGAAAATACAAAACAAACGACGTAGATACATATTTTTTGCCAGAATTGATGACTAAATCAAAGTGATCATCGGACTTAATTCTATCACCTTGACTGAATGTGTATTTAGGCAAACTAAACTGCTAATTTAGAACGACCTTTACGTCTTCTATTTGCAATAACACGCCTACCACCTGGAGTTCTCATTCTAACTAAAAATCCATGTTTTTTATGTCGTTTTCTTTGATTTGGTTGAAAAGTACGTTTCATAACTACATTACCTATAAATATTTTTTAGCAGATGAAAACTATATATTATATTAAACTAAAAAGTCAATAAATAAATTAATTTTGTTTATCCATGTATTCCTGAAAATCATCTGGATTGATATTATCAATAAAGTTTTTGAAATCTTTAGTCTCTTCTTCATCTTTTTCTGAATTGACCATTTTAGCTTTTGACATAACCGTTTCAGAAACAAAAATAGGAGCATTCACCCTAACAGAAATTGCAATAGCATCTGATGGCCTAGCATCTACTTTGATAACTTGTTTTTGTTTCGTTTCAATTTCAATAATAGCATAAAACGTATTTTCAACAATTTCGCTAATAACAACTCTATGAACTGTTGCCTCTAAGGTCTTAATTGTTTTGGTGATTAAATCATGAGTCATAGGTCGCGGCGGTTTGAAATCTTGGAGCTCCATAGCAATTGCAGCTGCCTCAAACATACCTATCCAAATGGGAAGAAAATTTCTTTCTTCCGTATCTTTAAGTAAGATGATTGGAGACATATTTTTGGGATCAAATCCCAATCCACCCAACTGCATTAAAATCATATGATGTAGCCCCTTTTACTTTGATACAAAATCAATTAGTTTTACAAATACCTCTGGTGAATTAACCGCTAGCTCCGATAAGATCTTTCTATTTAACAAGACATTTTTCTTCTTACACGCCCCCATAAATTGGGAGTAGCTTAAATTATGCTCTTCAAGAGCAGCATTTAGTCGGATGATCCAAATTTTTCTAAAATCTCTTTTCTTTAACCGACGGTCACGATATGCATTATTACCAGCATGAAGAAGCGCTTGGCTTGCTGGTCTAAATAATTTTGAAAGAGAACCTCTAAATCCTTTTGCTAGTTTTAGTTGCTTTTTTCTTCTTTTACGTGCAACATTACCTCGTTTAACGCGTGACATAATTTACTCCTTTATACGAATTCCTGGTAACAACGCTTTAATCTTTTTAATATCTGAAGATGATACGCCTGTTTTAAATCGCTTTGATCGAATAAGACCAGAAGATTTGTGTTCTAATAAGTGTCGTCTACCAGTTTTATAACGCTTTACTTTTCCTGAAGCGGTTAAAGTAAATCGTTTTTTAGCTGCTTTTTTTGTTTTTTGTTTAAATTTTTTCATCATTCAACCTCATTTTGGATTTATCATTACTGATAAATTTCTACCTGATTTTACAATATCATTGTCTTTTATTCCATATTCTTCTATATCACTTAAAAATCGTAACACCATTTCCATTCCTAAATTATCTCTAAAAACAATTTCTCTACCTCTAAAAACAACAGTAATCTTAACTTTAAACTTCTTATTTAAGAATTTGATTGCCTGATTAATTCTAACGTTATAATCATGACTAGAAATTTTGTGGCTTAATTTTAACTCTTTTATAACTTGACCCGATCGTTTCGATTGCTTTTCTTTTTTCTTTTGATGGTACATAAATTGTCCATAATCAACAATTTTACAAACAGGAGGACTTGCGTTATCAGATAAGAGAAGTAGGTCCATATTTTTTTCTGATGAAAGTCGCCTTGCTTCAGAAATTGGAAGTACACCTAACTGATTACCTTCATTATCAATTAAGCGGACTTGTTTCGCTTTTATTCTTTCATTTATTATATAATGTTTTATAAAGATTCCTCCTACTTAGTCTATTACCATCTTTTTAAAAATTTTACACATTGAAGGGAAATATATCTGGTTTAAATAACATTGTCAATTGGACTTGTAAATTCAGCTCTAAATTTCTCAATAAAATCAGCAACAGATAATGAACCCATATTATTCTTTTTATGCCGAATTGTAATTTTATTATCAGATACCTCTTGATCCCCAATAATAAGTAAATATGGAATCTTTTGTGAAATTGCCTGTTTAATTTTATAGCCTATCTTTTCTGAAGAGTCATCATAATCTACACGTATATTATTCTTTTGTAATTCTGACAGAACTTTTTTTGCATAATCATGAGATTCAGAATTAATCGTAAGAATAGTACATTGAACAGGCGCTAGCCAGGCAGGAAACCAACCAGCATAATGTTCTATAAGAATACCAAAAAACCGTTCTATAGATCCAAGTAATGCTCTATGAATCACATAAGGCTCTTCTTTGATGCCTTTTGTATTTATAAAAGACATATTAAAGCGAGCGGGTAGATTAAAATCAAATTGTATGGTTGAACATTGCCATTGTCTGCCAATTGCATCTTTGATCTTTATATCAATTTTAGGTCCATAAAATGCGCCGCCTCCTTCATCTATTTCATAAGGTAACTGCTGATTCTCAAGTGCATGTTTTAAAGCATTTTCAGCAAGTACCCATTGCTCTGGATTACCTACAAATTTTTCAGCTGGTTTTGTCGATACAAATAACTCAAATTCTAAAAAACCAAACACTTTTAACATGGTTAATGAAAAAGAAAGTGCCTTTTCTATTTCTTTATTAATATCATCTTTGGAGCAAATAATATGAGCATCATCTTGTGTAAAACCCCGAACTCGAAATAGACCTTGCAAAACACCAGATCGCTCAAAACGGTACACTGTTCCAAGTTCAGCATAGCGTTTTGGTAAATGTCGATATGATTGTAATGAATCATTGTAGATCATAATATGAAAAGGACAATTCATGGGCCTAAGATAGTAATCTTGGTTTTCAATAGACATTTTATCGTACATATTTTCTTCATAAAAATCTAAATGGCCAGATGTTTTCCATAAATCAGCTTTTCCGATATGTGGCGTATATACTAGATCATATCCTTGTTTGATATGTTGATTTTTCCAATATGTTTCAATTAGATTTCGCATAATAGACCCTTTAGGGTGCCATAATATCAAACCCCCACCAATATCATTTTTAATACTAAATAAATCTAGTTCTTTACCAAGTTTTCTATGATCTCTTTTCTTTGCTTCAGCAAGCTGGTGCAAATATACCTTTAAATCTTTTGTATTAAAAAATGCAGTTCCGTAAATTCGCTGCAACATTTTATTTTCTTCAGACCCTTTCCAGTAAGCTCCTGAAACTTTGAGTAATTTAAACGCTTTAATTTGGTTTGTATTCTCGATATGAGGTCCTTTGCATAGATCGGTGAAAGGCCCATTTTCATAAAAAGAATAAGTATCTAGCTGAAGATCTTGAATTAACTCACATTTGTAAGTTTGATTTGACTCTTGAAGTTTCTTTAATGATGCTTCTTTATCTAGGGTGAAATGAGCAAATAGTTGCCCTTCGCTGATAATATCATGCATTATAGATTCTAGTTTTGACAGATCATCTTCAGTAATTGCTGTATCAAGATCAAAATCATAATAAAAGCCATCTGAAATAGCAGGACCAATACCAAGCTTAGCGGATGGAAATAATTTTAAAACGGCTTGAGCCAAAACATGCGAAGTTGAGTGTCGCAGTATATCAAGGTTGTTAATTAATTGAGACATAAATTAATACCTAAAATTAGGTCATCATTTTCCTGAGGAGATCCCTCTGAAATAAAATCTTTTATATTAAATGAATCGTTAGAGCTATAATCAGTAGCATAAGGAATATTTAACGAATCTATCATAGATGAAAGCGATTTTAGATAGACACGATGATCAACAATATTAGATTTTCCTCCAATAGAAATAATTCGGTGCTCAAAATCATCGTTATTATTTGGATCTGTAATTACTTCGGTGTAATTATTACCAAGTAAATGTAGCTTTAAGAAATCCTGTGTGGATTCTTTTAAGAAGTTCCCAATAGAGCTACATAGCTTAGTAATAGCTTCTTGCTTAGTTACTCCAAAGCCTTTACAATGCGGAAATGCCGGAGCAGTAGCTTTGAAACGATTATTTTTTTGCTTTTGTATAAGAAGTTCAAAATCTAAATTTTTAAATAAATTATCATTCATTTAATATTATTTTATCATGAACACAAATAATTAATAAATAATTAATTATAAAACATTATAGTAACAAATACCTAAATTAAAGTACGTATCTTTATCTCCAGACCGAAATAAATTTTGAATAGAGCCTCTTAAATAAATATTATCTGTAGAATCACCAAGTGATAATTTGTAAAGACTGCTAGCATTAAATGTATAATAGCTGTTGCCAGTATTGGTAATATCAGAAAAAATTAACAGAGATTCACTATAAGCATAATCAAGACCAGTCATAAACCCTACTTCAACTTCATCATTAAATAATGCTTTAAAGCCAGCGTGTAAGCCTAAATCAGATCGTAGTTTTTTTGATGATACAATATAAAAATCAGATTCATTAGTGGACGTTAAATTTTCAAAACCTATAGCCATTAACAATGGAAACCGTCCTGTATTAGAAGACAAATTCCATTTAAGATTTAGAAAAACACCTTCAGCTGGATTTGTACCTCCAACAAAACCAAGCTCAACATTATCCAAAGCACCAACATTAAATTTATAGTAATACTCAGATGACGTGCTCGAATCTAAGTTTAAATTATAATCAATGGCAACATTATACTCTCGATATTTTAGAATTTCAGCAGTAGGCATGGTAATGAGTCCTGTAGACCCTGTTATATTTGGTAATGAATAAGTAAATGCTGAGAAAAAGCTTGTTAATACCAACATCATAAATGGTAAAAAATATTTCATAAATCACTCCTAAATTTTTTTCTTAAATATGCTTCTTTTTTTAACTCTTTTTGGTGAGTCCAAGCTGGAAAGCCTGACACCATTTCATTATCTTTGATATTTTTTGTTACACCTGCTTTTGCTGTAATTATAGCATTAGCCCCAATATAAGCAGCATCGATACCTGCCTGACCCCCAATCATAACACGGGTACCAATTCTAGTACTACCAGTTATTCCAACTTGGGCTGCAATAGCAACATGTGGATCAATAATTGTATTATGAGCAATATGAACAAGGTTATCTAATTTACACCCCTTCATTATATGAGTGAGGCCAATGCATCCTCTATCAATACATGTGTTTGCGCCAATTTCAACATCATTCTCAATTTTGACATAACCAACATGAGGGACTTTGCTCCAGACCTTTCCATCTAAGAAATAACCAAAACCATCTGTTCCTATAACGACTCCGGAATGAATAATAACATTATCACCAATAATAGTATTATCATAAATCGTAACATTAGGATTGATGATTGTATTATTACCAATGACGCAATGATTGCCAATGCTGACAAAGTTAGAAATGATTGTGTTGTTACCAATTGAGCAATTCTCACCCAGTGATACATTTTGAGCGATTTGAGCTGACGATGCTACGGTGTTATCGGGGTTCTTAAGTGAGCTAAGAATCTTATCTTTAAACAATAGTATAGTTTGTGAAAGTGCTTTTTTAGGAGAACTTACAACAATCTGATTAGAGAGACCTTCGATATGCTGAAAGGTAATAAACGCGCTTGCTTTGGATTGTTTTGCTGTAGAGATGTATTTTTTTTCTAAAACAAACGTTAATTGTTTATCAGTAGCTGATGCAATATCATTAATACCACTGATATGAGTAGACTCATTTCCTATGAGCTCTCCTGAGATGTGTTTTGCAATATCTGCTAAGATCACTGTTGATTAAGTCGTTCCAAAACAATATTTGTTAAGTCAAATCCACCATGATAAACAACTTGTTTATCAAGAACAACTTCAATATCATATTCAGCAGCAACCTTTTTAGCGGTAGTGGAAACATTTAAAAGAAAGTTTTGTTGAAACGATAATTCATATTGCATAAGTTCTTGTTTTTTTGGCTCTAACTCTTCATCACGCTTTTGAACCATTTCACGTATTTCTGATTCAGGTTTTCCTTTTGCAATAGCCGCTTCAATTTTTTTTGATTTTTTTTGAATAAGCTCATTAAAATCTTTTTCTTTTTCAGCAAAGTTATCTTTAAATACAGTAACAAATTTTGCTTTTTGAAAAATTACAGCTGTATCAATAAATCCTATTTCACTAGCAATGTTTGCAGATGTAATTACAAATAATAATAATAAAGATGTCAACAAAGATTTCATTTTAATAAGTTCCTTTTAATTAAATTAGTATAAAAATTATAACGTAAGAAAAAAGATTTGACTATAAATGTATTAAAAGGAGTAACCTAGATTCAGTTGAACTTTACCATTTCTCCATAAATTATCTTCAGTTATACCATAATGCAGTCTAATAGGGCCTACAGGGTTAAGAACAAAAACAACACCAATACCTTTAGTGACTTTATAACTAGATAAATCAGTAAACCGCCGCGATGAAAAACTTCCATTTTTATTTTTAATCTTTGAAGCATACCCAACATCTGAAAATAAATATGCTGTAAATGTTGGGGTAAAAATATAACGGTATTCAACGGTTCCTAAAAGCTGTTTATTCCCATATCCAAATGGCTCATCATCAGGATAGCCTCTCACTGTATGACTACCACCAACATAATAATATTCATCAACAAAAATAGATTCATTGGTAATATCTGGGCTTCTTATAAACCCGGCTTTTGCTTGAAAGAAAAGAACTTGTTTTTTAAATAATGAAAAAAAACGTTGAAAAACAGTATCAATTCGCGTTAGGTCAATAGCTTTTGGACGGAATTTAAAGCCTTGTTCTATTGAAAGCTTGCTGTAATATCCAGTTGTAGGATTTAATTTTTGATCTCTTTTATCATAAGAGGCGTTGAACATGTACGTATATAAGTAGTAATGAATGTTATCATCGAGTATCGCTACAGATTCATATTTAAATTTATGACTAGTTCTAAAATCATAAGTGTGAGGGACTCCAAATTCTGTATCAATACCACGACGATGAGAGTTTTTAAAGCTATATTGTTGATTTAAAAGGTTAAATGATTGAAAGTTACCCGCGCTTGACCAAATTCGAAATGTAAATGAGCGACGTTTGCCAAATGCCCATGGATCACTATATTTAAATTGATAGGTATTATTACGATTATCATAATTAGCTGCCCCAAGTCCAAAATTACCTTTTAGCATGATAAGCTGACCTTTTCCCATTAAGTTATCCCAATAAAGATCTGAAAAAATATTAAAACCACGGTTTGGCTGAAATCCCCCTCCAAATGTAAATGCTCCACTTGTTTCTTTTTCATCTAAATTTATAATTAAATCAAAATGATGAGGTTCTTCGGTTAATCTTAGATCAGGAATGATGTTATTAAAGTAGTTTAAATTATAAATTTGCCTGATATTCTTTTCTAAAACAGTTTTATTAATAACATCACCAGGTCTAATATCAAGTTCTCGAAGAATAACATAATCTAGAGTTTTTGAATTACCTGTAATAACAATATCATCAATAATCCCTTCCGCAATTTTAAAAATTAATGAGCCACTTTTTTGTTTAGGACGATTAATACTATAAATTTTTGCTTCAATATAGCCGTCTTCTTTATATTTGTCTTCAATAGCTTTGATATCCCCTCGTATTAATGACATATTTGCAGGGTTATTTACTTTTGATTGAATTAGGCTTAGAAGATCTTGTTCGGAGTATATACTAGCGCCATCAAAAATAATGTCTAAAATAATAGGATTTTCAATAACTGTAATAGTAACTTGGTTATTAGTACTATTATATTGGATAGAAACGCTGCTAAACTCACCTTTTCTCTGAATACTTTTTTCTGCTTTTTTTATCTTATTAGCGGGGATATTTAAACCCATTTTTAATGAGGAATAGGCAAGAATCGTATCATTTGAAATAATATTATTTCCGGTAACAATAATAGAATCAATTTGAATCGTTTTAGATGTTTTTTGAGCAGTTTCTTTCTTAGAAGCAGTAAAATTAGGTAGATAATTCTTAATTAAACTTGAATTGCTAGAGTTGTTATCTACTTGAGAAAAAATTGTTGAACTAAAGCAAAAAATAAAAAATAAAATTAAGTAAAAAGATTTAGTAATAGACACCAAAAATTCCTGCCGTTGTTAAAAAAATAATAGCTAAAATAGTTGTTATTTTATTTAAGCCATCTTCAAGACCTTTTTGACTATTAAACATTCTACCTTGTCCGCCAATACCCGCAAGCCCCTCACCTTTAGCAGAATGAAGTAGTACAGCAATAACTAAAGAAATTGCAGAAATAAATTCTATTGTGAGTAATAACGTTTTCATAACAGTTTTTAGCTATTCTATTCAAAAAAATCATTGAATGCAATGCATTCTTTTTGAATTTTAAGTGTAGATAATGATAATCTTATCAATACATGGATATTTCATTAATAATAATTTGCTTTTTTACCTGTTTAATTCATACAACAGAATCACTAGCTTACAGTATGAGGTTAGCGGGTGTAAGAACAAAACAAATTGCTATTGCAATGGCATTTGTTACCTCAACATTATTAGTGTCCCGATTATCTAATATGTTTCAGGCCCCATTGTTAGGTGCCATGGTTGATACGGCAATTTTAGCAAATACAGCTGAAAGTTTAGTTCTTTTAGAAAGTAAATTTAGAATTATTATAATTTTTGCTTTTTTTGGTGCTTTTTTAGGCGCTTTTTTAACACCAACAGTTGTCTTTTTATTTCAAAAAGCAATTTTACATTTTCAAGATACAGGATCCATTCCTCATGTTATTGCAAGAGGTTTAAGACCAAAAAATTTTATTAAAATAGTCTGTTCATTTCGATTTCCCTCATTTTCATCATTTAAATCCATATCCATAAAAAATGTTCCAAAGGGATTTTTAATTGCCAATGTTTTGGTAACGTCAATATATGTAATCGGGGTTTTATGTTCGTTGCTTGCCGGTGCTTTTTTACCAGAATTTAGGTCTACAGCATTGCAACTATCAGGTATAGTAAATGGCATGGCCACAATTTTGTTTACAATTTTTGTGGATCCTCCAGGAGCTAGGGTAACCGACCAGGCGGTTAATGGAAAACGATCAGAAGAAGACGTAAGAAGTGTTGTTTTTTATTTACAGGTAGGAAAGATGTTGGGTATTTTAGTTTTTGCTCAATTATTTTTAAAACCATTTAGTAATTATATAATGTGGGTAACAGAAATGATTAAACAGTGGGTTAGTTGATGGATCTTAACGAATATGAAGCGTTAATTCAGCAAGCTAATAAATTTGCCTATGAGTATTATCAACTAGACTCTCCTTCAATTACAGATTCAAATTATAATAAGATCTATACACAGCTAAAAGAATTTGAGAAAAAAAATCCATTATTAATCAACCCAAACTCGCCAACTCAAATAGTTGGAAATATTCCAAGAAATGATTTTTCTCATTTTAAACACAAAATTCCATTAAAATCATTATCTAATATTTACAATCAAGAGGAATTAGAGGCCTTTTATAAAAGATTGCAAAAGCAGTTAAATAGAGATCACATTGAATTATCTGTAGAGCCTAAAATGGACGGGCTGGCAGTATCGTTACACTATGAAAAAGGAATTTTAAACGTTGCTGCAACAAGAGGAAATGGTGTTATTGGCGAAATTGTAACAAACAATATTAAAACAATTAAATCCTTACCAAAAAAACTAAAAAGTCCTATTACAATAGAGGTTCGTGGCGAAGTAATGATGCGCCGATCTGTATTTCAAAAAATTAATCATTTATTTGTTAATCCTAGAAATGCGGCTGCTGGATCACTGCGTCAATTAAACTCAGAAATTACAGCTAAGAGACAGTTGGATATTATTATTTATTCTGGGATTTATTCAAAAATTAATCTTCATACAGATATGATTAAGTTTTTATCCGACCAAGGATTTCCTGTTTCTCCAGATATTACATCTTGTCAGACTATTGATGATGTCTGGAATGCTATTGAATCTATAGAAGCAAAGCGATTAGATTATGACTTTGATATAGATGGTGTCGTAATTAAAGTAAATCAATTATCGGATCAAGATCTTATTGGAGAAACAGCGAAGGCTCCCCGTTGGGCGGGGGCTTATAAATTTGCTGAAGAAGAAGCTGTTACACGATTAGAAGCTGTTGAATTCCAAGTAGGACGAACAGGCGTTGTAACGCCGGTTGCTCACTTAAAACCGATTAGTATTTCAGGAGCATTATTATCAAAAGCATCATTACATAATAAAGATGAAATCGAGCGATTAGATATTAAAATTGGGGATGATGTTGTAATAAAGCGAGCGGGGGAGGTGATTCCAAAAGTTGTAAGGCTAGCTAAAAAAAATAATAATCATAAACCTATTATCTTTCCTACATCATGTCCATGCTGTGGTACTCCTTTAATTCAGCTAGATTCAGAAGTTGCATTAAGGTGTCAAAATAATAATTGTAAAGATCAAATTATTGAAAAAATAAAACATTATGTATCTCGTAATGCCATGAATATTGATGGATTAGGAGAAGCGATTATTGAGCAACTCTTAGATGAAGCTTTAATTAGTCATATTGGTGATTTATATACGTTAAAAAAAGAACAATTAATTGGATTAGATCGTTTTGCAGAAAAATCAGCCGATAATTTACTAGCTGCAATTCAATCTTCTAAGGTATGTAACTTGGAAAATTTTATTTTTGCACTTGGAATACCCTATGTTGGTGCAGTAACAGCTACTATTTTGGCAAACTATTACCAGACGATTCAAGCTTTTTTAGATGCTAAGTACACTGATCTTTGTGCTATTTATGGAATTGGTGATGTTGTAGCAAAAGCAGTACAATTAGAATTAGCTAATCCATCTTTTATAACGCTTGTAAATACATTAATTAATCAAGGCGTTTCACCTAAGCAGCCTATGAAACATAAAGAGGGGTTACTAGCAAAAAAAACATTTTTAATTACAGGTACACTAGTACAATCAAGAAGTGCTGTTGAATCCGTAATTAAGGAACATGGAGGGAAGATTATTTCTAGTGCTTCAAAGCAACTAAATTACCTAATTCTTGGCGATAAACCAGGATCAAAATTACAAAAAGTCACGGCCCTTAATGAAAAGGGCGCAACAATTACCATTTTGTCTTATGATCAATTAATGGAGTTAATAAACGAGTAGTTTTTTATAACTAAGCAAGTGCTAAACTAGTGTTAGCTGCATTAACAACAGCAGAAAGCTTAATAACAGTCTGAATATCTGAATCAGAAATACCTGCTTTTTTTGCAACATTTATATGAGCATTAATACATGTTCCACAGCCATTGATGGAAGAAATAGCAAGACAATATAGCTCAAAATCAAGTTTTTCAATTCCAGGTTTTCCAATAATTTGCATACGAAGCCCAGCTGGTAAGTTTTTAAATGCTTCATCATTAATTTGTCCCATTGTTCTGTAATAAATATTATTCATTGCCATGATACAAGCAGCCGATTTAGCTGCTTGTATTTCAGCGCTAGATAAAACTGGTTCAGACAAATTTTCTATATGCTTGATAAAAGAAGCATCCTTGAGAGCATAAGCGCATGCTAGCATACATCCGTAAAGTTGATTTTGGCTAAGTTGCGTAGTGATGTTTGATAAAATCACAGACGACATGTTAAGACGAATGTCTTTTGCAAAATCAGGAATTAACTCTCTAATAGTTGTAGTACTCATTATAACTAAGCAACAACTAAGGTTTTTTCGCCTTTTTCCCAATTACAAGGACATAGTTCATCTGTTTGAAGTGCATCTAAAACACGAAGTACTTCTTTTGGATTTCGGCCAACATTTAAATCAGTAACCATAATAAATCTTACGATACCATCAGGATCAATAATAAACGTAGCACGTTGTGCAACACCTTCAGCTTCATCTAAGATACCTAATTCAGTTGATAGTTCTCGCTTAACATCAGATAGCATAGGAAAAGGAAGTTTATTTAACAATTCATTTTGTTGTCTCCATGCTAGATGAACAAATGATGTATCAATACTAACACCTACAAGACTAGCATCTCTATCTTCAAATTCACCATTTAGTTCGCCAAAAGCAGCAATCTCTGTTGGACAAACAAAGGTAAAATCCTTTGGCCAAAAGAAAGCAACTATCCATTTATCCTTAAAATTATTTGCTTCTCCAGAGTTGGAAAAAGGTTGAAAAGCAGAATCGATATTATTAGAAACAGTTCCTTCTAACTCGAATTCAGGAAATTTTTCTCCGATTTTTATCATAATTATGTCTCCTTAAAATAATTTTTAAGAGTAGTATAAGATAAATTATGTTATAATTAAAATAAATTAAAATTATAAAAATTGATAAGTAAAAATGATTAACATATCAAGTCAAGTAATGATGTATGTTTGTGAGCTAGCACGAACGGGCAATTTTCATAAAGCTGCTCGTGTTTGTAATACAAGTCAACCAAATATTAGTATGCAAATAAAAAAATTAGAAGATCAGTTAGCAGTAAGATTATTTGATCGATCTAATAAGTATATTCAGCCTACACCAAAAGGTAGAGACATTATCAATTTATTTACAAAGATATTAGATCAATTAAATATCTTACATACTGTAAAAAATAAACAATTTCCAGAATCTTTGATACTTGGCATTTTTCCTTCGATAGCACCCTATTTAATGCCTGACATTATGACAATTAAGCAAACCATTTTTTCTGGTGAAGCGTTACATATTTTAGAAGATAAAACAGAAAGAATCATCACTGAATTAGTAAATGGAAGAATAGATATTATTATTGCAGCAAGCCCTATAAAAGCAGAAAACGTAATAGAAATTCCTTTATTTGAAGAAGATTTGTATCTAGCTGTGTCAAAAAAAAATAAACTAGCTAAATTAGCAGAAATTCAGGTAAAACAATGTCGTCATGAAGTGATATTATTACTTCAAGAAGGTCACTGTCTTAGAGATCAAATGGTCACTATTTGTAACCAGCATGATTTAAAGATATACCAGCAGTTAGAATCAGCAAGTCTTGAAACATTAAAAATGTTAATAAAGCTAAATGTTGGGGTCTCATTTATCCCAGAAATTTGTAAATCAAACGAAGCTGATATAGCATATATTCCATTAAAAAATCCAAAACCAAAACGAAAAATTTCATTATTCACGAAAAAAAACTATCCTTATCAAGAATTAGTATCCTTTTTTAAAGAAACACTAAATCGATAACTATTTTAGATAGTTATATGAGTGCATCAGTGTCATGACATTGAAATAAAATGTATTGTATACTGAAATTAGTAATTTTTTATTAATAAAGGTAATAAAGAGCAATACGATGAAGAAACTTTTAAAAACTATTTTACTGTTAACACTATTATCAACCATAGTTTATTTACCTGGATGTAAGAATAAATGGAAGCGGATGCAAACTGTTCAAACAATTAGACTTACTCAAGTATTAACAAATAATCAGTTAGTGGTTTTTAATAAAAAAGGCGAGACTATAGCACTTTATCAACCAGCCTCTATGTTAAACAACACTAATAATAACATACCAAGACCTTATCAACCTGGTATTAGACAAGATATTAATAATATTCAAGTAAAGCAAATGAGAAATAATTTTAATGCACTTGCAAAACTAAAATCTTCAATGAAAATAAGGATACTTAAGTTAATGAAACCATTATTTGAAGTACTACCAACTGTTATTAACGAGGGAGGAAGCTATATTGATTTTGAAGATGAAAAAAATAAACTAAAATTAACAAGTTTAGTAAATCGATCAAAATCAGATGCTATTATCTCAATTCAACAAACCTTAGGGATAATTGAATCTAACTCAAAAGATTCAAAAAAATATGAATTAGCATTAAAACTTAAGTTTCAAGTTGCAGATCAAGAAGGGTTTATTGGTTCGCGAGAAATATTTGTTGAGTCTGGAATAGTTAAAGAGGTATCTGGCGGTAATGAAACAGTTACAGAACAGGATGTAATAACATTAATAGAAATAACATCAAAGCAACTAAATGAGGAGTTTTCAGTTATAAAATAATACCTAACCCGACTAAACCCTTTGTTAATCGTTATTATCTAAATTTTAAACTTAATCTTAAACAGATACTTAGTTAATATAGAAGTAACTAAATAACAAAGACTTTTCTATGACTCATAGATTCTATAGTATACCGAGTTCCTTCAGAGCCGATGCCACTGTCTTTAACACCAGAAAATGGGAAGTGATCAGCACGAAAACCAGGTCCATCATTAAAATTAACAGCGCCAACCTGTAATTGTTGATATAGTTGTTTAGCTACGTTGACATCCTGAGTAAAAATTCCGGCCTGTAGGCCAAAAGAGCTACGATTAACACTGTTAATCACAGCCTCAATAGATTCAAAAGATTGTAAAATCATAACAGGTCCAAAGATCTCATCGGTTAATAGTGATGATGACTTAGGTACCGACTCAAGAATAATTGGATAAAGTAACGCCCCATCTTGCTTGATATCTAAAATAGAAATAGCACCCTTGCTAATAGCATCAGTAACCTGTTCTTTAAGTTTCATGGCAGCTTCAGTAGAATACAAGGGTCCCATATCAGTATTGTCTAAAGAGGGATCTCCAATATTTAAGGATTTAGTATAGTGGATAACTAACCGTTTAAAGTTTTCATAAACCTCATGATGAATATAAAATTGTTTAGGGGCATTACACCGTTGCCCAGCTGTTCCAAAACGTTGTGATACGGCTGTTTTAGCTGCTAGCTTAAGATTAGCATCAGACATAACAATTAAAGGATCATTTCCTCCAAGTTCACATAAAAATTTTTTTAATCCCATATGTTTAGATAATGATTTAGCTGCATTAACACTACCGGTTAAACTAATACAATGAATTTCTGAAAGACTGGCTAGCCGTTGTAAATTTGGAATATCAGGCATAATTAATTGAAGACAATTTTGTGGTATACCCGCTTCATAACAACAATCCACTAATTTTTTAGCAGATAGGTAAGTTTGAGGAGCTGGTTTAAATAAGAGACAATTACCAGCTGCAAAGCCGGGTGCGAGTTTATGTAAGGCTAAATTAATAGGAAAATTAAAGGGGGTGATGCATAAGATAGTGCCTAAAGGAAAATAATTAACAACTCCAATTTTATTATTATTAAGTCCATAAATAGAGCCATCGATTGCTTCGCCTCTTATTGCTTGACTATCAACAATGGTACTTTCTAAGGTGATCAAAGCACGTTTCATCTCTTGGTAACTTTCGGAAATAGGCTTGCCCATTTCTGTTGTAATTAAACTTGCAAACACGTCAAGATTGTCTTGTAATATAGCGTGTAAATTTTTTAAAATTTTAGTGCGTTTAGCAATACCTAGTTCTTGTTGAGTTGATAAGCCGGATTCAATAGTAGAAAGTTGCTGTAATATTTGTTCATAAGATGTAAACGTAACAGTGTAAAGATGTTCATTGCTATATGGAGAGACTATATCATAGGAAGACATGTAAACGATATTGTAAGGTGAGAGTAATATTTAAACAATATTAAGTGCTAGAAACATATTAAAGTTATCGATCTTTATAGTTTCAGTACGTTCATGATGAAATTGCTTTGACGGTTGATAAAATAGAAAGTGCTAATTGTTTTCCAATTCCAGGAACGCTCAAAAGATCATCTAAAGATGCTTTTTTTAATGATTCAATAGAATCAAATGCTTGGTAAAGTGATTTTAATCGTTGCATTCCAAGGCCTTCAATTTGTAGGAGTTGGCTTTGTTGAGCAAGTTTATTTCGTTTAAGTCGTTGAAATGTTAAGGCAAATCGATGAGATTCATCTCTAATATGCTGCAACAGATGAATGATAGGAGTTGATTTTGATAGTTGAATAGGCTGTTTTTGATGTAGTGTATAAATTTCTTCATTTTTTTTAGCCAAGGCAATAATATCAATTTGAGAAGCCAGTCCTAATCTAGATAAACTCGAAAAGGCAAAGTTAAGTTGCGCTTTACCACCATCAATAACAAGTAAGTTGGGTAAATCTTCTTTCAGATCTAAGCATAATTTAAGTCTTCTAAATACTACTTCTTTAATAGAAGCCGGGTCATTACTTGCTGGAAACGGAGTTTTAATCGAAAACTTACGATAACCTTTTTTAAAAGGAGCTGCATTTTTAAACGCAACAGCTGATCCAACAATATTTGAACCTTGTAAGTGAGAAATATCAAAGCCAAAAATTAAGTGAGGAATATGGTTTAAATGTAAAACTTTTTTTAAATTAATAAGCACATCAGATGGGGGTTCAGTAGATGGTTTATGCTTTAAATTAATATTATGCAAAGAATGACGAGCATTTTTTTCTAAGTTTGCTAACAATTCCTTTTTTAATCCACGTTGTGGTGTAGCTGGACCTGGAAGATCGATAGATTTTAAAATAGGAGATAGGACATCGGTAATCTTTGAGTCACATATAAGTTGATTGAGTACAGATGAATGGCTATTAACATATTCAATAAAGGTTTGTTCAATAAAAACCTCTTGTGATATAACAATCTTTTCTTCATAAAAACCGTGCTGAGAAATGAGTTTGCCATCAATAAGTTCATGAACCATGATATAGTAATGTGTTTCAGACGAGACAATACTCCATAAACTAAATGAATAAGAATCTTCAACTGCAACACGTTGAGATTGCGACAAGGAGTCAAGAAGTTGCAACCGGTCTCGAATTATAGCCGCTTTTTCAAATTCTTGCTGACTAGATAATAGTTTCATTTCCTTTTGTAAAAGAGAAATAAGGGCTTTATTACGCCCTGTTAACAATAAGTCCAGCTGATGGAGTAGATTATCATAAGTCGGTTTAGTATGTTTGTAGATACACGGACCAATGCATTTATTAATATCTAATAACAAACATTTAGGTTGTTCTTCTGTTAGTGTGATGGGTTGTTTACAATCTCTTATTGGAAATAAATCATATAATGTTTTTTTTAGATTACGAGAGGATCCTAATGATGGAAAAGGGCCATAATACTTAGAGCCATCATTTTGCTTGTTGCGAGTAACGATAATTCTAGGAAAAACATCTTGGATGGTTATTTTAATATACGGGAATGTTTTGTCATCTTTTAGTAAAATATTATATTTAGGTTTTGCCAGCTTAATGAGTTGATTTTCTAGAATAAAAGCTTCTTTTTCAGTTTGGGTTTCAATAACTTCAATACGATTGATATGCTTAACCATAATTTTGGTTTTTATAGAATCGAGATGTTTAGAAAAATAACTTTTTACACGATTTTTGATATTCTTTGCTTTACCAATATAAATAATCGAATTATCTTTATCGATCATTTTATAAATACCCGGTGTTGTGGGTAGTTTAGATAAGGACTCTTTATTAAAGTACATAAAGTATTATAAAGCTAAATAATCATTACGAGCTAGGTCGTATTCCTGTTCTAACTGATCAACATAATCAGCAACAGATAAGATTGATGAGATATTGCCAACGCCTTGACCTGCGCTCCATAAATCTTTCCATTTTTTTATATCTCGTAATCGCCAATGTTTCCATGCTAAAACAAGTGGATTCGGTTTTTTATAGCGTGGAGGCGATACAGTATCAGGGTTAATATTATATTTTTTTAAACTAGGTTTCAAAATATTAATATTAACTCCTGTAAATTCAGGAGTATAGATAATATCCTGAGCAGTAGCAGAAACCAGCATATTTTTATACATTTCACTTGCATTAGCTTCTTTTGTTGCAATAAAACGAGTTCCAATATAAGCCAGGTCAGCACCTAAAATTTGACTCGCTAAAATATCTTTTCCAGAGGTAAGACAGCCCGCTAGTAAAATTATGCCATCAAAAAATGAACGAATCTCCTTAACAAAAGCAAAGGGGTTTAGCATTCCAGCATGCCCTCCAGCACCATTAGTGACTAATACTAAACCATCAACACCCGCTTCAATGGCCTTTTCTGCATGTCTACGATTAATCACATCATGAAAATGAATGCCTCCGTAGCTATGAATTGCTTGTGATATATCACTTGGAGCTCTCATGCTAGTAATGATTATTGGAACCTTCTCTTCAAGACAAATATTTAAATCATGCTCTAAGCGTTTATTACTATCTAGAGCAACTAAATTAATTCCAAAAGGTGCTACAGTAGATTGTGGATGCTGTTCTTGATAGTTTAGACAACCTTCTTTAATTTCTTGTATCCATGATCGTAATGTTTCTTGTGGTCTTGCATTTAATGTTGGAAATGTTCCAATAATACCAGAGCAACACTGCGATATAACAAGCTTAGGACTAGATACTAGAAACATGGGCGCCCCTACTACAGGTAAGCTTAACTGGTTTAATAACGATTTTGGTAAAGGCATATTACCTCCTATTTAATCATACTAGGAAATACCCGAAAAACGGTAATACTTAAACAAAATCCTATTTAAAAAATAGTATCATCAATTATTGCAGCTGCATCAGCTGACTTTTCTTCAGTGCTGGGACTAGTCTTTTCGTCTGCATATGTTTGAACTGAAGAGGCTTCTTTTGATCCTTTTTTACCTTTTAGCTTTGAACCAGACTTTTGTTCAACTTCTACTTCTTGTTCAACTACGATAGTAATATCTGATTTAAAATCACTATGAATAACAACGTTAATTAAGTAAGTTCCAGTTTCTTTAATTGGTGTAAATCCTTTAATATCATGTTTATCTAAATCAACTTCAAAATCAATATTTAATTTAGATACAACATCATTAACTGAAATCGAACCATATAACTTACCTTCATCATGAGCTTTTGCTTGAAAATTTAACGTTTTTTCATTAAGAATACTATGAATTTTTTCAGCTTTCTTTTTTAATTCAATACCATGCTTTTCAGCTT
Source organism: bacterium (assembly GCA_002719695.1). GTDB lineage: Bacteria > Margulisbacteria > Marinamargulisbacteria. The sequence goes on along the minus strand of PBEQ01000033.1, from coordinate 2,606 downwards.
CTTTTTGAATAGAATCGATAGTCGTTTTATATACAGGTGTATTTGGAATTGCTAGGTTAAATGGAAAAAGATAGTTAAAAGCATAACCCGGTTTAACAGTCTTTGTTTGACCAATTGTAAAGCTACCCTTTTTTTCTTTAGTAAAAACAACTTCAACATCACGTGACATAATAATTAACTCCTCAAATTAAAATTCAACCGAATAAGGTAGCAATCCCATAAATCGAGCACGTTTAATTGCAACCGCAACTCGTCGTTGCCATTTAGCACATAATCCAGAATTTCTTTTTGGAACAATTTTACCTCTATCAGTTACAAATCGACTTAATGTTTTAGTATCTTTATAGTCAATCAGTTCTACTTTATTCATAGTGAAATAGCACACTCTTTTTTTGGAACGTCTTTTTATATTTTGTGAACTCATAGTTTATGTCTCCTAATTAATTTAACTTTCATCTGAAGGAACGTCAGTTGATCGATCTAGCATTTGAAAGTTATCAGCTATAACTTCAACCCACTCACGATTATGGCCATCTTTTTCATATTGATCTATACGTAATGACCCTTCTATAGCAACTAATTTTCCTTTTTTAAGGTACTGAGTAGCAATTTCAGCAAGCCGTCTCCAGGCTACAATATTAATAAAATCCGTAACTTTATTTTCGGCACTTCCACCAATACGATCAATAGCAATAGTGAAGCGAGCCAAAGAGATTCCTGATGATGTAACACGAGAATCAGGGTCTTTTACAAGTCGTCCAATTAATACAGCTTTATTAAACATCTTAAAATGGCACATCCTCACCCAGTTGGGTTACAAATTCTGATGATGAATCTGACTTTATTGCTTCATTAAAATCGAATGGTTCTTCAGCTTTTGGAGAGGCTTCTTCAATAACAGGAACTGAGCTTTCTGATGATACTGTTGAACTAGCAGCTAATGCTTTGATTGCTTTTGCTTCGATTTCAGTGACATATACACGCTGTCCTTCATTATTATCATAGGTTCTATTTCTAATGCTCCCATCAACAATAACAAGAGAATTAGACGTAAGTGAAGCAGCAGAATCCGCTAAATCTCGCCATGCATTAACGGTAAATCGATCAGATTGAGACTCAAGAGCTTCATTGTTAGGTCGGTCAACTTCAAGTGTAAACGTGCAAAGTGAATCTCCTGATGATGTTTGCTTTAACTCTGGAGATTCCATAATTTTACCAATCAGTATAATTTTGTTAAAGCGAGACATGTTACTTTACTTTTTCAGCTAATTCAGATTTGGTTAGAACGGAATCAAGAGTAACAATCATAAAACGAAAAATATCTTCAGTTACAGCAAGTCTTTCATGTAAATTTGTAAGCTGATCATTAGTCGCCATAAAACGGCAAAGATGATAATGACCTTGTTTTTCCTTACGCAACTCCATTGCAAAATCTTTGAGACCTAAATCTTGAAATTCTAAAATACTACCACCTTTTTCAGTAATAGCAGCCTGAACAACATCAGAAATTTTACCTCTCTGTTCTTCAGAAAAGTTTGGTAAGATAATATATAAAATTTCATATGCTTTAGAATCCATAGTTTCTCCTTAATTCAACACCCAAGTACAAGTGGAGTACGATTTTAGCATAACTTTAATTCTTTCTTCAAGGGTTTTGATTGACCGTTTGAGTTATGGAATGTGTAATAACATCATTGTCTAAAACAGAACAGTTTTTTAAATGACTATAAGGGCCTATTTCACAATGATTACCAATCGTGGTTTTCCCAGTTAAAATTGTAAAAGGATGGATAATAGTATCATATCCAATACTAACATCTGAATCTATAAACGTAGATTGAGGATCTATTATCGTAACACCTTGTTCCATATGGCTAGCATTATTAGAATCATAAACCGATACATTAATTTTTGCTAAATCATTTCGTGTATTTACGCCTATAATTTCAGTATAATCATCTGCTATATCACCAGAAATAGTGTGCCCTTTTTGATTTAGAATATGAATAATATCAGTTAGATAGTACTCTTGTTGGTTATTATTGGATTGTAAATTAGCTATGTTTTCTATCAATAGCGCGGTATTAAACACATAAATACCTGAATTAATTTCTGAGATAGTTGCTTGAGATGGAGAGCAATCTTTCTGTTCTATAATACCTTCAATATGATTATCTTTTGACCTGATTATCCGTCCATACCCAGTAGGATTATCCATAACCGTTGTTAAAATACTAGCAGCAGCATTTGTGTTACGATGGGTGGTTAACAGGGATTCCAAAGAGGATGTTTTTATTAAAGGGCAATCGCCTGCTAAAATTAGCGTATCTTTTAAAGTGGATTTCTCTAAAAAAGGAATAACTTGTTGAACAGCATGACCCGTGCCTAGTTGTTCATGTTGATTTATAAATGTAATAGGCAAATCTCTAAATGCAGATTGAACCTGTTCTGCTTGATATCCAACAACAACATAAATATGTGGTGAACACGCTTCTACAGCATCTAAAACATAGGATAAAATTTTTTTTCCAGCAACCTGGTGCAGTACTTTGATTGTATCAGATTTCATCCGGGTTACTTTTCCAGCTGCTAAAATAATGGCGTTT
>PBEQ01000032.1 GCA_002719695.1 bacterium | reverse complement strand
CAGTCCCGCGCGAGCCCGGAGCATCAGCGAAGGGTGGAGTTAAGCTCCAAAATATGGCCAGATAGCGCTATTTTACGGTAGTCCCGTTAGTACGTCATTTTTACGGTGCCAGACTTAATCACACACTGACAACCCAATCTTTTATTTCCTTCCATACCAAGATCTTCTTCTTCTTGATTGATTTCAGACAAATTCTCCATTCCTTCAAGAACTTCTACTTCACAAGTACCACATACACCGTTACTACAACCAATTGGAACACCCGCCTCTTCAATTGAATCTGTAATATTTTCACCATCATCAATGTCGATATCTTCATCATTTAAAATTAATTTACCCATATTTTTCTCCACTATAATATATATACACCAAAATTAGTTTAAAGAAACACATTTTCTAGGTCAAGCTACAATCTATAATATTTTCACCATCATCAATGTTGATATCTGCATCCTTTAAAATTAATTTACCTATATTTTTCTCCACTATAATATATATACACTAAAATTAGTTTAAAGAAACACATTTTCTAGGTCAAGCTACAACCTGAGTTTTTTTTTGATTTGTTGCTTGAAATGTTTTCATAAAATTAATTAATGCCTCAATACCTGCTTCTGGATGAGCATTATAAATAGAAGCCCTTAGTCCACCAACAGATCGATGACCTTTTAAACCGCTTAACCCTTGAGCTTCAGCTTGCTGATAAAACTCTTTTTCTTTTTCTTCTGTATCATGAAGACGAAATACAACATTCATGCTTGATCGATCTTCATTAGCAACAGGACAATAATAATAATCACTTGAATCAATTGCATCATAGAGCAATTGAGCCTTTTTGACATTACGTTGTTCCATGGCATCTAAACCACCTTGTTCTTTAATCCAATCTATAACACCAGCAATCATATAAATTCCAAATGTTGGGATAGTATTGTATAAAGAGTTACTATCAACAAAAGAATTATAATTTAACATTGCGGGCAAATTAGCTTCAGAACGAGCTAATAAATCACGTCGAATAATCACAATCGTAACACCAGAAGGTCCGATATTCTTTTGAGCCCCTGCAAAAATAATACCAAACTTAGAAATATCTAACTTGCGTGACAGTATATCTGATGACATATCAGCAACTAATGGGATCGATTTAGTATCTGGAAATTCTTTGTATTGCGTTCCAAAAATTGTATTGTTAGAACACAAATAAATAAACGATGAATCCTGATTAACTTTACTAAGATCTATTTCTGGAATATAAGAAAAGTTTTTATCTTCTGATGATGCAACAACATCACAGGTTACTTGTTTTTGAATTTCTTTTAGCGCTTTTTTAGTCCAGATACCTGTATTAATTAATGCAACGTTTTTTTCTTTCGTAGCAATATTTAAAGGCACCATTGAAAACTGTAATGAGGCGCCTCCTTGTAAAAACAAAATTTCATGGGTATCAGGAACATCTAACAATTCTTTTATTCCTGATTTAGCTCTATCAAGAACAGCTTCAAAAACACCACTACGATGAGACATTTCCATTATAGACATACCTGTATCTTGATAATTAGTAAATTCTTTTTGAGCTTTTGCTAAAACATCAATGGGTAGTGTTGCTGGCCCTGCACTAAAATTAAAAATTCGTTTTGTCATATTACTATACTCCTTACTAAACTGTTAAAATTCGAATTGAATTAATACCATTTGATTTTCCAATAGGAATACCCGCCGTTACAACAATGGTATCTCCCTTTTTTAAATAGCCTTGGACTTTTGCTTCTTTTACAGCAAGATTAATCATGTCTGTCCAACGATAAATATCATCAAACTTCTTAGGCATCATCATAGGTGTTACCCCTCTATAAAGAGTGGCTCTGTTACAAACATTAATGGTATCTGTAGGCGCTAAAATTGGAAATAACGAATTTAACTTTGAGGCAATTAGAGGTGTATTTCCTGAAGATGTAAATGCAATAATAGCAGCAGCGTTATTTTCTTCGGCAATCTGATCTGCTGCACGACAAAATGAAATTGCAGTTGAATCATATTCAAAGATTTTTTTATCACGAGTTGTTTTACTTCGTCTCATATCATTTAAATGATTATCTGTTTCTTCACAGATTTCTGACATAACTTTAATAACATGAGCAGGATCAATTCCAACAGCCGTTTCTGCTGATAACATAACCGCATCACAATGATCATAAATAGCATTGGCAATATCGGATACTTCTGCACGCGTTGCTGTACGGGATTCAATCATACTTTCTAACATCTGAGTTGCTACTATAACGGGCTTAATAAACTTATTGCATAATTGAATAATTTGCTTTTGTACTCGAGGTACACGTTCAACTCCAATCTCAACACCTAAATCCCCTCTAGCAACCATAACAGCATCAGAATGCTTAATAATTTCAACTAAATTATCAATTGCTTGCTGTCTTTCAATCTTGGCAATAATTTTCAGTTTTTCACCTTTATTTTCATTTAAAAACTTACGAAACTCAATTAAATCATAGGCAGATGAAACAAACGATAACGCAACATAATCACAACCAATACTTATAGCTGTTAACGCATCTGTTTTATCTTTTTCAGTAAAAGCTGATGTACTTAATCGGGTGTTGGGCAGATTAACGCCCTTATTATTTGAGATAACGCCCCCATTAGTAATACGACATGATGCCATTGTTTTGGTAACCGATTCAATTACACCCTTTATTTTTCCATCATTAATAAATAAAGCATCGCCAACCTGTACATCTTTTAAGAAATGTTTGTAATCAACTTGAAATTGAGTTGCTGTTCCTTCTACATGCTTGGTGTAAATATTGACCACACTATTATCTTTTAAGATAGCTTTTCCATCTTTAAATTTCCCAACTCGAATTTTTGGCCCTTGCAAATCTAAAAACACGCCCATACGACGACTATTTTTTTCTTCAGCCTTTCGGATACGTTTAACAACATTTCCAAGTTCTTTTTTATCGGCACTATGAGACGCATTTAAGCGAATGATATCCGCTCCACTTAGCATTAATTTACTAATTGACCCAACCGGTTCACAAGCAGGGCCATAAGTGGCTATAATTTTTGTTTTTTTATTTAAATTTTGAAATGATTTCATGTATGTTTCATCCTATCACAACTTTTACTAATGATTAATTCTCTTTTTAATTTACGTTTATACCTCAATTAAAAACATTATTACTATAACAAAATTTAGCTACTAATAACACATTCTATTAGATATGTTTCGTTAGCTTCTTTAACTATTTTTTTAAATATAGCTAGATCCTGTTTTGATTCAATACGTTGATATTGAATTGAAAACGCCCTAGCTATTGATTTAATACAAATGGACTGAGGCATAACAAACAAGGGGTTACAGATGTCATCGTTACTAATATCCAATGAGTTAAATATCTGACCTCCGCTATTATTAATCACAACGAGTAACGTAGGCGATTTTGCATAACGAAGTAACGAGAGTGCACCCATATCATAAAAAAAAGATATATCGCCTATAATTCCCATCGTACCGGCTGATTCCTGGCAAGCGATCCCTGCCATTGTTGCAATTAACCCATCAATACCACTAACTCCACGTTGGGTAATTGACATAATAGGATTTTTTAAACGCCCCAACTGATTATTGATATGGCGTACTGTAAGGCTATTTCCAAGAAATAGTGTTTTCATATCTTCAATGAATGGCTCTAGGGCATTTAAACATGTTAATTCGGTAAATGCTTGGTTAGATGATGTTATTTTAGGTTGATTTTTCAGGTTATTATCGAGCAAAAAGCATTGTTTATAAAAAGTGTGATTAGCCTTAATGTTAGGCAATAAGGCTGTTAACTCCCTCATTGGCTCCATAATTTCTAAACAGGTTAATTGCAACCAATTTTGAGTTGCTACAAAATCATGTATTAGTAGCAAAACGTTTTGCTTAAGCAACCATAACTGCAATGATTTTGAAATCCATTTTGCACCAATACAAATAACATAAACCGGTTCTTTTTGTTCAGCTTCAAGTTGCTTTATATAATCGTCGACGTGTCGAATCACAGGCTCATTCCAAGGGATGGAACTACTGCACTCACTTATCACGGGGATGTTATGTTGATTTGACCATGATAACAACGCTTCTACATTGATAGAGCCAACCGTATTACTAACAATACAGACTATCTCTTTATTTACTAAAGATAGTGATGTTATATGCTGATTAATTGTTTTTGTTATCGATGCTGCATTATCTGCATGACATGATGGCTTAACAAGATTTATTGGATTTAGTTTATAAGTATCTGCTGGTTGTATTTTTTCTAAAAAGGGCTCATTAAATGCTATATTAATGTGCAGAGGACCTTTTAATGCTGAGGACACTACGTCGGTAACTTTTTTAGAAAACATATCAAATGATGACGCCTGATTATCTACCTCAAAGGATACTTGCTCTTTCATTAAATGATTTAGTAGCGGTTCTTGTTCTAAGGTTTGATTAGCCCCACAATGATGCAACGCAGCGGGCCGATCTGCCGTAATAAAAATTATAGGAATTTGCATAGCAGAAGCCTCGGTTGCACTGGGAACTAAATTTGCTACAGCTGATCCTGATGTTGTTATTACTACAACTGGTTTTTTTGAATATTTAGCTGAACCTAACGCAAAAAAACCTAATGAGCGTTCATCATAATGTGTTATTAATGAAAACTCTGAGATATCACTTGCTGCTTTAACCAAACAAGTAGATCGTGAACCCGGTGCAATACAAATCGTGTCAACGCCAATAGTTTTACATGTTTCTAAAAGTTGTAAACTCCATAAATGGCCTGATGATAAAATTGTTATGTTTGACATAGAGCATCATTATAGCAACTTAAGTATGATTTAACTTTTAAATCTAATTCGGCCCATTCATCATTAGGATTTGAATTTTCAACAATACCAGCACCTGCATATAAATAGAGTGACTGATCTTGCATCAAACAAGAACGAATCCCTACAAAAACCTCAGAAAAATCCTTACTTAAGATACCCACTGCTCCGGCGTATAGACCACGATTAAACGATTCATTTTGTGCCAATAGAGCCATTCCTTTTGATTGAGGGACACCCCCCGTAGCTGGTGTTGGATGAAGGTGCTGTAAAATGTCAAAATCGGTTATTGATTCCTTTAAACTACCTTCAATAACACTATAAATATGTTGTACATAGGCCAATTCTAAAATTGTTTGTAATTTTGTAGTTTGAACGTGATTACAAAGTACTGTTAATTGATTTGTTAAAAATGTTAACACAAAGTTATGTTCGGCTATATTTTTTTTACAAGCTAATAACGATTCTGCTAACTGCTGAGTCACGTTCTTACTAGCCCCCTTGCCAATTGTTCCAGCAATTGCATCACACTTAATAGTACGCCCTAAACGACTATAGAGTGTTTCTGGGGTAATTGATAAAAAGGCTGTTTTATTATCTATTTTATAAAAAAAGATATTACAATTAGGTTCTTTTTTTAAGCTATCACGAAGAAGTTTTTTAATCGCAGTATTATTAGAAATTTGATACTCTGTTTTTCTTGCTAAAATTAGTTTACTCAATTTGGATTTTTCAATTAGGGAAACGATCCTATTAACGTGATCTTCCCACTCATTAATATTGGGTGTTTCAGATTGATGCTCAATGTTATCAGGAAATATAAGGGGTTCATTGGTAAATTCAAAGGCTTTGGCAAGATATGACTGACATATTATATCATCTTTAGCAATATCACTTGGGCAATTGCAAATAATGGTTAGGGAATCCGTTGTTTTAATAAACTCGATTATAGGAATTGTAAACATCATATCATCTAGACATTGCCACTGTTCATCTTTTGCTTTATCAGGAGATTGAAACATTATTGTTGTGTACACATTAAATTTATTATCTAGGTAACGTTTTAATTGATGATTAGCCTGTTGAAAATCATTTTGTTTAAAGGCCCATTGTTTACAAACACCAAAACCAATATACTCTTGTTGATGGTTATGACTTTTTAAGTAAAAGATGTGTTGGGTTGAGCTACCCATTAACCAATCATCAAAGCAGATTTCGTTAAGATCAAGTGTTACGTGTGCTCGGGCTAATGGTTGATTAGGAACACTATTTAAGGATGATTTTAACCTAGTAACTAGTTTATCAACATCCGTTTGTTTAATCATTTTCTACCTATATAAAGCGTGGCTATTCCAAAGGTTAATGATGTCATTGAGACATTAAAACCAAGTTGTTCCATCTCCTTTTTAAACGCATTACCATAAGGAAATGTTTCTACTGTTTTATTTAAATAGGTATAAGCATTTTTATCACCGGATATAAGACCACCTATAAGTGGCAGTAACCATCTAAAGTATAACAAATAGAACCAGCGAATAATGATATTTTTAGGTAAGGAAAACTCCATAATCATCACCGTACCGCCTGGAACTAAAACACGATAAATATCCCGTAAACAAGCTTGATAATCTACAATATTACGAATACCAAATGCCATTGTTACACAATCAATAGACGCCTTATCAACAGGAATATCCGTTGCACTCGCATGGGTAAAACTTACTTTGTTAGCATAGGGAAACTTTTGTATACGTTCTTTACCTATCACCATCATATTTTTGGATAAATCAACGCCTGTGTAAGATTTAATTTTATTATGATGCCGATTCATAACCGATATCATCACCTCGCCAGTTCCTGTCGCACAATCAAGTGCAACCATATTATCTTTAACAGGAAATAAATGAACCAATTTGTTTCGCCATAACCGAAGAATCCCTAACGATAATATAGAATTAATCACATCATAACGCTGATAAATCTTATCAAATATTTCCCAAGACAATGATTTTTTATAGTCTTTAACAATCGTATTTTTTATTCTCATTTGTGATTGTATTATGCGTAACATTTACAGGAGGGTCAAGTTATTGCAAATGGTGTAAAACACCCCTGATCTTTAATGATAAGTGTCCAGTTTACTTATTAAGCCCCACTTTTGTTAGTAGATTGTTCATGTTATTATTTGACTATGTTTTCATTTATTTTAGCTTTATTAGGCCTCGTTAATGCCATTTATTTAACGGTACAAAAGTTATTTCAAGTAGATTACTGTGTAATTGGTAACTCCTGTCAGAGCGTTATTAACAGTTCCTATGGCATAATTGGTGGATTACCGCTTTCAATTTATGGCATTTTATTTTTTTGCATTATTGCTTATATCAGTTTTCAACGTGCATTTAACAGCCAATCATCACTAGGTTTTGAACTATTGCTTCTTTCAATAGGAAGTATCTTTAGTGTTCATTTAATGATTATTCAATTTTTTGTTATCAAATCATTTTGTATTTATTGTAGTTTTTCAGCCACGGTTACAATTGTATTACTCGTATTAAGCGCACTAAGATTCAATGATGAAAACGATGGTGTATCTCTTACACATTTTTTACCTTCAAGATACATTTTTACTGGGGTTTCTGTTATTTTTATACTCTTAGTTTCTCTTATTGTTTATTCAAAAATACTTTCTAATACGTATGACATTGAAATCTTAGAAAAAAAAGCAGCTACATCTACAATCAAGGATTTTTCAACAACGGATCTTAATAATCTAGCAGGCATTGAATATACAAAGGCACTAATGCAGATTCAATCTATTCGAAAACAAGCCTTTGTAGACTACATTGCTCGTTATGATGCAGCGTTCATGGGACTACAACTAGATCAATATTATATGGCTTTTGTTCAAAATAACTTATTAATGAATGATCAAAACACTCGCAGTGCTATAAAATCACTAAAGGGAAACCCTAGTGCATTTCAACAATATTTGGATAATATTGATGATATTGAACAAAAAGACTTTAGAAATCGATTTCTTGATTTACAAAAAGATTTATTAGCTTATTATAATGCTCGTTTCTTACTTGATACTACGTATCAAACACAGGTTAAAGATAATAGTTATGGCGCTATTCAAATAGGTAATCCTAAAGCGCCACTAAAGTTAATTGTGTTTTCAGATTTTTTATGTTCACATTGTGCTTCATTTCATGCCACGATGGAGCATCTGTTTAAACGTTACCCTGATTTCTTTCATATAACGTACCGGAGTTTTCCAATTCAAGGGAAAATTTCAGAGTTATTGGCATTATATGGAATTTGTTCAGCGAATCAAAATAAATATTTAGATTATGCTGATTCTATCTATGAAAATCAACGTAATATTACCTATCAGACAATTCAATCGTTTATTCCAGAGTCTATTAATAAACAACAATTACAGGTATGTATTAATGATCGAATAGCCAATAATCTATTACAAAATGACATCAAAGAAGTGAAACGACTTAACATTCAGTCAACACCGACTGTTTTTTTGAATGGATACTTATCGAATATTGCCAGTATTAAAACGGAGTTAAGTAAATTGCTAAAAACGGATGTTAAGTTATTTAATAACCACTCTGGGCATTCTCATGATCATTCTGGGCATTCTCACTGAACAATATGAAGAAAATTCCCCTAAAGCAACTTATTAATACGTTTCTTGTTGTATTACTCACGGTATCATCAGCAGGTTTTTTATATTTTACATTTTATGACACACCACCTCAAGCAATGCAACAGACTGTTGATTTAGATTCAAAAGAATTGATAATTGAGGCTATTCATGGTGAACCTATTAATTTTAATTCATTTTCAAGTAAAGTAATTGTTGTTAATTTCTGGGCTACATGGTGTGGGCCCTGCCTTATTGAAATACCCGCATTAATTTCATTACAACAAACGTATTCTTCTGATGATTTGCAAATTGTGGGTATCAGCCTAGATGATTCAGCTGATAGCGTTAAGGCATTTTTAAAAAAAATGTCATTTAATTACCCGATAGCGATGAGTTCTTATCGTATTAAGAAAAAATTTGGGGAGATTTATTCTATACCCACAACCTTTATTTTAGATAATACACTAACGATTAAACACAAATTACAAGGTTATCATAGCAAAAACACCTTAGAGTCCATCATTATATCCTTGTTATAAATGGCTTCGCTGGCCTCCTTTAATAAGGTTCAGTTGTTTACAGGTGTTATTTATAACACCACGGTTTCTTTAACTACTCTATATCAGGATCTGGAGCATTATTTTAATAATTCTATTACATTCATATCTGATCGCTTTGCTTTTGATCATTCTACGTATTACAACACGGAAATGGGGGATTCCTTAAATCGTATTTTTATTGGATTTGAAACGTTAATATCTCCAGAACAGGCTAGTCATTACAAAGTTTTAGCAACAACAATTGAAAATAAGTACTTAAGTAATAAAAAACGTAATATAAATATTGATCCTGGCATTTTGTCGCTTCATAATTTAATATTATTTTCTACAAAAAACTTTTCTCATCGTATTCCTTGTAGTCAAGGAATTTATGCCGAACTAACGCTTTTGTATCAAAAAAATCAGTTTCAAGCGCTTGATTGGACCTATCCTGACTTTAAACAAACAGGAATTCAAACATATTTTTTGACATTACGGCATAATTATCATCAAAAACTAAATCAGGAGACTGTAAATCATGATTGATACTGTTTTTAGCATCGCTATTGTTAGCCTTGTGTTAGGAAGTTGCTTTGGTAGTTTTGCCAATATGATAATTTATCGCTTATGTTCTGAGCATTCTATTTTTGGACTACGTTCTATCTGTCCAAAATGTAATACACCATTGGGTGTTATAGACCTTATTCCAATTATTAGTTTTTTATTATGTAGGGGGCGCTGTCGCTCATGTCACCAACCTATTTTAAATCGCTATATTATTGTTGAGTTAATTGTACCTCTATTATTTTTTTTATTCTTATATCCTCAATCCTTTATGTTTTTTAATTTTCATTATCTTCTCTTTGGATTTAGCTTAATCATTTTATTTTTTACAGACCTTGAAGCATTTTTACTACCACTCCCATTAACCAGTCTTCTTATTATTCTAGGTCTTGCTATGTCTTTTTTAGATGGTATTTTTTTAGATAGATTAATCCCCTCTTTGGTTATTGGTGTGGGTTTTCTATTTTTTAGAATGATTGCTAATTTTATTTATAAACAAGATACATTTGGTTTGGGCGATATTATTTTATTAGTTGCTCTTTCACTTAATTTAGGGTGGCAAATTTGTATAGCGTCTTTTTATGCGGCCATCATTTTAGGAAGCCTTTTTAGCCTAATGTTAATTTTACTTAAACAGCGATCACGAAAAGATGTTATTCCTTTTGGGCCCTTTATAATAATCGGCGTACTATGTAGTCATACATTCATAGAGGTGGTTAGCCCTTTCTTGTTTTTATATTAGCGAATGCTTCATTTAATTATTGTTACATTTATTATAAGCATGGTAGCTATCAAAACGATTTCTATTAATTTTAACCCTATTTATACAAAATTATGGACATTACAGCTTATTACCGTCCTCCGTTACAACCAGCTTAATGGATATCTACAGACAAGCGATAGCTCCGTGATAATTCTAGATAACCATATTGAATTATCCCATACTCCATCTATTGTAATTCCTAAATCAATTAAAATCAGCTGCAATCGTGCTCAATTGGGTTCGAAATCTAATTTAAATTCAAAGTATCCGGGTACTATTACGTTAGACTATCATAATCAAAATTCAAAAATAACCTCTTCTCCTGGGTTAGGTTTCCTTAATGCTTATGGCTTGTATTAAGATTAAAATGAGTAAGGGATACCTAATAATGGATAGTTTAGTAGCTCTTTTACTACTAAGTCTTTATATTCCTTTATTTACACAGTCTGCACTTACTATTGGATTATCTATTAACCGTGTTATTGATTATCACTATACATTAATACACCTTAAAGCACATATTAATGATCCCAACATTCCTTTTGATGCTAAGGTGTTAGATTATAAAACAAAAACCATATCGATGTTTTTTAATACGTTTTCAAACCAAAAAATTTTTTGGATTCATACACAACAATGAGTCAACGCTCTGCCTATCAAGGCTATTCAATCGTATCACTGGTATTTGGTCTGATGCTTATGATTTCAATACTACCGCTTCTAAGTAACTTTTTACTTAGAATAACCCCCTACTACTATCAGTCTGTATCTAACTTATTAGCATTATCAGAACTATCATTTCTTAAATCAATTATTGAAATGGATCTACGTTTAGGCTCTCCAAACCTTATTAATAACACGATTATTATCTCAACAGCTAATGGCAATATTACGTATAGCATTGTTAACTTTCGTCTTAAGAGAACGAAGACAACCGGTCGTTATATATCCTCATTTTTAAAGTTTGCTTCTCTATCACAGGTTACATCATCATGTTTACTGATTTCATTTTTAGATACACCCCTTAAACCAATTACGGTTTGCAAACCAATACTATGAGAATTAACACTATGTTTTCTAATGGCTATCTAAGTGTCTTGATTAGCCTTATGATGGCTACTTTATTAACCTGCTTATTGCTGCTTGCTTACGTAACATCGATCTATCAGAATTATGTCCAATTAGAACACAATTATTTACATGCTTATGCATCTGCTTTATCGGGCCTGAGGCTTAGTAGTACTATGTCTCAAGATATTTTAATGGTTTCTATTACAAATCCAGAAAAAAAAGATTTTGATCAGCTTACTTTTTTTTCTTACCAAGGTATTTCTTTTAAATTACTTAAAACAGCTACTGATATTTATTCATTTGGAATTCATAAGGGACTATACTGCATCTTACAAAAACCCCATATTACGTCACCCAATTTAAACGAAAATTAAGGACCTAATACTTACTTATTATGTTTAATTTTTATGCTTAACTCATGATAAAGTGCGTTTAAGGTAGGTAGCTGACAGCCTAATTGACCTGCTCTAGTGATCGCATTTCCTAATATCGCTTCTATTTCTATTTCTCTATTGAACTCCCAATCTAAACACATACTTGTTTTATACGGCTTCATTTTTTGAGTATCGGTAATATTCTTTTCAAGAATGTCATCTTCAATGGTATATCCATCATAAGCTGCTAGTAATTGAATATCCTTCATACTATTTTTAATTCGTATTTTAATATCATCATTTGCTAATAATTCTTGTGTTGTTTTACCCCCATAAATTACAGAAAGCGGATTAAAAGGAGCATTCCAAATTAATTTTTTATAGCGCTCAAACTGAATTTTAGAGGATAGTTTACACTGAATATCTGCATCACTAAATAAATCTAAAAAGTCATTAACCTGTTGATGATTTCCATTTGGATATAACCCTAATACCAAGCGGCCATAATCTTGATGATGGATAGTTGCTGGCGCAATTTTTGCAACACATACAAATGCCAAACCACTAATAATAGGTGTTTCTGGATAATGTTCTTGATAAATTGATTCAATAAAAATTCCATTTTGCAATAAAACAATGGTGGTATTGGGTCCAATTATAGGAGAAATAGCGGTTACCAATGTTTGATTTGAAGGAACTTTTGTTGCAATGACTACATAATTAGGAGGAGACTCTACATCATGAATAGACTCACATACCTGATTAGGCCTCCACGTTGACTCTTGCCCATTAGGATGAATAATTCGTATCCCATCTTGTTTTATTTCGCTACTATCTGAGCGAGTAATACACGTAATATGACTCTTGGTTTGTGAACATTTAGACGCATAGAGTGAACCTATTGCTCCCATACCAATAAATACTACTTTTTTTGGATTCATTAAGTACACTATAAGTTTAGTCAATTTTTTAAGTCAAGTGTTTCAGAGGGTTCGTTAGCATATCTACTAAATTAGTTAAAAACTTACTACGTTAGACTAAAAATAGCATCAGGTACGTTGATGATGCTTTGCTAAGGCCACGTATTTAGCCGCCCATTGTTTATTTTCATCAAATTTATTACTGGAATACTGTTTAATTAATTTTGCTGGAATGCCAGCCCATAAACTATGCTCTTCAACGATACTCCCCTCCGTAACCACGGCACCTGCCCCAATAACCGCTCCCTTTTTTATAATAGCTCCATTTAAAATAATCGCTCCCATTCCAATTAAAACACCATCTTCAATAGTACAAGCATGTAAGATTGCTCGATGACCAACGGTTACATCATTACCAATAATACAAGGTAAATTATTTTCTAAATGAATACATGTTAAATCTTGAATATTGGTTCTTTGCCCAATTTTAATCTGATTAATATCGCCTCTTAAAACAGCTCCATACCATACCGAACTATGATCTCCAATTGTTATATCGCCAACAAGCGTTGCTGAATCTGCAATAAAAACAGAATCATTTGTTTTAGGTATTGTTGTATGAATGGGTAACTTTAACTCAGTTTTATCTGACATGGCAGGGAATAGTATACAAATGTAACAAAGAAAAAGAAAGTTTGTATTAATGAATCTCAGTATAGATAGACTGCTAACATTCATACTGGTTTAAATAGATCACTACCCATTACGTAGTACTTATTTGTGGCACTAACGTACCAGAATTATGTTCACAGATTTATTGTAATCCATTTAAAACTATATTTTTCTTTTTTTATAATTTCACTATTTCAAAGACATTCTTTTTATTAGAATTTCTTTGATCCCCTCTCTCACTTTTTGAACAGGCATTTAAGCAGCCTATACTCTCGCCTATTAGATTGCCTAACGCACCAAAAGCCGATACTCCTCCCAAAATCACATTGCTTATTAAAAACTGATTGCACTCCTTAGATAGACCACTTAAATAATGTGAACGTATTTCAACAAGTGGAATGTCAGGTTTACATGAATCATAAACATCATATAAAATGGTCCACATTAAATTTTTGGCAGAACTATCACTATCTTGTTCTGATATATTACGATGATTAATCATAGTATGCGCTACTGATAGAGCAACTAACATAGCTGCTATTGTAGTCTGAATATTTTTTTTATTTGATGCATTAATCACATCATCTGTATTATTACTTGCTGTAATAATAAGATAAAAAGCACAACCTGCCTTTATAGCGCCAAATAAAGCATTTTGTAATTGAGAATCAGATAATGTTTCTTCCATCTCATTACCCTGAGAAAATGTTAATGTGCAATTACGATCGCCTAAATAAGAATCGGTTCTTGTTGCTACATCATCATAACTACCACTTATCTTATTTATTTGAATTGCCGATATTAATGTTTGTGCTAAACCAGCTACTAATCAAGTGGTAAGGAACACTTGATTATAGTCTTGCTTATCCCTATTAACTGGTCGTTGTCGAGTTGATCTTATTGTTGTAATTCCTGACATTTTATTTTCTCCTTATCATAATCTTATTTAAATATGAGTTAATGTTTAATTTATCCCTTTAAATTATTTATTTTTTGATGTGACAAAGCAAAAAACACCGAGAAGCGGTGTTCTTATTAGTAGATAATACATTTTCGCCAACTTAAGAGCCAGGCCTCATTCTCTTCCGCGGCAATTAAGGCCTTAACAACCTCTGTGTGACCCATTCTTTCGGCCAAATGAAGCGGGGTCTCTCGGCAACAATTCGTCTTAACCACTTTCGCCTTCAACTTAATTAAGGCGTTAACAACCTCTGAGTTACCCACTTTTGTGGCCCAATGAAGCACGGTATTTCCATAACTGTCACTTTCATTAATATCTTAAATCTTCTTTGCTTTTAAAACCTTGATGAGCTTATGTTGCATTTCTAGAACGTACAACTCATGTATTTTATTTCCAAATGGGCCAGTTGAAATTTGTATTCCGTCAATTTCTGTTTGTGAGATTTTATTTTCGAGTTCTTTTATCAACCTATCATTAACTCTTTTTGAACACTTGTCTAACTCCGTCTTAATTTTTTTTGATACACATGAGATAACCCCCTTTTCTTTAGCGCTTAATTGTTTAGCTAAATCATTAAATACGAATTCAGGCAGCTCTTTGGGAGCTTCCCTTGATTTGTCATGCATATCCGTTCCATTTTTCTGACTCCGTCTTTGTTGATAGGGATTTTCTGAGATACAGGGGAATCTGTTCTTGATAATGCCATTTCATTTTCTCCTTTCATCTTTTAAAAAGATGAGTTCATGTTTAATTTATTTATTTATATTTTTTTTATTGTGCAAACCAAAAAACACCGAATAACGGGGTTCTTATCAAATTAGCTAGAGGAAATTAAATTTTAGAATGTAGTCACAAAACCATTACTAAATGATGATACTAATTTCCCCTAGAGTAGGGAAATAGTCATATTGAAAAAAGCAGGGGGTGTCCAATTCCAGATAACAGCACCTGTACAGACTTTGTGCTTTCGTATTCGTTGTGATTGTTTATAGTTTTCTTTTGTTATCATTTTCTTGTTCGTTTTAATTTATTTGTTTTTTAATGTGACAAAACAACAAACACCGAGTATCGGTGTTTTCTGGTATTATCTAGAGGAAATTAAAAATTAAAATGTCGTCACAAAGTCATTACTAAAATGTGCTACTAATTTCCCTTAGATCAGAGAAAATCGTTGAAACATAAATGATGCTGGCTTTCTCCAATTCCAGCTTACGTTACCTTTGGTAAAATAATTCCATATTTTGTTTCACGTATTTAAATAATAGTGTTTTGTTAGCATTATCTTATTCGTTTTAATTTATATCTTATTTGACTTTTTTTGTAGGCATATAATTTATTTTCAGTTTTTAGAAACAAAAAATTTCAGTTATCTTTAAAATAATCTAAAACACTATCTTCCACTATAGGATACTCTCTTTGGATTTACAAACTCTATTCAAAATTAATCAAAATAGGAACCGAATCCATCTATGAACCATTTAAAAATAGTTTTAACGAGAAGTATTTTTTTGTTTATAAAAAGCATGATATAATAAATTTTAGTTTAAATATATTCAAAGGAATAATTATGACAAACGAACAGCAAGATGAATTTGAACATAATGATGGTTTAGGAGATTTGCTTAGAGAACGTGAAAAACTAGAGTTTAGTTGGTCCAAAACAATTGTTGTTTTAAGTTCTTTATTTGCTGTTGTAGTAATTGGTATTTATTTTGTATTTAATTATGGAAAATCGGTCATAAAAGAAGAGTCAATCGCCTCATTTGCTTTAGAAAACACCGCAATTTCTAAAATAGATACTACCGTTAAATCTGATTCAACCGCCATTAAAGGTTCTAAAAATAGTTCATCAGTAATTAAAAAAACCAAAGCTTCTGTAAGTAGTGCTAAAAGTGTTAAGCCGGTAGCAAAAACAACGTCTACTGTAAAAAAAGCTGCCCCTCAAAAAAAATCATCGACAGCTAAAGCAACTGTTAAGTTAAAATCAACTGTCAAGAATACAACACCTAAGAAGCGTGTTGTTAAACAAAAACCTATTGTTAAATCACAAACAGCTCAAAAAGCAAAACCACGATCAAATAAAAAAGTATTTCGTAATACCTATCCATACAAAGTAATTACAGGTACATTTAGTAACCAGGAAAATGCGCAATCACATTTGGAGTCACTAAAATCAATAGGTGTTGATGGTTTTATTAAAAAGACTAAAACATCTTTAGGTGCTTATTTTAGGGTCCAAGTAGGTGCTTATAAAACTCAAAAAAGCGCAAAATTACAACAAGCTAAACTTCAGGCTGTCAATATTGATTCCTATATTTACCAAGAGTAGCTGCTTATTAAGCCAAAACTTCTTTTAGCTTCATCGTCTCCTAGACGTCGTGATATTTTAAAACAATTTGGATATACATTTTCTTGTATTCAGCATTCTTTTGATGAAACGAGTTTATGTTTTGCTGACTTCTCATCAGCTAGAAGCTATGTAAAAGAATTAGCAAAGCAAAAAGCTCTTTCAATTCTTAATACATCTGATGATATTGTTTTAACCGCTGATACCATTGTGATTTTTAACAACCAATGCCTTGGCAAACCAAAAAACAAAGCAGAAGCTAGTGCTTATTTGTCGTTGTTGCAAGGAAATACTCATAGTGTAATATCCGCATTTTGTCTTTTTTATAAACACATAAAACCTATTGTTAGATCCGCTCTTTGTAATGTGACATTTAATCCTCTTAACGATACTCAAATCGAGACTTATATCACTACAAAGAACCCATACGATAAAGCGGGTGGCTATGGTATTCAAGATTGTCCAAACTCGTTTATTAATCATTATTCCGGATCGATCTATACCATTATGGGTTTACCTATTTATCAACTTAATCAAACAATTAAGGATAGTCAGCAGGTTTTGCATTCGCTATAATAACAACTATGTTGAAACGTTTAAAAAATATGTTTATTACTGAAGGAATTGGAATCGATTTAGGCACACGTAACACCGTTGTTTATGCTCCTGGGGTTGGTATTGTTTTAAGTGAGCCATCTATGGTTGCTATTGATAAAGATTCTGGATCGGTTATGGCCACAGGCTATGAGGCCTATAATATGGTTGGCAGAACACCTGGAAATATTATTGCATTACGACCCATGAAAGATGGTGTTATTGCTGATTTTTCAATTACTGAAAAAATGGTGGATGCCTTTGTTAACAAAGTAAATATCAAACCTTTTTTTAAGCGGCCACGCATATTAATTGGTATTCCCTGGGGAATTACTAATGTTGAAAAAAGAGCTGTTGCAGATGCAGCCTTAAAAGCAGGTGCTGGAGAATCACTACTTATTGAGGAGCCTATGGCTGCGGCAATTGGCTCAGGCATTGATGTTCGTTTACCTAATGGCAAGCTAATTGTTGACATTGGTGGAGGTACAACTGAAGTAGCTGTTATTTCATTATCAGGAATCGTTGTTTGCAAATCTATTCGTGTTGCAGGTGATGAATTTGATGATGCGATTATTCAACATTGCCGTCAACATTATAATCTTTTAATTGGTGATAGAATGGCTGAAAGAATCAAAATTGAGATTGGTTCAGCATTTCCATTTGAAGAAGAAAAAAATATGGTTGTAAAAGGCCGTGATTTGGTTAGTGGCTTACCGAAAACATTTACTATATCATCATATGAAATTCGTGATGCGCTATCTGAACCTATTTCTTCTATTGTATCAACCATTCGCTCAACATTAGAAGAAACACCTCCTGAATTATCAGGTGATATCATGAAAGAAGGTATTCTTATGACTGGAGGAGGCTCGTTACTTTACGGTATTTGTCAGTGCATTGAAAACGAAACAAAAATTTCAGTCAATCGAGCTGAAGATCCACTAACATGTGTCGCAGATGGAACCGGTAAGGTTTTAGAAGATCCTTCATTAATGGCTGAAATTAGCTCAACTATATCTGATATTCATTCGTTTTAAGAAAGTCTCTTTAATCTCAAGTCGTTTTACTATAAACTTTAAGTAATTACGTTGTATTAAGGATAGCGTTTTGATAGATATATTAAACTCAATAAAAACAGATTCTATTTCTAAAATTAATGATATTGATTCATTGCATGAATTAGATCAATTAAAATCATTTTTGCTAGGAAAAAAAAGTCCTCTAATGGATGTTTTAAAAGAAATCCCAAAAATACCTGCTCAAGATCGCCCTATCATCGGAAAACAAGCTAATCAATTAAAAGAAGATTTAACAAACTGTCTTAATCAAAAAAAACAAGAGCTAATTAACAAAGAAAGAGACCATTTTTTAAATAATAATCAAACAGATATCTCGCTTCCTACCTCTGGATTACCATCAGGAACTTATCATCCTATTACAACTGTCACACGTTTAATTTGTTCTATTCTAAATCGTTATGGCTATGCAATTAAGCAAGGTCCAAATATTGAAAGTGATTTTAATAATTTTGAAGCGCTTAACATAGCTCCTAACCACCCTGCACGCGATATGCATGATACCTTTTACTTAAAAAATAAACGTGTTTTAAGAACCCATACATCTCCGGTTCAAATTCGAACTATGTTAATGCAGGAACCCCCCATTAAAATAATTGCTCCAGGCAAAGTGTATCGCTGTGATGCTGATACAAGTCATTCACCTGTTTTTCATCAAATTGAAGGCTTATTTGTTGATAAACACATTACATTTGCTGATTTAAAAGGAACCTTAGAAGCTTTTTTACAAGAATTATTTGGTAAGAATCATGCTATTCGTTTTCGTTCAAGTTATTTTCCTTTTACGGAACCATCTGTTGAGATTGATGTTTCATATACGGTTAATGGAAAAACATCGTGGTTAGAAATTATGGGTGCTGGAATGGTTCAACGTAATGTATTTAGACATGTATCCTATGACCCTGATAGTTATACAGGCTTTGCGTTTGGTTTAGGTATTGAAAGAATTGCTATGATTCTTTATGAAATAGATAATATTCGCTTATTTTATGAAAATGATCATCGTTTTCTCAGCCAGTTTTAGAACAAAGGAGCTTATATGAAATTCCCCTTATCATGGTTGCGTGATTATATAAAAATTGATTGTTCTTCTGAAGAACTCGTTGATAAATTAACTATGGCTGGTTTAGAAGTTGAACAGGTAGCTACCATTGGAGAGTCATTATCAGGCATTATTACAGGCCGTATTGATCGTATTACAAAACACCCTGATGCAGATAAACTGGTTATAACCTCTGTTTTTGATGGAAAAACGCATCACCAAATCGTTACAGGCGCCTCTAATATTGCCGAAGGAGATATTGTTCCTGTCAGTTTACCTGGAGCTGTTCTTGCTAATGGAACTAAGATTAAATCAACTAAATTACGAGGCGTTCAGTCTGATGGTATGCTTTGTTCTGAAGCTGAATGTGGTGTTGCCGAGCATTCTGCTGGTATTTGGATTTTATCAAAAGATACCCCCATCGGGATTGATTTTATCGACTATGCAATCTTATACGATGTGATTCTTGATATTTCAATTTTACCAAATCGAGGTGATTGTCAGAGTATTCTTGGGTTAGCTCGAGAAATTGCAGCGTTAACCGGTCAACCTTTTTCATTACCTCCTGTTACACTTTCAGAAACGGCTATTGATCATAACTATTCTGTTAAAACACACTCAGAGTTATGCCCATTGTATCTAGGTCGTTATATTACATCGATAACCAATACAGGTGCTCCCTTATGGATGCAACGACGGCTACAACTATGTGGGATTCGTCCTATTTCCATGATTGTTGATATAACAAATTATGTTCTTCTTGAAACAGGACATCCACTACATGCTTTTGATGATCAGAAGTGTGATCAAAAATCATTTTCAATTTCTGAAGTAACAGAAGCTACAACGATAACCACCTTAGATGGCCAGGAACGAACGCTTTCATCACAACAGCTTCTTATTCTAAATGATGATAACCCAGTAGCCATTGCTGGTATTATGGGAGGACAAAATACAGACGTTTCAGAATCGACACACTCTATTTTTTTAGAAGCAGCCTATTTTGATCCAACATCGATTCGTAGAGCTGCAACATCATTAGGTCTTAGAACAGAAAGTTCGATGCGATTTGAAAAAGGAGTCTGTGTTGATACCGTAGATTATGCATCTCAGAGAGCGGCATCTCTATTAGTAACGTATGCTGGGGCCTCTGTATCTAAAAATGTCATTACGGCAACATTACCAAAGCATCCGTGTTTTGATACGCATACACTTACGCTTTCACCTGATCAATTAAACACATTTTTAGGATCAAACTTTACGTCTCAACAAATTGAAACGGTCTTAACATCCTTAGGATTTAAAGTTGATAATACGCTCGTTACAATTCCTAGTTGGCGGGCTCATGATATTAAAGAATGGCCTTGTATTGCCGAAGAAGTTGCTCGTTTAATTGGGTTTGATACGATTGAGTCTACATTACCTCATAGTTTACCGATTCAAGATAATGATGACCCCCTTGTTGAGCTTACTAAAATTACTCAAGATTTTTTTGTGGCAAATGGGTTTAATGAAGTTAATACGTATCCAATGATTTCTGAAGATGATTTAAACTATATATCAGAACTTAAAAAAGACGATTGGAATGAATTAGCAAATCCTATTTCTCCGCAATTAGCGATTATGAGACCGTTATTATTACCCTCTTTATTATCATTAATTTCTTATCATTCAACAAGGCAATTACCCAATCAGGTATTATTTGAAGTTGGCCGTAGTTTTCAAAATGATGTAGAAATCTCGTCATTAGGTGTTGTTATGAGTGGTAAGCATGATTTAGGTGCCTATACAGAAGCTCATAGAGCGTTAGAATTAGATATCTTTTCAACGTTAACGCATACATGTAAACGATTTTTTAACCAGCTTGGCTTAGACATTTCTCTTTCTCATGATTCAAAATCATTAGCAACATGGGCACATCCTCACTTAAACTATACTATTTCATTAAATAAAATGCTTATTGGTTCTTTAGCGCAGGTTCACCCAACCGTTTTAGATCATTATGGTATAAAAGATCCTGTTGTTTATCTTGATGTTAATTTAACGAAACTTTTAACATTACAAAATTCAAATAGTATATATCGACCATTTTCTCGCTTTCCATCAACACGTAGAGATATCGCGCTTTGTGTACCTGATACACTCACATTTTCAGATATCATGGAAGTTGCAACTAAATTTAAGCATAAAACAGTTATAAAAACCGGTGTTTTTGATGTCTTTGAATCTGAATCTTTAGCGCCTTATTCTCGCAGTATTGGTATTTATTTTATTT
This sequence comes from bacterium, assembly GCA_002719695.1. Lineage (GTDB taxonomy): Bacteria > Margulisbacteria > Marinamargulisbacteria. Next base: position 18,954 of record PBEQ01000032.1, on the reverse strand, counting down.
ATCAATCTATGACGGAAACCTTGTCAGATGAGATCGTAAATAAAAATCATCAACGATTATGTGATCGTCTTACTGAATCATTACCTGTTCAAATCCGCTAATGAACGCCCCTATTGATACCCAGCATCATACGCCAATGATTAGGCAATATCTGGCTATTAAACAAGAGCACCAAGATGCTATTTTATTTTTTCGGCTAGGTGATTTTTATGAGATGTTTTTTGAAGATGCTAAGCAAGCCTCAAAAGAGCTGGATTTAACCCTTACGGGACGTGGTAAAGATGATCGCCGGATTCCTATGTGTGGCGTTCCTTACCATTCAGCAGAAGGTTATATTGCTAAATTAATTGATAAAGGCTATAAGGTTGCCATTTGCGAGCAAGTAGAAGATGCTAATGATGGTAAAGATATTACAAAACGAGAAGTTGTTAAAATTGTTACGCCCTCTACCCATTTATCAGCAACTCATCTAGAAAGTCATGATAATATGTATCTTGCCTCAATTTATGCTAATGATACGCTTGATCATTATGGATTTTCATTTGTTGATTGTTCTACAGGAGAATTTAAATGTTGTTTTTTTAATACCAAACAAGAGGTCTTTGATGCATTACTACGAATTAGCCCTAAAGAATGTTTAATTCCACGTGGTTTTAATTCTGATTTTGATCTTCCTTTTTTATTGACTCATTATGACCCTTTATCAGAAGATCATGCGGTTAAAAAATTTCTAACCTTTTTTAATATCCAGGAACTAAGTAGTTTTGATTTGGCTAATCAAATACTGGCAATACCCGCTGCTTGGTCACTGATTGAATATTTATCTCATACTCAAAGAAACACCCTTGATCAGCTAACAACCTGTTCTGTTTATCGCTGGGAGTCAGCTATGGTTATTGATTCTCAAACAATTCGAAATTTAGAATTATTAACGCCATTATTTCATGATAAAACGCAGGGATCCTTATTTTGGGTTATTAATAAGACCAAAACATCTCTTGGAGCTAGGCAACTAAAACAGTGGTTATTACATCCACTAACCTCTATTACTGATATTACCAACCGCTATGATGCCATAGCTTACTTAAAAGAGGATTTATTAACACGAGAAGAGATTCGTGAGCAATTACATCTTGTTTATGATTGTGAACGCTTATTAGCACGAATAGTATCTCATATCCATAATCCAAGGGATATAGTAGCACTGATACAATCTATTAAAGCATGTATTGAGATAAGTAATATTATTCATGACTCTAGTTCGAAATTATTACAAGATTCCTATCATTTTTTTAAGCAACTGACAGAACCATCTCACCCGCTTAGAGTTATGATTCAAACGTTAGAAAAAGCCCTGATTGATCCAGCGCCTAACTCCATTTCAAATGGCAACATTATTAAACCAGGGTATAACGATGAATTAGATGCTTTAATACAATCATTTAAAGATATTAAAACCTGGATTGGTGGTTTAGAAGCAAAAGAACAAGAACGAACTGGCATCAAAACGTTGCGTGTTGGTTTCAACAAAGTGTTTGGCTACTATTTTCAAGTATCAAAAGGTCAAACAGATCATGTGCCTTCTGATTATATTCGAAAACAAACATTAACCAATGCTGAACGTTATATAACACCTGAACTGAAAGAAAAAGAAACAATTTTATTACATGGAGAAGAAAAACAAATTCAAATGGAACAAACTATTTACCATGACTTAGTTACATGTATAAAAAATCAAACAGAACGTATTCAAGCATGTGCTAAACATATTGCTACCTTAGATTGCTTACAATCTTTAGCTACTATTGCCCAACAACAAAATTATAATCGCCCTACTCTATGCGATGATTCTATGAGCTTATCTTTAAAACAGTCTCGTCATCCTGTATTAGAAAAACAAAATCCTCATGATGTTATTGCTAATACTATTACGTTTGATAAACAAACCAATTTTTTATTGATTACCGGTCCTAATATGGCTGGAAAATCGACGCTAATGAAACAAGTTGCTCTTACAACGATTCTTGCACAAATGGGTTCTTTTGTACCTGCAGAAGCTGCCATCATTGGCATTGTTGATCGGTGTTTTACGCGTATTGGAGCTTCTGATAATCTAGCTCATGGGCAATCAACCTTTATGGTAGAAATGGTTGAAACAGCTACTATTTTACATAATGCTACCCATAAAAGTTTAATTATTTTAGATGAAATTGGACGTGGTACATCTACTTATGATGGCATGAGTATTGCCGCAGCTGTTATTCATTATCTTCATAATCATATAAAAGCTCGAACATTATTTGCTACTCATTACCATGAACTTACTACCATCACAAAAGAATGCCCTTATGTTAGCAATGCATCTATGGCTATTAACGAAGAAAATGGATCGTTAATATTTACCTATGAATTAGTAGCGGGACCTGCTGATAAAAGTTATGGTATTCATGTTGCAGAAATGGCAGGTCTACCAAAACCATTAATTGAGCATGCACAAACGCTCTTAAATCGCTATGAAAATATCATCCCAGCAACCAATCAATTATCATTATTTTAACGTTTATTTATTTTTTTAACCTATCTATTGCTGAATAATGCTTTTATAATTTTTTTTATTATTAAATCCTTATTAAAATTACCTATAGATTTTCCCGTCGGTTTAATATAAGATAAGATTAATTCATCAATAAAAAGGAGCATGCAACATGGCCATAGAATTTTATAATGTCAAAAAGAAGAAAAAGGTTTCTATTGACGAAGCAAAAGTAAAAAAAACAAAATACGAGAGAAATGGAACTACTCGATATGCATTCCGATCTCAAGATGATGATGGAACTAATTTAACAAAATTTTGTTCTAAATCAGACTATGATGCAACAAACGTAGAAGAAGTTTAATTAACACTCACTACAAAGACAAAAAAGGACTAACAGTAAGTTAGTCCTTTTTTTTTTCTCTTATTATAATAAAAATTTTAGTTTATGGAGTTAAAATTAGTTTATGTTATATCCTTTTCATGCGGCTTATCCTGTAGGTGAATTAGAAAACACTATTTATTTTTATCAGACTGTTTTAGGCTGTAAAAAAGGACGATCCGATACAACTTGGGTTGATTTTGATTTATTTGGTCATCAACTTGTTTTTCATAAAGTTACAGGATTTAAGCAACAACATTATTTTAATCCAGTTGATAAACATCATGTACCGGTTCCACATTTTGGCGTTGTTTTAGCATGGAGTGCGTGGCAACCATTTGTTGAACGCTTAACTAAACATGCTATTTCATTTGAAATAGCACCTCATATACGATTTAAAGGCAAGCCAGGTGAACAAGCTACCATGTTTTTTTATGATCCCAATCAGTACGCCTTAGAGTTCAAATCATTTCGATCTCTAGAGATGCTGTTTCAAACATAAATACGAGTTATTCTACTTTTTTTAAATAAACAAGCATATTTTTAAGTATTTTCTAATGTAGTAGTTTTAAAAATGACATGTTAAAGCTTGCTTATGTATGATAAACTCTGTGGCAATAATGCATTGAGGTGACTATTGTGTCTATTGAATTAACAAATCGAAAATATTGCTCTGATTTATCATTAAAAAATGTAAATGATACTATAGTATTAGCTGGATGGATTGATACTATTCGAGATCATGGTCAATTATTATTTATGCATTTAAGAGATCGTTCTGGTGTTGTACAAATTGTTTTTAACCCAGATGAAAATAAAGCGCTTCATCAACAAGCAGAACTACTTCGAAGTGAATATTGTGTTGCACTAACAGGAACCGTTATTGAGCGTGATGAAGAAGCAAAAAACCCTCATGTACCAACGGGAATGCTTGAAGTACATGTTACAGATTTAATTGTTTATAACCAAGCAAAAACACCGCCCTTTATTATTAGTGAAAAAAGTGTTTTAGAAAATGAGGCCCAAGATTTTAAAGTTGATGAAGACTTAAGACTTACATATCGCTATCTTGATTTAAGGCGACAAAGTATGCAAAAAAACATGATCACAAGACACACTATTATGCAAGAGATTCGTCGGTATTTGGATGAAAAAGGGTTTATTGATGTTGAAACCCCTATTCTTACAAAATCAACGCCAGAAGGAGCAAGAGACTATCTGGTACCATCAAGACACCATGATAACTGTTTTTATGCTTTACCGCAGTCTCCACAAATGTTTAAACAATTATTAATGGTTAGTGGTGTTGATAAATATTATCAAATTGTAAAATGTTTTCGTGATGAAGATTTACGACCTAATCGGCAACCTGAATTTACTCAACTTGATCTTGAAGCATCCTTTATTGATGAATCTTACATCTATGCCTTATTAGAACCTCTTGTAGCAAACGTTTTTAAAATTGCAGGAAAATCTGTATCCGGACCATTTCCTCACATAACGTATGAAGATGCCATGGACCGTTATGGTAATGATCATCCAGATTTACGGTTTGATATGACCATGGTTGATGTGACGCATTTACTAAAAGACGTAAATTATAAAATTTTTAATAGTATTGCTAACAATAATGGTGCTATTAAAGGAATTAAAGTTCCTAATAAAGCCAATGAGATGAGCAAAAATATGTTACAAGAAGAATTGGCAAAGAAAGTTGTTCCTAAATTTGGGGGAAAGGGAATGACTTGGATGAAAGTAATTGATGGCAAATTAGAATCAAACATTGTTCAATTTTTTTCTGAACAAGAACAAAACGACTTAGTAGCAGCCTTAGATGCTAACGATAACGATGTGTTGCTATTTATTGCTGATACAGATAAACACTTGGTTAATGATGTTTTAGGACGTCTTCGTTTATACGTGGGTCAAAAATGGGGGTTTATTGATCAATCAAAAATTTCTGCATGTTGGGTCACTGATTTTCCAATGTTTGAACTTAAAGATAATCGACTTAATTCAATGCATCATCCATTTACACAGCCTGATGATGCCTTTATGCACGCTCAAACCACGGATGATTTTTTAGCTGTTAAATCAAGAGCTTATGATTTAGTAATTAATGGTGAAGAAATTGGTGGGGGTAGTATTAGAATTCATGATGCGGATATGCAAGCTAAAATTTTTGAAACACTAGGATTAACCGAAGCTGATATTAACGAAAAATTTGGCTTTTTTGTTGATGCCTTAAAATATGGCACGCCTCCGCATGGTGGCTTAGCACTGGGTATGGACCGTTTAGTTTCAATGGTATTAGATACAGAATCTATAAGAGAAGTTATTGCGTTTCCAAAAAACAGAGTTGCTTTTTGCCCTCTTACACAAGCGCCTTCCTCCGTTTCAGAAAAACAACTTGATGAACTGAAACTATCTTGTGTCAAAGAAGAAATTTAAATGTTAATGTGTATTTCATAAACTTACTAAGTTCATATCTAAGTTCTCAACTTAGATAAGGTTATTATTCTTTTATATTTAATTATTTTTTCTTATTTCTTTTTATTTTTTATATAATAAACTCAGCCTTTAGAAAAATGTTTACTTTCAAACAGCAAACGGTATAGTAATCTTATGTTTCTTATTATTTATTTAATAACGACCCTTTCTAGTTCTTTTGCTACCTCACAACGTTACAACCAAGCACCAAATTATAAATCTAAAGAGTTTGATACCAAGCTACTCTCGTTATATACTTTAGATCCATCAGATTCATTAAAAAAAAGACCTGTTTTTATTACAGTTCATGGCTTTGGAGCGTCTCCCATTGAATGGCATGATTTCTCTGAGTATATCACAACACATACAGAGGCTCTTGTTTCTAACGTTTCTCTTGGAGGACATGATAGCGTCAAAGCTTTTTCAGAATCTTGCTGGGAAGATTGGCTTAGTCCTTTATGTCGTGAATATCAACGCCTGGTTAATTTAGGCTTTGAATCTATTTATCTATGTGGCTGCTCAACAGGAGCTACCTTAATTATTCAAGGCTTATTAAATAATTGTTTTCGGCCAGCTCTGCCACTAAAGCATATCTTCTTAGTTGATGCTCTGGTAATACCAAAAGAGCCATTGTTATATTGGCTACCTGTTATTAATTATGCTCTTTATGACCAATGGCTAACACTTTCTTCTGAAGAAGCTCCCTACTGGCTTCCTGTTAGACCTAAAAAAGCGCTTCTTCAACTCCTACAGCTTGTAAAAAAAACCACGCACGATTTAAAGCAAGGTATTTCTTTTGCTAGTCATATTAATATGTCTTTATTTCAATCACAAGAAGATCCTATTATCCATCCAAAATCAAAAGAAATGTTATATCATGGTTTATCAGCATTAACATCACGTTCTGTTCATTGCTTTGATATTGAATCAGATCTTCATGTGTTTACTCGGCTATCAAAACGATCGAGTATTAATCCTAAGGATATTGATAACCAAACTATTTTTTTTAATCATGTTCAGGATGTTATTAAAACTACTACGACTGCTTAGTCTTTATCTACAATCATAACATTCTACATTTTTCCATGAACCAAGCTCTCTTTCAGGTCCGCAGTACTCCATACTTTTATTGATGTTAGTTAGCATTAAAGCCGCTGTATAACTCTGGTCTACCATCATCTGCCACTCTCTGTTCAACTTACTAGACTCTTCCTGAAGTTGTCTTAGAGGATCTTCTTTCTTATCAATAGGAGGTGGCGGTTTCATCTTAAATCTATTAAAAATAGTTGGTTTAAGGTCTGGCACTTCTGGCTTTACTGTTGCAGTCTCACTATTAAACACATTGATATCTCTTTGTTTTTGTAACATTGGAAATAAAAGATTATTATTTCTTTTCATTATAAATTCTATTTTTTGTTCTAGATTCTTTCCTGTGTAGAAATCTAAAAGATTTTTTAAACTAATTAAAACATCTTGAGATTTAGGTTTAGAAGCTAAAATATCTGCTCTTACCAACCCACATCTAGAAGTAACATAATAAAGTCTGTTACCATCAATATCATTTATTTTCTCAATTTGACCTAAAAAAAATTCAATTTTTTCTGGATCTGTATCATAATCAGGACATATTGTTATCACATCATTAGCTGTTAAATTTTCTACGTTACTTGCTTCAGTTCCAGTTTCAGGAGCTAATAGGTTTTTAGAATCAGGATCTGTTGTTCTTACAGCTAATGACTCTGTTCCCAGGACTTCTTCAACGCCTGCACCCTGATCTGCCAAGTCATTCGATTCGGCACCTAGTGGTTCTTTACTATTTTTTTCTAATTCATCGCCAAGATACAAAATTATTAACCTTAAAAAATTAAAACCTAGTGCAATTGTCTGCTTTGTCATTAACTCTTGTTTTGCAATTTCAAGAGCATCTAGCAATATTTCTCTTACAACTTCGTTAGCCTCTCTATTAATAGCATCTTCTACATCTTCTAATTTGATATAACCGCCAAATTCAACATCTGAAGCAGCAGCTTCATCATAACTACCAGAACCTCCTGGAGGTGGAGGTGAATCATAATCTTCTACCGATAATAGTCCAACAGGAGGAGGAGATGGTGGTAAAGATGGATATTGGTCATCATCATCAGCAGCAGCAGTAGCAGCTGCTGCTGCATGTTCTAGAGATGGTGGCCGGCAAGTAACGACACCATCACCCTGTACTAATCCAACATCGGAACGTTCTGTTGAGTTAGTTAAGATAGTCATATTACGTTTGATACCAAATTGTCCTTTACAACTAGAACACCTCATTGGATATTTTGGAATAGAATCCTTAGCATCGATATTAAACCAGGCTGAGAATATTCTTACCTTTTTTCTACTTATATGTTCGCTAGCTAAAACAGCTCCTACATGTACACTATTATTAGAAACTTGACTCATAATTTACCTCAAAGTGTTTTTAACACACTACGGACAACTAGTATGCCAAAATAAATTTTTTATTGTATTAATTTTCTATCCTAACAAGACATTTTTCATGTTATTATTTAAATTTAAAATTATTTTTTATATAATTTTATTTATTTTTACTTCTTTTTACCAGAAAAATCTTAACAAAACACACCCATTACACAATTTTGTATAAAATAGCTCAAAAAAGCGGTATCTATGTTCACAATTTATGAAATCATGTACACTATATCGCAGCATGGGCTTAAAAGAAGAATGTGGTGTATTTGGAATTTTTGATATAGACGAAGCGTCTGTTTTAACAACGTTAGGCCTACATGCTTTACAACATCGAGGACAAGAAGGTGCCGGAATTGTAAGCTATGATGGCGACACCTTTCATGCTGTTAAAAAAGAAGGACTTGTTAGCGATAATTTTAATAATGCTAGCACCCTTGATAAACTTCCCGGTAGACGTGCTATTGGACATGTCCGCTATTCTACAACAGGCGACTCAAAACTAGCTAATGTTCAGCCATTGTTTGCTAATCTTTCTGCAGGAGGCTTTGCATGTGCTCATAATGGAAATCTAACGAATACACGTGAGCTACGTCGTGCACTTGTTAATACGGGATCTATCTTTCAAACAACGTCTGATACTGAAATTATCTTACAGTTAGTTGCTCGATCAAAAAAATCTAAAACTATCGATAAAATTAAAGATGCTCTTTCTCAAATTGAAGGGGCCTATTCACTCATTATAATGACCAATAAAAAATTAATTGGCATTAAAGATCCCTTTGGAATTAGACCCCTCGTTTTAGGCAAAAAAAATAATGCCTATGTCCTTGCATCTGAAACCTGTGCACTTGATATGATTGGTGCTAACTATGTTCGTGATGTAGAAAATGGAGAAATGGTTATTATCACAGATTCAGGAATTGAAAGTATTAAATTAGCTCCAAATCATTATGAAAGACCGTGTATTTTTGAACGTATTTATTTTGCTAGACCTGATAGCATTATTGATGGTCAAAGTGTTTATACCTATCGAAAAAACTTAGGAGATCAATTAGCTCGAGAACATCACGTTGTTGCTGATGTTGTGGTTCCTGTACCTGATTCTGGAGCACCTGCGGCCATTGGTTACTCTCAAGCCTCTGGAATTCCATTTGAACTTGGTATTATTCGTAACCATTATGTAGGAAGAACATTTATTGAACCATCACAATCCATTCGTCAATTTGGTGTAAAATTAAAACATAGTGTTAATCAGTCTAGTATTAAAAATAAACGTGTTATTTTGATTGATGATTCAATTGTTCGAGGTACTACGGCAAATAAAGTTGTTAAAATGATGTTTGAGGCAGGCGCTAAAGAAGTCCACTTTGGTATCTCATCACCGCCTATTAAACATCCTGATTTTTATGGCATTGATACCCCACAATACAGTGAATTAATTGCTGCCAATCATAACATAGAGGAAATAACGAATATTATTGGAGCAACATCTGTGTTTTTCTTAAGTTTAGAAGGTACTTATAAGGCTATGGGTATTGAAAAACGAGATGCTAAAAACCCTCAGTTTACCGATCATTGTTTTACAGGTGATTATCCTATTAATGTTTCTGGTATATTAGCGCAGAATCACGCATTAACAAACTAATACCTACTTTAATATAGAAAATTTACCTTTAATGACGTTATTCACTGCTGGTACGCTTACAACATATAAATAATTTCCATTTTGTAAATCATCTACAATGATAGTAATTTTATTTTGGTTTTGTTGTGTAACAAATGATTGATTTTTAATTAACAGTCCTTCTAAATTATAAATATTAATATCACCAGCTAAACCAGCTTGAGACATTGTAAAAAAAAGATTTGCCTCATTATTAATTACAGGATTTGGTGCTATCATCACATTTTCTAACATGTTTATTGGGGTTACTAAACTAGTGCTATAGGTGCTTTCAGAAATAGTCGGCTTCATATCAAAACCATCTAGCAACCTATAAATATTAGGTGTTTTTATTTGCTTATCAGAAACTGCATAGGATGTTCTGGATACTAAATCAATATAAGATTCAGCAGGTAGTGAGGGATAAAAACTCATAAGCCTTGCTAATAAACCTGAAATAATTGCTGCGCTGGCAGATGTACCCGTAATATATTCATAGGAATTATTAAGTGAACTTGAAAAAATTTTAATACCAGAAATTGCGATATCTAAATTTTTACCAAAATTTGAAAACAATGCTAAATCTTTAGTATCATCATTTAAGGACCCCACACCAACAACACGATCAAAATTAGCTGGATACATAATCTGCTTTTCGCCTTGATTTCCAACAGCAGCAACAACAATAACACCCTTTGCTAACGCTTCATTAATCGCATCTTCTAAAACCTTTGTTTTATAATGAAACCCCCAACTACAATTTATTAATGCAGCACCTTGGTTAATAGCATAATAAATAGCCATAGCAGCTTCCAACTGATTTCCCACACCATTTGAATCAAAAACCTTTAAAGGTAAAATGGTTGCTTGTGGATGAACACCAACAATTCCATGCTGATTATTTGAACCCGCTATAATTCCAGAAACCAAGGTTCCATGACCATGATCATCTACTGGCTTATTTGAAACCTTGTTACCTAACCAATTTAACCATTGATAGCCATGAACATCATCAGCATAACCATTTCCGTCATCATCTTTACCATTCATAATTTCATTGGGGTTAGTGTAAATAGCCTGGGATAAATCCCGATGATGTAAATCTATACCCGTATCGATTACAGCGACTATAACATCTTTTTTAGCTGTTAATGACCATATTTGAAATAAATCGTTTTCTCTAAGGTAGGTTTGCTTGTTACTCAAAGGATCAAACACTGTTTGGTAAAGCTCTAATGGGTAATTTGGTTCTGCTACGTCGATCCCCGGAAGCGCTTCTAATTGATCACAAATTTCAGTTGGAGTTAAGGATGATTCAACCTGAATAACACCTACTTTTGATTGCTGTACAACCAATTTTGATATTGCTGATGGGTTCTGTTTTTGAAAATTAACAGCTCTATAATTAACAATTTTTAGCGCATCATTAGCTTTTTCTTCTACTAAATAGCTAATATTTAAATTAGACTGATGAACAATAATTTCTACTGTTTTAGCATAACTATACTGACATAGCCCTAGAAGGATAATTATCCCCATTAGGATGTATTGTCTAAAGACCAACTGTCATACCTAGTTTATGAGAATCTCCTAATTCAACGTGAGATCCATAAGAATAATGGACCTCAAAAGAATCCAAATTAAGACTAGCTCCAGCTCGAAGCTGGTTAGATTTTCCTACGTCTCTTAAGCCAACCTGAACATTAAGGTAGGAAGACACAAGATAATTAATAGCACTATTCGTAATCACCGTTGCTTTTATTATACTAACATCTGATAAAATCTCTAATTGTTTCATTGGTTTTAATGCAATACCTGTATTTACTTTTACGTTCTTTTTTTCTTTTTTTTGTGTGCTCCAATAATTCTGAAATCCAATATTTTGTATTGATACACCCAGGTTAATTTTTTTTAGGTTAAATACTAGACCTGTATCAAATGATAGCCCCTTTGCATATTCTGAATGAATGGTTTCATACAAGCCAATCATAGATCCCCCGATAACCATAGCATCTGAAACCTTTTTAGATAGTGTTAGTTGTGGTGATAGCTTCCAAGTAGAATACTGTCCAATTTTTTGAGGGCTTCCATTATTTATAATCGTTTCATCTATTGCCGCTATACTCGTAAAGGGTAGTAACGCTACAAGTAAAAGATCTGATTTTAACTCATATCCTGTACCTAATAATCCATGATAAACACCAAGACCATATGATTCATTTATATTTATTAAAACCTGTTTATGACTGGAGGCTTTGCCTGTTGCTGGATTTTTAATAACACTCTCTAAACTACCCTGCTTGGCTGTTAAGGCAAAAGCATTGGCAAAGCCTTCTACCAAATATATATCACTAGCAAACAATGGCTTGTTTATTGACATATTTGAAAAAACAATAAATAATAATGTTAGAAAAAAAATATTTAATTTATTAATATTTTTTTTCAAAACACAAAAATAACCCATTAGTTTCAATGGATTTGCCCCTTTTTTATATTTCACTTAATTCCTAGTTATTTACTTTTCCACAACATTTACGGTTTTAAACCTTTTTTTTACTAAACTCGAAATACCAGATACTATATAATTAAAGGTATGGCTTTTTACTTAACCGATGAATCTGTTCTAGCTATTACGGAAACTAACTCATTTCTACAAGGAAAACCACAGGCTAACTCAAAAGAGGAACGCCTGTTTTTACGTCCTCATTACTTACAACATTGCAACTATTTAATAGATAATCATGCTTATTTAATAAGTGATAATCAGCCGATCCAATTGCTACCCAACACCATCTACACCCATATTCATTTTAACTTCCAAGGCCACTCAAGTTCTCCTGATCTTGTTATAGTACATTCTAACCACATTGAGCTGGCTAATCTGTGTATCTCTTATCACCCCATGAAAGAGCCCCTAACACAACTTAGCTTGGCTCAATTACTTTGTTTAAAACTGGGTTATGAAATACGAACAACTAAACTACTATGTATCAACTCAAAATTTAACCTTAAAACCACAAATGCTTATTTTTTTAAACCTATAGTTGTATCTAATAAAACCAAGCGTATTGTAGCTAAGCTAAAACCTTACCTAAGTTCACAAGCTCCACCCCCTTTAAAACCAACCGCTCACCATCATGACACAACGGCAATTTTTCAACTTAATCATGTATCTTACAAAAAAAAACAGGCCTATTTTTCTCAAGGTATTCGTTCATTTCATGATATCTTAGACCGAATCCCTGATTTAACACGGCAACAAAAAAGACAATGTGAGGTAGAGCTTTCAAATATCCCCTTTGTAGACTATGATGCTTTGAGACTATTTTTTGCTAAATTATCTGATACAATTCAATTTTTTGATATTGAAGCATGTCAATTTCCTTACCCTCTTTTTTTTACGACACACCCCTTTGAAACCTTTCCTTTTTTATTCTCTGTACATCGCTACACTCTAGCATCCGAACAGGAGGCTCATCGTTATACATTTTTTTATCCTGATAGCGATTTTCGGCGTTTGTTTGCCGAATCCCTCATTCAACGGCTTGATGCATCCCAATCGATTGTTATTTTTGACCCATCACTTGAAAAAATAATCTTTAAATCACTAGCAAATGCATTTCCTGATCTTGCAAAACCACTCTTATTACGAATGAATAACTTTATTGATATCTCAACATTATTTATAAATCATCACGTTATGATTCCTGGTATGAAAGGAAAATACTCGCTAAAACATATTATTAATGCAATCCAAGATAAAACTCTCTATGACGAACTTTCTATTCAATCTGGTTTTCATGCAGCACATGCCTATAAACACCTTTATTATCAAAAAAACTATCCTAATGAGGCTGTTAAAAACGAGATTGTAGCGTATGCAAAATCTGACACAAAATCATTGTTAATAATTTATAACTTTTTAAGACATTTATACTCAAAAAAATGTGTTTAGCTTAAGTTAGATTAGTGTATAATAAACCGATGCTATACCATTTTAAATCATTTATTTTATCCAAAAAAAATACGTTTAGTATTGCTATTATTGTTGTATCCCTGCTCTTATTTGGCTATTCAAAACAAAAAGCCATGCAAGAACTTGTTGTTTACAGTGTTCTAAATAATCATTTTAGCCCCGTTCCTATTCAAGATAGTTATTCTGAAAATGTCTTCAACCAATTCATAAAAAAAATGGATCCAAATAAACGTTTTTTTACACAAGAAGATATTGCAGAACTATCAATATATAAATATGCCATTGATGATCATATTGAATCTGGAAATTTTATCTTTCTAGAACAAGCTTATTCAATTTACATGAAACGATTAGCCATGATTAATGACTATGTTCCAACCTTATTTGACAACAAATTCTCATTTAACAATGAGATTACTCTAGAGGTAGATCCTGATAAACGAAACTTTGTTACAAATAACGACGAATTAAAACAATACTGGCAATACTTAATGGAGTACCAAACATTAACACGTTACATCAATCTTAAAGAGGCTGATATTACTAAAAATGAAACGCTTGATCCAAGCTTTAATATTGAGCATGAAATAGAAGCTAGGCAAAAAACTCAGGTTGAAATCACAGAAAGTTTATCTCGATTAAAAGAAGAAGATTTAGACGATTTTAGAGATTTATATTTTGATAGCATGATTAATGTTTTTGATACCCATACAAGTTATTTCCCACCTGCTAGAAAAGAAGATTTTGATATTAGTATCTCTGGCAAGTTAGAAGGTATTGGTGCTGTTTTAAGAGAAGAAGATGGGTTTATCAAAGTTGTTAGAATTGTTCCTGGTAGTGCATCATGGAAACAAGGTGAACTCAAGGCTGAAGATGTTATTTTAAAAGTGGCTCAAGGATTGGATGAGGACCCCGTTGATATTGCGGGTGTTCGTATTAAAAAGGCTGTTAAGTTAATTCGTGGTAAAAAAGGCACTACAGTTCGTTTAACCGTAAAACATCCTACGGGTGAAATATCCGAAATTCCTATTGTTAGGGATATAGTTATTATTGAAGAAACATATGCTAAACATGCCATTATAAAGGATTCTCGCTCTAATAAAACGTTTGGCTATATCTCTCTACCTAAATTTTATCGAGATTTTAGTAATCCTTTAGCTCGAAATACTACCAGTGATATTCAAAAAGCATTGTTAGATCTTAATAACCATGGCGTTGAGGGTGTTATTTTTGATCTTAGAGATAATGAAGGAGGCGCTCTAGTAGACGCTGTTTACACGGCCGGTTTATTTATTGATGAAGGCCCTATTGTTCAAATTAAGGGCAGAACACCTATTTATGATAAAATCTTAAATGATACAGATAAAGATACTATCTATGATGGACCGCTTGTTATCTTACAGAACTCTTACTCAGCATCCGCTTCAGAAATTTTAGCCGCTGCATTACAAGATTATGGACGTGCTATTATCGTAGGTTCCGATACATTTGGTAAAGGAACGGTTCAAACCTTTGTTGAACTTGATAAACTAAGCCCTACTCGATCTGCTTTCTTTAAAGATTTAGGTTCTGTAAAATTAACGATTCAAAAGTTTTATCGAATTAATGGTGGTTCTACTCAGCATAAAGGGGTTATTCCAGACATTAGATTACCTAATAAAACCGATCATTTAGAAGTTGGGGAACGTTATTTAGATCATGCGTTACAGTGGGATACGATTAAACCCCTTACGTATTCACAATGGTATCAAAAACCTATTGATGTTTTATTATTATCACAATTATCTCAAAAGAGAATAGATGTTTCTGATCGCTATCAATCACTCAACTCTCATTTATCATTTATTAAAAAACGTTCTGAAAATACGCATGTTTATCTTGATGCAGAAACGGCTATTGCAAAAAGAACCGAAGCAAATACAACCTTAGAAACCTACCAAGATAGCATTACACCCATTGATAATTTAGCGATTACAATTCCTCATCAAGATACATTAACAAAAGCCCAACGTGAAAGTTATAAAGATTGGGTTGATAGCATCCAAAAAGATATTGATATTAATGAAACGGCTGCAATACTAAATGATCTTATTGTTAATCTTAATCGTAATCAAATAAACAATTGATTAGACTAGTTACGATACGTTAGAAATTGTGATGAACCAAGCTCATTGTCTTTCTTTTATAGAACAACCCTTTCCTTCTAAACTTAATCCTAAGATTCAATCCCTCTTTGGATCACTAAAACAAAACTCTTTTGCTTTGCTAGAATCAACACCACAGCCTTTTCAAACAACAACGTCTAAACGACTGGCTGTTTGCTTTTCGGGCGGGCCTGCTCCAGGAGGCCATAATGTTATTGTAGCTATTGCAAAACTTTGTGAGAACCATCATAACCTCTTTGGCGTTATGGGTGGATTTGGAGGGCTTATTAAAGGTCAGTTAAAACCGCTTACCTTAACAGATTGTGAGTCTTATTATAATATAGGTGGCTTTGATTTATTAAAAACAGATCGAACTAAACTTACTAAACAGGCTCATTATGATGCTATCAAACAGGTTGTAAAACAGCATCAACTGGACGCTATTATTATTATTGGGGGTGATGATTCTCAGACCAATGCTATTTTTTTAGCGGATGCTTTAGCAGAATTATCGTGTTCGGTTATTGGGGTTCCAAAAACCATCGATGGAGATTTACGTTACCCTCCTTACTTACCTATCTCATTTGGGTTTTACTCAGCTTGCGATGTTTATATTGAGTTAATTAATAACTTAATTCGAGATACTCAGTCTATTCAAAAGTACTGGCATTTTGTTAAGCTAATGGGACGAACCTCTGGCCATATCACACACTATGTTGGAACCAAAACAAAGGCAGATCTCTTTTTTTTAGGTGAATATCTTGCAAAAGACTCCATGACCTTATCTGACTTGGTAAAACATATAGGCGATTTTATTTTAAAATCAACGCATAATAAAAAACCTTATGGTGTTATTTGTATTCCAGAAGGGTTACTAGAATGGCTCCCCGATATTAAGCAACTTATTAATGGGCTTCATCTTGATCCAGCTATTGGAGATTCTGCTATGGCTTTTTCTTCTTTATCAGCTACAAATAAAACGATTTTACAACAGTTTCCAGCGTATATTCAAAATCAGCTATTACTAGAGCGAGACGCTCATGGCAATATTCAATTATCGCGCTTAGAAACAGAACGGTTATTGATTGATCTTGTTAAACACTATTTAGCAGAACAGGATCCTAATTTTTCATTTCATGGTATTCCTCATTTTTATGGTTATGAAGGTCGTTGTACTCATCCCAATTCATTTGATGCTAATTTTTGTACGCAACTGGGTCATATCGCAGGATCACTTGCTTTAAATGGCTATACGGGATACATGGCAGGTATTGATCCTACTCACAATCCAAATCAGGCGTATGGAATTCCGATAGCTCAGTTATTAACCCACGAAACTCGCAATAATAATACGGTTGTTGTTGTTAAAAAAACAACGGTATTAAATTAAACGCTTGTTAAAACGGTTTCTATTAAGGTTCGGGTACCAGATCCATTCATACCTTTTACATGAATCCCTTTTGTTGCCTTATTTTGCATTGTAGAGGCAATATCTAAATGAACCCAATCATAATCAGCAACAAACTGCTTTAAAAACATTGCGGCCGTTGCTGTTCCTGCTAAACGATTTTCTGCACAATTTTTCATATCAGCCACATCTGATTTTAAATATTCAAAATAATCTTCATAAATAGGTAATTGCCATAAGCGTTCACCAACATTATCTTGCTGGTCTAACATGTGTTTAATAGCTTGCTTAGAATTGCCCAATATAGCCGTAGCGACATCACCTAATGCAACTGAACAGGCGCCCGTTAATGTTGCAATATCAATAATCAGCTTTGGTTTATATGTTGTAGCTAAGCATAAAGCATCGGCTAAAATTAACCGACCTTCTGCATCGGTATTAATCACTTCTATTGTTTTGTTATTCATTGCTGTAATAACATCTCCCGGTTTATAGGCCATAGCTGAAGGCATATTTTCAACCAAAGGAATAATAGCCTTCACATGTTGCTTTGTTTTTAATTGAGCCAAAGCAACCATTGCTGCATAAACAGCTGCCGCCCCACCCATATCACCTTTCATACAACTCATCGATCCACTTGGTTTTAAAGAAATACCTCCTGTATCAAAGGTTACACCTTTTCCAACTAAGATAATAGGTGGTTTTTTTGAAGCATTTAATGTTAATTCCAACATATAGGGCTCTTGAACAGATCCCTTTGCTACGGCTAAAAATGATCCCATTTTTTTCTTTTCTGCAGCTTTTTTATCGTAAACTTTTATTGCAATAGCTGAGTTACGACATTGCTTTTTTGCAATTGCTACAAAATCTTTGGGCGTTAAATAATTAGCAGGCGTATTAGCTAAATCTCTGGCTATATTTTGAGCTTGAGATACAATACAACCTTTTTTTATAGATTCTAAGATCTTTGTATTTTTTTCATGATAAAACGTTAAGGAAAATGATTTATTTAAAGAAGAATTTACGACAGATTGATAGCCCTGATACTGATAATCTCCTAAATAAAAACCTTCACAGATTTCTTGTAGATAGCGGTTAAGATCCTGATCTTTTTGTGCTGATAAAACTTTTATAGCAAGACTATATTGCTGATCGTTTCGTGCTAAACGTGCAAGGTTAGCAACCGTATTTCGATAACTATTTAGATCACTAGTGCAATAAATACAATATAATACAGATATTGTTTTTTTATTTGGAACAAAGAGTTTTTGAATAGGCTCACTTTTCTGAGCTAATTGCTTTTTTTTTGCTAAGTAATCAACTAAACTAGCTAGAGGGTGTCCCTTCATAAACGTCTTTAACTGGTTGATACTTGAATAAAAAATAACATTGGCTGATTTTGCTTGCCAAAAATCTGTTTGCTTAATTACAGGATAACCCATTACTGACTCCTTTATTTCTACTAGTTATAGTTTACAGGAGTCTTTTCTTTTATGAAACAAACGTTCTTGTTAAGACTATCTAATTAGTATTTTCTGCTCAAATTCTTAGCATCAATCATGATTAAATAGCACTAAATAATATTTTTAAAAAAAAATGAAATTTTTTGTCTCAAAAACACGATAACTCTATAAAGTCTTTACATAAAAAGATAAAATAAAAAACGAACAATTATGTTAACAAAACAGGAATTTAACGACGCTGAGATATTACGAAATACCCCTTTTACCAAAGGAGCTATTCGTTATGCTTGGAAACCGCCTGCCTTTTTCAATATGACTATTTCCCTATTCTAGGGGAAATTAGTACCATTCTTTAGTAATTTTGTGACTGAATTCTAAAGTTTAATTTCCTCTAAAGCACCTAATAAAAACACTGAATAGCAGTGT
>PBEQ01000031.1 GCA_002719695.1 bacterium | reverse complement strand
TGGCGTTCTTTTTTTTGTGCACCGCTTTGGTTCGTAACGCTTTGCTTCGTTGGCGTTTTATTTTTGTACAACGCTTTGGTTCGTAACGCTTTGCTTCGCTGGCGTTCTTTTTTTTGTGCACCGCTTTGCTTCGTAACGCTTTGCTTCGTTGGCGTTCTATTTTTTGTGCACCGTCTTGGTTCGTAACGCTTTGCTTCGTTGGCGTTCTATTTTTTGTGCAACGCTTTGCTTCGTAACGATTTGCTTCGCTGGCGTTTTTTTTTTGTTGATTCGCTAGCGGATCTCTTAACTGGAATCTCTTAAATAATTGGGCACCGTCGTAAACAAAGGTGGGTGGGGCGGATTAGAGAGAGAGGGTGGCGCTGGCTCGACTGTTGGTAGGGGCCTTGTGACTGCTGCTAGACGAGGAGCAGATAATCGCCTAGCCGTTTTGTTTAAATCATTTAAATCACCTTCACTTGCTGTCCTAGAAAGCCTACGTGCTAAACGAGGTGCATTTGGTAAAAAAGGTGCATGTGGCGGTTGTCCTTTTGTTATAGCTGGCATATATTAATCCTTTGTGATTTGTTGTCTAGAAAGTTAATACTTAATCACCCAATATAAACGATTAGATGATGTGATATTACTGCATAATAGTTTAGAGAAATAATATAAATAAAAATATCAGATAAGTATTAAAATATTATAAAAATTTATGTAAATTAAAATAGTTTATATCTTACAAATGGTTTGAATGATTAGTGTTAGCCTTTAACATAATCAACAACAGCTTTAACATGGTCTAGGGGTGTTTTTGGTAAAATTCCATGGCCTAAATTAAAGATAAAACCTTGTGATTCTTTCATAGAGTCACAAATTAGTTTTGTTTCTTTAAGAGAATCAGGTAACGATTTAAGTAATGTGTGTGGATTTAAATTTCCCTGCCAAGCAAGTGTTGGATAGTGAGTTATTAAGGAAGATATCGGAGTATCCCAATCAACACTAATAACATTACAGTTGAGGCTAGCTAAGGACTTGATTTTATGTTTAGTATCTTTTGAATAAATAATAATTGGAATATTGTAAGCAGAAATAGCACTAACAATTTTTTGCATGTAAGCAAGAGAAAAGTCATGATACAAAGTGCCCGAAAGAATAGAACCCCATGTATCAAAAAGTTGTACGGCATTTACCCCTGCTTTTATTTGATTACTAAGATGCGTAATTGTTACAGCTGTTAATCTGTCAAGAATAGTATGTAATAAATCAGGATCAGAATTAATTAAGGAATGAATGTTTGAAAACGTTTTGGAACTTTGTTTTTCTATTAAATAACAAGCAACTGTAAATGGCGAACCAGAAAATCCAATTAATGGCGTTTCTTTTAACTCAGGCTTCAGTAACTTAATCGCATCATAAACATAAGATAAGGTTTCTACATCAGGTTGTTTAGCAAGAGACGTAGCAATCTCAGCTACACTAAGCTGACTCTCTCGTAATTGGGGACCTTTTCCCTCAATAAAATCAAAATGAAGCTGAAATGCTTCTGAAATAACTAAAATATCAGAGTATAAAATAGCCGCATCAAACCCAAAGCGAGTAATGGGTTGTAAGGTTACCTCACAAGCAAGAGACGGGGTATGAACCATTTCAAGAAAAGAATAGTTAGATCGTAACGCTTGATATTCAGGTAAGTAACGGCCAGCCTGTCTCATAAACCAAATAGGAGGTCTAGCTGTATTTTTGTTATAACAAGCATTAATAAATAGTGAGTCACTCATAGAGTGTATAGAGTAGCAAATAGTTGGTAATGACAAAAGGGAAGAGCTTGTTTTAATGAAACGATCGCTTGTATTAATAACCTGATAAAATAAGTAAAGTATGCTAAAATATATAAATGGCTTCAAATAATGAAATTGTTTTTACATTGCAACCTCATCCATTTAAGGGACTTACATTAAAGGCTACAGCAAAAGGAAAACCCCTTAGTCCTTATACTTCGGGTATCCCCAATGATATTAGGCAATTATTACGATATGTTTTAGTTCATAAAGATATATCAGAACACTTAGCCGATATTTTAGATAAGTATCAAACTGCTATTCAGTTACAACTAAAAGTTAAGAATAGTCTCGTTGAATGTATCTGGGATCCGCAGTTACTCTACGAAAAAAAAGTTACGATAGCCATTAAAGACGGGGATGTTGTGATTCATTCAGAAGGGTCTAGTGATAATGTGATATTTTTATCCAATCAATTTTGTTTTATCAAAACAACAAAACATCTTGGAAGAATGGTAAATTCAAATCGGGCCGCTAGTATAAAGTGTTTAGCAGAACATTCTGGGTTTAAAGAAGTTTCTAGCGTTATTGATACAACCCTTTCTGTAAGTGAATTTAATCAGCTAGTCTGTTATTTTGATTCCCCAGCAGATGTTGATTGCATTACGTTTTTAGATAACGATTTAGTGAAAAAACCACAGTTTGAACTATCAACCATAGCAATGAACATTAATTATGATGATCACAGTCATATTGTACTTTGTCATTTTTATTATAAGGTTAAAAATAGTCAGTTTGATGTTGGGTTGCATATGTTTAAGACCTTTGCTGAAACGAAGCAATCGCAGGTTAAGTGGACCTTTAAACAAAGGCGAGTCTTAGCTACCTGGATCATGTACTATGCAAAGGCCAATAATAAAGGTAAAGAGCGCTTAATGTCTCATTTTTTACCAAAAATTATAGCTAAAGATGACATTTCTATGTTAAGTCAGTTGTTAGCAGATATCCCTGAAACACGGTACAAGCTATTTAGTGATGATCCAGCATGGACTATTTGTGAAGTAGCGTATTTCCAAGAGTGTTGTTTTTGGATTGCACTGGGCTGTTTATTTGTTAATTATGTAGCTATTGATAATGATTTGATGAGCTTAAAATTAGATAAAGAAGAATTTAATATGTCATTAAAGCAACTACAAACACTGTGTAAGCATTTTAAGATTGACATAACCTATGAAAAAAAACATATTGAAATTATAAAACAAAACCTATCACTAGATCTTAGAAATATGCACACGTTAGATGATAGTCCTCTGATTCAATTTAATAATGAAGCCATATCCTATGAAACCTTAATTGATTTAAAATCAAATTTATGGGCTTATGTTGATGATAAAAAAGTTTCAATTTTAGATGATGCTTTAATTGCTCAATGTGAGACCATTCTTGAAGTAATAGAATTTCAACGAAAAGCATTTCCAAAAACAGAAGAGTTCCCTGTCCAAAAAATTTCTCATTTACTAGATTGGATTCAATTAAAAGCAGCCGGAATTGCAATTACATTATCGACTGAGCAAGAAAAACAAGTTGCATCATTTATGTCATTTAAGTCACTAAAACCGGTTCCTGTTCCTAGTTTAAATAATGCCAAGCCAAGAGAATATCAAAAAGATGGTTTAAATTGGATGATGTTTTTATATGAGCATGAACTGGGGGCAATTTTAGCCGATGATATGGGGCTAGGAAAAACGTTTCAATCATTAATGTTATTAGCGGCTATCAAAGAAAAAGCAAGCAAGCAATCATCTCAAGCTAAAAAAATTCCTCATTTAATTGTTGTTCCTCCAAGTTTAATCTATAACTGGAGTCATGAAATAGAGCGGTTTTGTCATGATATGGCTGTTACAATTTATGCTGGGCCTGGCCGAGAAATTAATCAAGAAGCAGATGTCGTTATTACCTCTTATGAGTTGTTAAGACGAGATTATAAGAAATTAGCTGATTATGAATTTAATGTTGCTATTTTTGATGAAGCACAGTTTATAAAAAACCATATGTCGGCAAGAACAAAAGCAGCACAACAAATTAAACGTAAATTTTGTTTATGCCTAACAGGTACACCCATCGAAAATAATGTGGGTGAGTATATTACAATATTAAACACGATTTTACCTGGATTTTTTCCTTATTCAAAGCAATTGGTTTCTAGTATTACAGAACAACATGTTGGATTAATTGTTAAGCGATCCAAGCCCTTTGTTTTAAGACGCTTAAAAAATCAAATTAGTCATGAGTTAAAACCTAAAACAGAAGAAGATATCTTTTTAACCATGTCACCAAATCAAGAAAAGTTATATCAATCATTGGTTGTTGCAATTCGTAAACAAGTCACTGGTTTAAAAAAAGAAAAAGGAAAAAGTATTGCCATTTTTACAGCGTTAATGCGACTAAGGCAAGCATGTGTATCGCCGTATTTAATTGATGATACCTTTGATGAAGTAACGCCAAAATTTACATTTTTAATTGAAAAGCTGAATGTATTACGTGACGAAGGTCATTCTGTCTTGGTTTTTTCTCAATTTATTAAAAGTTTAGATATTATTGAAGGGCTTTGCAAAGAAGCTAATTTACCTTATTTTAGGTTAGATGGTTCGGTATCTGCAATTAAACGTAAGCAATATATTGATGCTTTTCAAGCGTCAGATACCCCGCAAGTATTTTTAATGAGTTTAAAAGCTGGTGGGGTAGGCTTAAATTTAACAAAGGCAAGTTATGTGTTTCATTTAGATCCATGGTGGAATCCTGCGGTTGAAAATCAAGCTACCGATAGAGTTCATCGTATCGGTCAAGAACAACGTGTATTTTCTTATAAATTAATTATGCATAATTCAATTGAAGAAAAAATTCAAGAAATTAAAGAAAAAAAATCAGCTTTGTTTAATATGTTGTTAGATGAAAGTGTTATCGTAAATCGATCCGACGTTTTATCGGCAGATGATTTTTTATGGTTACTAGAAACATAAGAAATTTTGAAATGTTTATTTCTTTTGTGATAAACTTAATACTAATATTCCGTACAAGTTTTAACAAAAAACCATCGTTTTTTATTAAAGAAACTATAGGTAAGGAAATTTAATGGTACCAATAAAAGAATAAATGATACGTAAAATAATTTTTTTTATACTAAGTTTAAACTTAATACTAAGCAATATTCTTTTTGCTGGCTATACACTGCTAGATAAAAATCGTTTGATTTTTACAGATGGTGGTGGCTTTGAAGTAATAACATCACAAAGTATGGTAGGACAAAGTCTTTTTACACAAAAAGTTATTAGAGCATTACCTTATAATCAACCAGGGGGTACCTATAGAGCAAAAGGAATACAATTTATTGGTCCAGCAAACTCAGATGCAGAGCATAAAAGTATTATTTATATGATCAATTCTGATATTTTTGAACAGGACACATCAGCAGGGACTCGTTATCTTGTGAATAAAGATAATTCTGATAATAATATTTCCAGCAACGGAATACCTTTTGATGTCTATTCTATCACAGATGATGCTTCTGCACAGGGCAAGATTTTAGATATAAGAGAAGCTTTTTGGGCAACCCAAGGTATTTCATCACTCACTACTAGTGAAGGAGCGGATAAATTTCATTTAGTTATAGGCGAATCAGAAAAAAGTTTTATTACCTTTGGAGTCGATGACTCTGAGTCTCGTATTATCTCTTATAGTTCTGTTAGAAATGGCAATACACAAGACTTTTCAATGACACCGTTACGACTTAATTTGTCAAATAAACCACTTTATGTAGGAAAGCAAACAATTTCAGGTAATGGTAATGATGTCCCTATGTTATCCTTAATCCCTGCTTATCATGTAGATGGGTTATCTCGAATTGCAGTTAACACAACACGTGTGATTGAAAAGCTTACAATAGAGGGTAATTTTAATGTAGCCGGATCATTGGTTACAAATGCAGAGTTGGGTGTTGTAGAGCAGGAAGTAGACTCATCTCTACCCAATGTTTCAGCGGGGCAAGAAATTACAATTGCATGTCGATCCTTTATAGTTAAATATGTCGAGCATAATTTTTTGTTTGTAGGTAGTATGTCAGGCACTGCTCCAGGAAGAGCACCAACGGGGGTGTTGTGGATGGAATTACAGTATAAATCTGGTGGATCTTGGATTCCGTTTAATTATACGATCGGCAGCAACACCTATAACTCAAATACTATCCGGCAGCAATCCGAACGAAGAATGGAAGGGTCTTTTGCTCAAGACTCCTTTTCTATGGTATCTCAATATATTCAAAATAATTTACCCAGTAATCTTGGATATTTATTAAAAGGAGAAAAAACAGAGCCTCCTAACCCCGTTCCTATAGAAAATCAAACCGAAGTTGAGTATCAAGTATGTTTAAAGTTTGCAGGGCAAGGCAGTGGTAGTATTACGCCTTCCGGTGATCAAAATCAAATCTTATTACTTGGACTGCCAGCAGCTAAGTTAGATGCTGCTATTCCAGAAATTCCACCTGATGAAGAAGCCGATGCGTTTATATTAGAACAAACAGAGTTTGTTGCACCGGATAGACCTTTGTTAGAAAAGAATGGAGTAATTCTAGAAACGCTAGAAGGTGATATAGCCGGAATTGCAACTCAAGGAGATTTTCTGGTTTTTACAGATGGTCAAGACCCAGCTATTTTACAAGCACCAAATGTTGTTGCCGATGAAACGCTAAATATAGATGTTTTTAAGATCCTTAATAAAGGCATAAATGAGATTTTTTCTATTCAAAAAGATTCTTCCCATGCTTTAGGTTTTTATATTCCTAACCAAGATAATCCTAATTCTGTTCTAGGCCCATATGGACAGATATTAAGTGCCGATGGGACGAGTGTTATAAAAGATACGTCAAGTACGTTAACAGAATATGGAATTGTTGCAACAGGGGACCTAAAACTTAAATCAGGACTTAGTATAGGAAGTAACCAATCTATTAAATTAATATCAGAGGACTCTGAAGGAAAGCTAATTCTAGACAGTGTTTCAGAACCCGGATATGCCCTTTCTATGCCAAATGGTAATGTCGCTTTTACAGGATCCTATGGAGGAGATGTCGCTTCAATGTATTATGGAAAATGTGGAGGGCATGAAGGCGCGAATAATAACCCCTACTCTGAGGGGACTAACGCAACTGTGGCTTGTACAACAGATACTGCAGATACTGAGACACTTATGAACATTACTTTTAATACAAACAAGTTAAAAGTAGAGGGTGTGAGTACTATTGGAGCAAAACTAATTATAATATCATCTTTTTCAAGTAAAGTTCAGAATCAGTCAGGCACTTATTTAAGTATTACATTACCACAAACACATACAGCTACCACCATCAATGGAAAAGCTTGTTCAACAACAACGTGTGATACCGATGTTGCTATTTTTTCTGGAGATGCTTGGTCTAATTCCGCATATTCTTGGTCTAACATTGCTCGTTTGAATAAAATAAAAACATACACCAACTATGCAACTGTAGAAAATATAAGTGTTACTATAAAGCATAATGGTATTAGTGATATAAGTAATGTGGCTTGGGCTGCTGATCAACCTAGTGTCGGTGGCGATAAATGTGCACCTAGTAGTGGTTCGTCTCTTACTAATATATGTGACAAATCAGGATCCATTTTAGTAATTGGTTTATATGATAAGTTATAAAAGTGAGAAAAAAATGAAAGTTAATATAATGATAATTGCTAGCATAATTATGATCAGTTTATATATAAACGTAACGGAAGCAAACATTAATACCTTGCGAACAAATGAATTGTTATTTTATACAGGGCATTCGATAAAAGATGGTGTAAATGAAGAAAGAGGAATGGCTTCCCCCATACCACCACAAGTGTGTTATCGGGAAACCAATAAAACGGGGGGCCCTCTTAACGATTATTGCAGTATCACGTACTCAAGCTATTATCTACAATATGAATTTCCTGGTACTATGAATATTACGTTAAATACGTCACCTAATGAACCCGATCGGGTTTTAAAAGTTATCGCCAAAAGTGTCTATATAAATGATTCGTCTGGCCAACCAATAAAGAAAACAGCAAGTGGGGGGGGGATTGACGGCTTTGCGCAGTTTCAACCGCCAACAACTAATATTGGCTCAGGAAACTGTGCAGCAGCGCAGAATTGTTATAACCAGCAATTAAAATTGAGGTCAAGCATAGACGGCGACAGCATGGCTCAAGAAGCCAAAGCTAATACTACTAATGATTATTTTATTAATAGAGCCTACACAACATTACAATTGGGCCAAACACGCTATGGAGAGTCGTTATGGGTCCATCAAGATGAAGACAATGAAGTGATGACAATTAGTAGTTACAAAGCCGTTGATTGGTCATTAAAACCTGTTGTTCCAATGGGCTTTAGTATTAATGCTATTGGCACCGATCCCATGGGTAATTCCGATGTGTACTTTGGTGATAGAATTAAAATCACAACAGCTAATGATGGTAAAGGTAGTTTATGTATTACTAGCAGCAATGTGGGGTTTGCTTCCAGCTGGTGTAAAAATGATGCTGGCGGACTCTACATCGCAGGCAATGCTAATA
This sequence comes from bacterium, assembly GCA_002719695.1. Classification (GTDB taxonomy): domain Bacteria; phylum Margulisbacteria; class Marinamargulisbacteria. Next base: position 6,735 of record PBEQ01000031.1, on the reverse strand, counting down.
TCAATAGACTGTATGGCGAGATTGGGTTTGTCAAGACATCGTATTCTTCTAACAATTTCGTAGGCAAGGAGATTGAGCATATAGTGCCCTCACATAACAATAATGGACTAGAACATAACCTAGCTATTATCGGTTTTGTTGTAAGTGGGCATCCAAGTGATCCAAATACCTATAATTACTGGATGGCTGTTGCCACCGGAAATAGTACGTCTCCTAGCTGCTCCGGAGGAACGGGTACCAAACTATCTCATTATGGAAAATTTGATTTTCAGAGTGGTTGGAACGAGAATGCAAGTTATATGTTTGTAGTAATGGACACAGATCAGGGTTCAACCAGCGATCAACAAAGAAGAGTTAAGTTTTGCACAACAGCTGACACCGATACTGGTCTAGATCAAAAGTCTGGTGTCGCTCTTTATGGACTTCCAAAAACAGAGTAGTAAAGCTATATATTGACCAAGTGTATAAGTTTTGCTAATGTTTTCCTAGTTTAGGAGGCAGCTATGTCAGTACGAATAAGATTAAAACGTTTTGGAAAAAAGAAAAAACCAATTTATAGAATTGTAGTTATGGATCAAAAAAATCCTCGTGATGGAAAAACAATTGATGATATTGGCCACTATAATCCTACCCAGGACCCTATGATTGTGACTGTTAAAGAAGATCGTGTTAATTATTGGATATCCGTTGGTGCACAGCCTACTGATACAGTTAAACGCTTATTAACAGGTTTAGGCTTAATGAAAACAAAGTCAAATCAATCTTCCAATCAAAAAATAGCTAAAAAAGACCGAAAAAAAACTTCTGCTTCTGACGAAGCTTAATTTGCGATATAGTATATATAGAACAACTGTAGAAAACAAAAGGAAGTGGTGTAAAGATGAAAAGTTTAGTAGAAATGATCGTAAGATCGTTAGTAGATTATCCAGATGAGGTATCCATAAACGAAACGTCTGGTGAAAGTATTATGATTCTAGAAATTAATGTGTCTCCAGATGATGTTGGTAAGGTTATTGGTAAAGAGGGACGAATTGCAAATGCGATTCGAACCGTTGTAAAAGCTGCCGCTGCTAAATTAGATAAAAAAGTAACTGTTGAAATTTTAACAAAAAAAGAACAGTAGGAAAGGAACGATATAATGGCTGAAAAGCAAAAAAAAGCTCAAATTATTCTTAAACGTCAGGTTGTAACCAAGGCAGTTGTGACCCCAAAATTTAAAGAGTTCTTAACATATGAGTTACAAGAAAATATTAAATTTTATCAAAATAAAATTGCCGAAATTACAACACAAATTAATGCGTTATCGCCAGCTGATCCCATGGTTCAAAAATTGCTTGCTGAAAAAAAAGAAGCGGAACAATATATTCAGGCAGAACCCAGTCAACGTGCTTTTATTAAAGATCTTGATATGAATTCTGAATATTCTCAAGGGCCTGTTGAAGGGTTTGTAACGGTAAGTACCGGTGATAATTTGTACGAAAAATTAGGTGGTGTTGAAGTCCTTGTAAAAGATGGCATTATCATGAAGATTACAACACAGCAATCACAGTTTGATAAAGTTACTCAGTAACCTGATGTATCATGTTATCACTACATTTTCTAACCTGTTTTAAACAGGAATTAGAAGGGTTTATTGCAAAAGGTATTTTTAAACAAGCCCTGGAAAAGGGCTTGTTTCGTATAACGTTTCATGACTTGCGAGATTTTGGTTTTGGAAAGCACAACAAAATAGATGATTATCCTTTTTCAAATAAAAAAGGCATGATATTAGGAGCCGATGTTGTTTATAATGCAGTCACAAGTATTGAAGATTATGAAAACATGCGTATAATATATACTTGTCCTAAGGGTGTTGTTTTAAATCAAACACTTAGTACGGAACTATATCAATGCCAAAAAGAAATTATTATAATTTCTGGTTATTATGAAGGTATTGACGAACGGATCTTTGAATTATTACCAATTGAACAGATTTCTATTGGTGACTATATTATTAACAATGGGGATTCAGCTGCTGTCGTTATTGCTGAAACGCTCATACGACAACAACCCGGTGTACTAGGTAATGAAGCCTGTATTGCTGATGAATCACATTTTACGGGGTTGCTAGGTGAAAGCCATTTTACACAACCCGTAACGGTTAATAATATAGAAGCACCTGCGATATTACGTTCTGGTAATCACAAAGCGATACAAAAATATAAAGAAAAAACAGCTTTAAAAAATACATTAGTTAATCGATTAGATTTATTGGCAAAAAGCAAAATTACCAGTAATCAAAAGCAATTAATTACTGAGATTTTAAACGAAATGGTGGTGAAACATAATGACAAGTAAAGAAATACGTAAATTTGAACAAAGTCAGTGTAAGGAAGATGCTACAAAGGTAAGTATTGGTGATACGGTAATTGTCCATAAAGTAATTATGGAAGGTAAAAAACAACGTGTTCAACGTTTTCAAGGAACCGTTATCAAGAAAAAAGGATCCTTATCACGTGAATCATTTACAGTAAGAAAAATTATTGATGGTGTTGGTGTAGAAAAAACATTTTTATTACACTCTCCATTAGTACCAAAGGTTGAAGTGATTCAACACGCACAAGTTAGACGATCAAAACTATATTATTTGCGTGGACGAATTGGTGCCAAAGCAAATCGCTTAAAAGTAAAACAATCTGAAAAATAATTGTCATGTTAAAGGTTGCTATTTTAGGAGCATCTGGATTTACAGGGTTTGAATGTATTCGTTTATTACAAGCTCATCCAAACGTAGTCATAACACATTTATTTTCTTTAAGAGAACCATCTTCAGATATTAATACGTATATCAATACAGATTCAATTCCTAATAATGTTGAGATGTTTAATCCTCAGACACCCTATGATATTGATTGTTTAATTATTGCGTTGCCTCATACCCACGTATTTCCTATCATGCCAGAGTTAATAGCTCATTCGTACAAGATTATAGACTTATCAGCCGACTTTCGATTAACAGATGGTAATCGCTATGATATGCATTATCATAATACTCATACGTGTAAGGATATCTTAGATGATTCGGTATACGGCCTAAATGAATTTTATGGCACGGATATTAAAAAAGCGACGTTAGTGGCTAATCCAGGTTGCTATGCAATTGCAACGATCTTAGCATTAAAGCCACTGACTGATAAATCGTTGATAAATCATGTTACTATTGATGCTAAATCAGGTGTGAGTGGTGCTGGAAAAGCAATGCAGGATCGCTTTTTATATGCAAATGCCAACGAACATCTTAGTGCTTATCAAGTCAATTCTCATAGACATATGGCTGAGTTTGAAGAAAATTGTCCTTGTTCATTAACTTTTACGCCTCATTTAGTGCCAATGAATCGAGGTATTTTAATAGCAGCTTATATCGATCTTACACAAATCCAAGTAATGGATTCGCTGTTTGAACTGTATCAATCACACTATGAATCTGCTCCTTTTGTTACAATTGAAGCAAATGCATCATATCCGTCTACTCAAGCGGTAGTAGGTTCAAATATGGTTAAGATAAGTATTTGTCAGGTTAATGAAACTCGTGCCATTGTGATGAGTACAATTGATAATCTAATTAAAGGTGCTGCTGGAAATGCAATTCAATCAATGAATCTTATGTTTGGCTTCTCTGAAACACTGGGATTACCCTTAGTAGCTCAGCGCGTATAATCATGTCACAGTTACTTACCGATATTGAAGGTGTTTATGCCGCAGGTATAGCTGCTGGTATAAAGAAAAAAGATCTTGATTTAGGATTATTATATGTGCCAAATGCAGTTGCTTCTGCCGCTGTATTTACAAAACATACGTTTAAGGCATCCTCAGTTAGTTATACACAAAAGTGTAGTAAGCGACATGTTTTAAAAGCCATGATTATTAATTCAGGAAATGCTAATGCTGTTACTGGCAAGCAAGGGTATACGGACACCAAGTTAATGGCCTCACAGGTTGCGAGCATGCTGGATCTAAAGCCCTCAGAAGTAGGCGTTGCTTCTACTGGAATTATTGGTAAGCCTTTACCAATGCCAACAATAGAAGCCGGTATTAAACAACTTTGTAAATTAAAAGAATCAAAACAAGGTGCTGATCTAGCAAAGGCAATATTAACAACTGATTTAGTGCCTAAAACAACATTTAAGCAAAAAAAGATAGGTAAAAAAACCATTCAAGTAGCAGGAATTACCAAAGGAAGTGGCATGATTGCTCCAAATATGGCCACAACATTAGGGTTTTTGGTAACCAATGTAAACGTAAGTTCAGCTGTATTACAAGAATGCTTAAAAAAAGCTATTGATGCCTCCTATAATATGTTAAGTGTTGATACGGATACATCAACAAATGATATGGTTGTTTGTATTGCATCAGGTGCCTATGCTATTTCTCAGCATGATCCAGATCAAATAAAAGCGTTTCAAAATGTGTTAGATGAGGCATGTATTGATTTAGCAAAACAAATTGCTAAGGATGGAGAAGGTGCAACAAAGTTGCTAGAGGTTTATGTTAAACAGGCCGCACGTATGAGCGATGCAAGACAGATTGCCAAGCAAGTAATTGATTCTCCTTTAGTAAAAACCGCTATTCATGGCGAAGATCCAAACTGGGGACGTTTAATAATGGCAATTGGAAAAAATGATGCAATTAAGTTAAATCCAGAAAAAGTTAATGTTATGCTAGGGTGTGAGTATATCGTTAAAGAGGGTCAGCCTACTCAAATATCAAGAGCGGTATTAAGTGAACAACTTAAATCAAATGAGGTAACCATTACGATTGATTGTCAGCTTGGTAAGGCAAGTTCACGTGCTTGGGGCTGTGATTTAACTAAAGGCTATATTGATATTAATACGGAGTACAACTAATGATGACACTTGAGAAAAAAATGGAAAGAGCCACAATTTTATTAGAAGCCTTACCTTATATTAGAAAATTTTCAGGTAAAACAGTTGTTGTTAAATATGGTGGATCTATCATGATTAATAATGATTTAAAGCATCAATTTGCTCGCGATATTGCCTTATTAAAATATGTTGGTTTAAACCCCATTATTGTTCATGGTGGGGGAAAAGAAATTACAAAATGGATGGATAAGTTAGGAAAGGAAGCCGAATTTATTGATGGGTTACGTGTTACAGATTCAGAAACATTAGAAATTACAGAAATGGTCTTAGTTGGAAAAATAAATTCTGAAATTGTTTCTCTTATAAACAGAGAAGGTGGTAAGGCTGTTGGGTTATCAGGTAAAGATGGCCCGTTATTTTTTGGAAAAAAACATGAGAGTCCTAAATATAAAAAATTAGGATTTGTTGGAGATATAACCAATGTTGATAATACGTTAATTCATACCTTATCATCTGATGGCTTTATTCCTGTTATTTCATCAATTGGACAGTCCGATCATTTTGAAGGTTTAAATATGAATGCTGATCATGTAGCAGAAGCGATTGCTTCCTCTCTTAAAGCTCAAAAGTTAGTATTTTTAACCGATGTTAAAGGGCTCGTTATCGAAAAGAAATTACAAGTACAGTTAAGTAGTCAGCAAGCTAAAACATATTTAAAACATCCTGATGTAAAAGGTGGTATGCTACCAAAATTAACCTGTGCTCTTAATGCCATTAAGAATGGTGTTAAGGATATTCATATTATTAATGGAACGATTCAACATGCCCTATTACTAGAGTTATTTACAGATTCTGGTATTGGAACCATGATACAAGATAATCATTGAGAAGTAATATGAAAGATTTTATTGATATAGCAGATTATTCTAATGAGGTTATTCAATCACTTGTTGAATCCGCATTTAACCTAAAGCAGACAGCCCATCGAGGGAACGAGCTCGAAGGAAAATCCATAGGTCTTATTTTTGAGAAACCCTCTCTTAGAACACGGGTATCGTTTGAAATGGCTATCCATCATTTAAAAGGACATGCTATTACCTTACAACAGGATGAAATTCAGTTAGGTAAACGTGAGTCTATCGAAGATGTTGCTCAGGTATTATCACGCTATGTCGATATGGTCATGATTCGAACATTTGAACATGAAAATATCAAACGATTCGCTCAGAGCGCATCAATACCCATTATAAATGGTTTGACAAATACATCTCACCCTTGCCAAGCCTTAGCGGATGCATTAACTATCTATGAACATTTTAAACGCTTAGAAGGGATTCGTGTTACCTACCTTGGTGATGATAATAATGTTTCTCGATCGTTAGCAGAAATATGTCTTGCAACCGGAATGCATTGCACTATCAGTTCACCCAAAAAACATAATGATGATATGATGGGTGTTAATTATGTTTTAGATCCAAAGCAAGCCATAGAAAATGCCGATGTTATTTATACAGATACCTGGATATCGATGGGCGCAAAACGCAATAATACGTTATTAAAAGAATTAGAGCCTTATCAACTTAACGAATCGTTAATAAAGATAGCTCCTGAAACCGCAATTGTCTTACATTGTTTACCCGCACATCGTGGTGATGAAATTACCGATACCATTTTAACGGGTCCTCAATCAAAGGTATTTGATCAAGCAGAAAATCGATATCATGCTCAAAAGGCCTTACTTGTGTATTTAAGTCAATTAAATAGTAACTAATCAACACAAAAATAAGATTACTATGACCGTATTCTTATTATGAGATTTAAAAAAATGTGGTAAAATGCTTTTTAATGTTAGAATAATATAAAAAATATATCA
>PBEQ01000030.1 GCA_002719695.1 bacterium | reverse complement strand
TTATTTGGTTGTAAACCTCTTTTATTAGGGAAGATGATGACTTACCTAAAGAAAAAGTCCTGGCTAACTTCGTGCCAGCAGCCGCGGTAATACGAAGGGCCCGAGCGTTAATCGGAATCACTGGGCTTAAAGGGTGTGTAGGCTGTTTTGTAAGTATCTTGTGAAATCCCAAGGCTCAACCTTGGAACTGCTGGGTATACTGCAAAACTTGAGGTCGGTAGGGGCAGCTGGAACAATAGGTGGAGCGGTGAAATGCGTAGATATCTATCGGAACGCCAAAGGTGAAGACAGGCCGCTGGGCTCGTCCTGACGCTGACGTACGAAAGCATGGGTAGCGAACGGGATTAGATACCCCGGTAGTCCATGCCGTAAACTTTGTTCACTAGGTGTTGGGGGCATCGACCCCTTCAGTGCCAAAGATAATTCGTTAAGTGAACCGCCTGGGGAGTACGACCGCAAGGTTAAAACTCAAAGGAATTGACGGGGGCCCGCACAAGCAGTGGAGCATGTGGTTTAATTCGACGATACGCGAAGAACCTTACCAGGACTTGACATCCGCAGAATCCCCTAGAGATAGGGGAGTGCCCTCGGGAACTGCGTGACAGGTGGTGCATGGCTGTCGTCAGCTCGTGTCGTGAGATGTTGGGTTAAGTCCCGCAACGAGCGAAACCCTTATCTTATGTTACCAGCACGTTATGGTGGGGACTCATAAGAGACTGCCCGTGGAAAGCGGGAGGAAGGTGAGGACGACGTCAAGTCATCATGCCCCTTACGTCCTGGGCTACACACATGCTACAATGGCCGGTACAAAGGGCTGCAAAACCGCAAGGTCAAGCGAATCTCATAAAACCGGTCTCAGTTCGGATTGTAGTCTGCAACTCGACTACATGAAGTTGGAATTGCTAGTAAACGCAGATCAGCTACGCTGCGTTGAATACGTTCCCGGGCCTTGTACACACCGCCCGTCACACCATGAGAGTCGGAAACACCCAAAGCCAATGTGCTAACCTTCGGGAAGCAGTTGTCTAAGGTGGAGCTGGCGATTGGGGTGAAGTCGTAACAAGGTAGCCGTACCGGAAGGTGTGGCTGGATCACCTCCTTTTTAAGGAGTTAGTCTAGTCTTTGATTAGATTAGGTCGATCTCACACATTGGGTTTGTTATCCAGGTATTAATACTATCTTTCATTTATATAAGTAGATACCAGTATACATATTAAGTTTTTAATATGGGCTTTTAGCTCAGGTGGTTAGAGCGCACCCCTGATAAGGGTGAGGTCCCTGGTTCGAGTCCAGGAAGGCCCACCATGAATTTAAACTTATATAAATATTAATTCAATTCTTCTACTTACTATTTTTTCTGTTTACTATTTTTTATTTTATTCATTCAGTGATACTATATAAATAATTATTAACGTTATTATCATATGTCTGAATCAATATTACTTATAGGTCATCCAAGTTATCTTAAACATTTATCTAAATCTTTAATTTTTTTTGGTTCGTCATTTGAATATTTAGTTGAAGAGCGCTATAAATTAATATTTATTAAGGAATATGGGCCTAACTTTGATAACGTATTGTTTATTGATTCGTTCTCAAATCCTCTTGTAACAGAATTCTTTAAAAAAAAAGTCTATAGCTATATATTTGTTTATATATTTTCTCTGAAAGTCCCTGAAGACCTTTATAGAAGAGTTAAAAAAGGTGCTTACAACATTCATCCAAGTTATTTGCCTGCTTTCTCTGGACCAGATCCATGGTTTTGGGCTATTCGTAAACAGGTAGAGTATGGTGGCGTATCTCTTCATATTCTAACAGATGATTATGATGCTGGTGATATAATTGCTCAAGTTAAGATTCCATTTCATCCATTAGAAACAGCGGGTACATATAAGAGTAAGTGCCATGCTAGTCTCACAAAATTAATGCATCTTGCTTATGATAATTTACATAATAATGTAACCCCTGTTGTTCAAAATGATCGTTTATATTTTAAAAAGGCTAGTGCAAATGATTGTATTATTAATTGGAATTATAATGCTAGAGATATTCATGCCCTTGTTAGAGCATGCAATCCTGATAAATCGTGTATTACTCGTTTAAATAATCGTTTGTGTGAAATTTTAGAAATTTCTATTACAAAGAAAAAGTCATCAATTCCGGGTCACGTTTTTGTTGCCAATAATAGGGTGCTTGTTGCTTGTAATGACTATTATGTATCGATCAATTTATTATTTGTTAATCCAGATGGTTTTTTTTCTGGGAGTACGTTTATAAATCATACTAACTTAGGTTAACTCATTGTTTTAAAATTCAGAATTGAATTAATAGATTTTATTATTTAGAATATAGATTCGCATCCGTGGGGGTGTAGCTCAGTTGGTAGAGCATCTGCTTTGCACGCAGAAGGTCGCAAGTTCGATCCTTGTCACCTCCACCATTTATACATATAGTTTTCATAGAAACCTATTCCATTTATTTTTAAAAAATTTAGGTAACCTTTTGAGACATATAGTGTTAACAGATTCATATCCAGCAAATCATTCTTAGAATGGCTTACATTGTTTTATAGCATTTTGTTTTAAGCTTCTTAATTTGTCATAAGAACACAAATTTCTTTAGTATAGCATATTTTGTGGTTATTAGTGTAAAAATATCTCTTAAGAGCTTTTAAATAGGCTCTGCTTAATTATTATAAAACTATTACGATATGCTTTCTGATCTTATGACTCAAGATTTTACTTTTGTTTAGCAACAAAATATTGATTAATAATTAATATCTTATTATTCAAGATTTTAAATTTAAAAGGTAGTTATAAACTTAAACGTTATTATTTAGTTTTACCGTAAAATTCAATAAAGTATTGATGTTCAAATTCAAATGGAATATCACTTAAAAGAGGTTTATCAATAACAGTTCCAATTTGTTTACCTTCTTTTGTATCTAACTTTAAATAATGAGGAAGATCAAGTGTAGGTTCTTTTAACGTCTCTTGAACCAGAACATTATTGTAGGCAGCTTCAGTTAAACTAATTTCGGCACCAATTGGGATAATACAAGATGGTATATCACATCGTTTTCCATTAACAAATACATGACCATGAACAGTCGCTTGCCTAGCAGCTGGAATTGTTGGATAAAATCCTAAACGAAATAATACATTATCAAGTCTTCTTTCAACCGTATCTACAAAAGCTAGTAACCAGTTCGATTCTTTTTTCTTTGACTTCACAACAAGTGTTCTAACCTGTTTTTCTTTTAAACCATAATAAAATCTAATTTTTTGCTTTTCTCTTAACCTTAATCCAAATTCTGATGTACGTCTTGATTTTAATTTTCCATGGAATCCAGGGGGCGTTGGTCTTTTAGCTAAAGCACCTTTTTCTTTTTTATCACCAAACGATGGAAGTACTACATTTAGTTTTCGTTGAATTTTGTATTTACGTTGTCTTTTCATTAAGAGTTCCTTCTTTTTTATATAGGAACTGAATTATATACATATTTTATGGTTTGAACAATACTTTTTCTACTAAGCTAAGCTTAAGACATCCTCTAAAATACGTTTTGCCTTATCTTGTGTGGCTTGTTCAATAAAAATTCTAATGATTGGCTCCGTATTAGATGGGCGTACATGAATCCAACCTGAGTCTAAAAAAACTTTTACACCATCATCTTGATTTTGGGAAAATGACGCATATTTATCTTTAATTTTTGATAGCAATTTAGGAATATCATTAGGATCCGATACCGTTAATTTTTCTCTAAGCATAACGTAGTTTGGATAGGTAGAAACAATTGAAGACACAGGCTTGTTTGATTTTGCTAAATAATTTAACGCAAGCACAATTCCAACTAAGCTATCACGTCCCCAACCTACTTCTGGGTATATTACACCACCATTTCCTTCTCCACCAACAATAGCATTTAATTCCTTTATTTTAGCTGTAACATTTGGCTCACCAATCTTAGTTTGATGAATAACACCATTTTTTTCTTTTACAATATCAGAAATAACGTTAGACGTTGATAAATTTACAACAACATCTTTGTTAACAGCTGTATTTTTTTCATACGTTAATACGTAATCAATACACATTGCTAGTGAATAATCTTCTCCAATAAAATGACCATTTTCATCTAAGATAACCAATCGATCAGCATCCGCATCTTGAACAAATCCAATATCATAGTCTCCTTGTTTAAGTTCATCTTTGATCTGATCTAAATTTTTTTCTAAAGGTTCTGGGTCATGGCTAAAATGTCCATCCGCTTTGTCATTAAGAATCGTATAGGTAATACCCAATTTTTCAAGCAAAATCGGATTTGCTAAAGCACCTGTCCCATTATTAGCGTCAATTAAAACTTTTAGTTTAGAGTTTTTTATTGCTGATACATCAATTTTATCTAAAATTAAGTTAACATGTTTTTCGAGAGCATCCGTATCTTGAGAGAGAGATCCCAGCTGATCATAAGGTTTAAATGTATATGATTGGTTATTATATATATTAATAAACTCATCATACTGAGAATCAGATAAAAAAGAACCTGTTTCATTCATTAATTTAATACCATTCCACATAATAGGGTTGTGCGATGCTGTAATAACAATTCCCCCTTTAGCATGATGAAATTTTATAAGCTGTTGAACAGTAGGAGTAGGAATTTTCCCAATTTGAATTACATCCGTGCCAACCGAGAGCAGTCCAGATAGAACACTAGCCATTATAGAGTCGTAACTAATTCGAGTATCCCCACCTAAAATTACAGGACCTTTTCCAATTGTAGATCCATAAGAAGCGCCGACAGAAAGTGCAATTTCAGGAGTTAAACTTGAGCCTACTACTCCACGAATACCCGATGATGATATCATTAAAGAATTCATATTATTTTTTCCTTTTAAGTTAAAAATTAAATAAAACTGTAGCATAAAAAACTGTCTAAAGATAATAATTTTTTATAATTCAAATTCTTTAAAAATAAAATAAATGGTACTATTATTTGATCTCATCATGATAATACTTAAATTAATATATTCTTTATATGCATGGTTATTAACAATGACTATTTTTTTCGCACACTATCTATTAACCAAACTTATTATGATATTTCCACTAAAGAATAAATCGACTATTTTTTATAAGCTTGCAAATATATTTTTAAAGTCAGCATTTTTTCTTGGCGCTATTCGAGTAAAAGTACAGGGTGCTAAAAATTTTGATTCAGAAGAAAATTATGTTGTGATTGCCAATCACCAAAGTTTACTAGATGTTGTTATTTTAATGGCTTATTTACCACAAAGAATTGTATTTTTTGCAAAGAAAGAATTAAGTAAAGTCCCAATATTAAGTTATGACTTAAAAAACATGGAGCATGTATTGGTTGATAGACAAAATAAGTCTAGCGCATTATTACAACTAGAAAAAATGAAAGACCGCTTAGATAAAAAATTAAATGCGTTTATTTTTCCAGAAGGGACACGTTCTCATAACGGCGAGATTAAGCCATTTAAAAGAGGTGCTTTTCATTTAGCTGCTCAAGCAAAAAAAGCAGTAATCCCTTGCTATATCCATGGTTCAATTAAGTTGCTGAAAAAAAATCAAACGTTATTTCTTCCAGGCATTATTCATTTAGTTATTGGAAAACCCATTAATGATCCATTTACAGATTCTAGTAAAGAGATATCAAAGCGATTACAACAAAAAGCGGAGGCGTCTGTTAGAGAGCTACAAAACAACCTGATTAATAACTTGACTTGAATCGCAGGTATTTAAAAGAGATGTAATAAACGCAACAATACCGTCTTTATCTAACTGACACTGCTTTCGTAAACTAGGAATCTTCCCATGATCATAAAATTGATCAGGCACACCTAAAAAATGCCATTGACCAGTTAACTTATTACTGTCTTTATATGTTTGAATTAAGTATGAAAAACAACCACTAATTTGAGATCCTTCTTCAACAACTAATATATGCTTGGATGCTTGAATAAATGGATCCAGTGTCTTTCTATCAAGTGGCTTTACTGATCTTAAATTAATAACATTAACATGATAGCCTTTAACACGTAATTCCTGGGCTGCATCATAAGCATCCCAAGCCATTGATCCAACAGCTATAATACTGATATCGTAAGAATCAGATTGAGTAGATTGAAACATTAGTTCAGCACTTCCATCAAACTGAGTTTCAATAGAAATATCAGTACGCTCAATAATAGCTCCTTTAGGGTATCGTAAAGAAATAGGCGACTTTTGATTAAGTGCCCAATGCATCATTGTTTTAATCTCATTAGCATCCTTTGGCGCTAAAATAGTCATATTAGGAATTGGTAACATGTATGCATAGTCAAATAAACCATGATGTGTAACACCATCTTCACCTGCAAAACCGGCTCGATCAAGGGCAAAGACTACAGGTAAATTTTGGATACAAACATCATGAATAAGCTGGTCATAACCTCGCTGTAAAAACGTAGAATAAATCGCCAAAACAGGTTTAATACCAGTTCTTGCTAAACCGGCAACAAAGGTAACAGCATGTTCTTCTGCGATACCTACATCAAATAATTTATTAGGATGAACGGCCGCAAATTGTGTTAAACCACTACCTCCAATCATAGCTGGTGTAACAACCACAACATCTGATTGTTGATTACAAATATCAATCATTGTATTACCAAAAAACTCAGAGTTTGTAATAACTTTTTGTTTTGGTTCTTTTGATTCGGGAAGCGATACAGCTTTTTTTGGAGATACTCCATGATATTTAATAGGATCAGACTCTGCAGGTCCATGACCTTTTCCTTTTTGAGTTATAGCATGTATTAACACAGGCCCATCATAATGTTCTGCATAACGAAGCGCTGCCATTAGCATGCTAATATCATGACCATCAATGGGCCCAATATACTGAAACCCAAATTCTTCAAACATAACACCAAATTTTTGATCCACTAACAAATCTCGTAAGTGATCAAGTCCTTTTTCAATTTTTCGTTTTAAAGAACCCCCTTGAGGAATTGTCGTTAAGAACTGTTCTAATATTTTTTTTGCCTGATCATATAGGGGCGAGGTTCTAATTTTTGTCATGTAAGTAGACATGTTACCAACCGGTTTAGAAATAGCCATATTATTGTCATTTAAAATACAAATAAAATTAGAGTTTAGTCGTTCAATGTTATTGAGAGCTTCGAAAGACATTCCTCCCGATAAGGAGGCATCCCCAATAATAGCAACAACCTTATGATCTTGATTTAATAATTCTCTGCTATGAGCAAACCCAAGAGCGGCGGATAATGCTGTTGACGCATGGCCAGCTCCAAACGAATCATGTTCACTTTCAAAAATATTGGTAAAACCAGATAGGCCTCCTTCTTGCCTAATTGAAAACATTTGATTGAGACGTCCCGTTAGCATTTTATGAACATAGGTTTGGTGCGAGGTATCCCAAGCAAATTTATCAGTTGGACTATTAAATAATGTATGCAATACAAGTGTAATTTCCACGACACCAAGATTAGAAGCTAAATGGCCACCACATAGATTACCTATTTCAAGCAAACGAGTTCGAATTTCTGAAGCAAGTAATTCTAGGTCTTCAATACTTAAATCTTTTAAATCATCAGGAAATGACAAATGATCTAATAATTTTGTTTTGTTTAATTCGTCCATTAATTTAAACCTATTCGCATAATGGTAGCATAGGAAGATTTAACTGCCAATTTAATAAGAACGATTATAAGTAAAGTCTAAAATAGCTAACAGCTCTTTTGTATTATAGTTGTATTGCTCCTGGAGATTATCTAAACAAGCGAGTGCTTTATTTTTTTCTTCTTTAGCAATACGCCTGCATTCATCTAATGACATGATACCGGGATAGGTTAGTTTATTAAGCTCTTGATCTTTTCCTGGACTTTTTCCTAGCTGAGATTTTTCTCCAACAACATCTAAAATATCATCAATAATTTGAAAAAGAAGTCCAAGATGAAACCCAAATAAACGAAGGTCATTAATAATAGAAGTATCTACCTCATGTAAGTATGCTGGAGATGTAATTGCCAATTGAATAAGCGCTCCTGTTTTTTTCTGATGAAGATTATTTAGATGTTCCAGATTTAAGAGTTTATTAGATGATTTAATATCTAAAACTTGACCGCCAACCAAGCCAGCTACACCCATGTTTTTAGCTATCATTTTAATCACATCAAGAACAGCGCGATCTGAAAATGCCGTTAAATGAGTCGATAAAATTTCAAAGGCAAGTGTGTTCAGTGTATCCCCAGCTAAAATAGCAATATCTTCACCAAATTTAACATGACAAGTTGGTTTTCCCCGACGAAAGTCGTCATTATCCATAGAGGGTAAATCATCATGAATGAGAGAATATGTATGAATAATTTCTAAGCTACAAGCAAGCGGTAAAATAGAATCAACATCTTTAGAAAATAAGCTATTAGCAGCGATTGCTAAGATGGGTCTAATTCGCTTGCCTCCATTTAAGAGACTATGTCGAATCGCATCGATCAAAACAGAGCGTTCATCTATTATTGTTTGATCAATCATAGCTAACATAAATGATTCAATTTTATCTGAATGTAAGGATAGCAAGGCATCAAATGGTGTTTTTGTGTCAATCATAATTATGAATTTAGTAGGGCATCATGTTGCTGCTTTAGCACAGCATACGTATCTTTTTGTTTATCTAAAAGTTGCAATAGTTCTTTTGAGATAGCAATCGTTTTTTCATATTTAGAAAGAGTGTCTTCAAGAGATGAATCAATCGTATCAACTTCCTCAACAAGGCTTTCTAGAGACTCTAATAATACTTTAATAGTTTTTTTTTCAGTTTTTTTTGCCAAGCTGCACATCCTTAACAATACTTGTAATGTTTCCATCACTACATGTTGATACAATCATATCATCTTTTGAAACATTCTTAATAGAGGTTATTGGTTTATCATGAAGTGTGGTTATGGAATAGCCTTTGGACAATGTCTTTAGAGGATTTAAGGTGACGATTAAGCGTGAGAGTTGTTCAATACGATAATCATAAGTTTTGATGGCATGATCTACTTTGGATTGTAATAATTGGTTAGCATGGTAGATCAGTTGCTGACTATCATGAAAATATTGTGAAATCCGTGAGTTAAATAGTGATTGGGCCTTACTTAAAGTTTGGTAAATATCTAAAAAGGGATTGAGAAGATGCTGAGCACACGCTGTAGGGGTTAATGTTGTGTAATCAGCAACTAAATCAGCTAGTGATTCATCTGTTTGATGACCAATTCCAGTAATAATAGGAACCGTAGAATGTCGAATTTTCCGACATAGGTTTTCATCATTAAAGATGCTTAAATCCTGGGCTGAGCCACCGCCTCTTACAAGCGCAATAACATCACATTGGTGATGATTAGCAAGATCAATACTTTCACAAATAGATAAGGCTGCATGAGCCCCTTGAACAGTGGTTGGGATCACGACTAATTCAGAGTAATTATTTGATTGGCGCAGTGTTGTTACAAAGTCTCCCATAGCAGCAGAGTCCAGGGAGGTAATAAGACCAATTTTTTCAGGATATAAAGGCAGTTCCCGTTTTGATTCTGGATCAAAAAAACCTTCTTGTTTAAAAAGAGCCTTTAGTTCTGCTAATTTTTTGGTTTCATTTCCGATTCCATCAGGTGTCATGTAAGCAATTTGAAAAATTAATGATCCTTTATTTTGAAAAAAGATTATTTTTCCTCTTATATAAACCTGTTGGCCAATACAAGGATCAAATGTAAGGCGAGATAAGGTTCTTTCATACATCACACTATTAATAACGGCTTTGCCATCACTAATATTTAAGTAATATTGATTTGCTCTTGCATAATGTTTCAATTGTGTAATTTCGCCTGTAATCCAAACATCAGATAAAATAGGATTGGATTCAAGAGAAATCTTTATGAGCTGGTTTAATTCTGTAATACTTAAGCATGGGGTGTTTATCATTGTTTTACATATCCTAATATTTACAGGCTTGCCTGAATTTAATACTATTATAGTGTACATCCATTTCAAGGAGTTTTCATGAGTAAAAGTAAATTTTTAGAAGGCACGCTGATTGGATTATTACTTGGTTTAGTTGCCGCTATTTGGGTATTACAAGAAGATGAAGAAGACGATAACGAGGTTTCTAACGAGATAGATAACAATGGCAAACCTGTTAAAAAGAAAAAAAAGTCAGTAACAATTAAAACCCCAGAAAGTACTGAAGAAGTTGTTAGTAAAACACTTGATGCAATTGAAAAAGGCTTTGATAAGATATCAAAAATGGTTGATGATAGAAAGGCTAATAATAAGTAATTATGACATTAAATCTTAGTGAGATAATTCAACTATTAATTTTTGTCATTTGTGCTTTATCCATTTATGGAATAATTGAACTGATTCGTATTTTTATTGGTGTTCGTAAAATGATTGCTCGCGTCGATGTTGCTACAGATATTGCAGGCTGGTTTAGTTTTTTTAAATCATTCAAGCAAAAAAAATCAAAAAAAAATAGTTAATGAAAAAAAATATTGATATGAGTTGTCCTAATGTCTAGTTTTGGTAAAGGATTTTTCTGATGACTGGAGGAATAGGACCTAGAATGACTAGATCACCATCACATAAAAAGTTTGAACTACCCAATACTAATAGGGGACCAAGTTCAATTAGTGTAGTTGATGGAAACTATTACTTAAAAAAGCCCCAGCAAGATCTTCTTAAAGAAATTTTCGAAACAGTAAAGAGTGGTGATGAGCAAAAGATTCAACTATTAAGTAATACGCTTAAAAAGTATGGTATTAACGTTGCTTGTGATCCATTTTAGATTCAGAAAAAGGATGGTATTGCGAAATCGAAATTCGATAAATTTATGAGAATTGCAGAGCATAGTATGGATGCTTCAAAAGCGGAACATGACATCGTAGTTTTTTCTCAAGCAATGAAACATATACCTTCGTTAGTAAAAAGAATAATGGCTAATGATCAATGTGCACAAATACTAAATGATGTACGCGCATATTCACAGCGAGCAGCGAGCAGCTCTTATGATAGTATTGGTAGTATCAGTACCTGTAGTAGTGGTTCTATGGACGCATTTGAGCCTACAGATCTAAGACCAATACCAGATCAGTACTTAGAACAATCACTATGCCACCGGCCCCCTGAAGAAGAAAGGACGTGGTTTAGTTTTTTTGGTAACTCATTGAACAGTGCTTTTTATGGTACAGTAGATTTTATTCATACTGTATGTAGTCGTTCCTATGAGGGAGGTCTTTATCATATTAAGACTGATTAATAGAAACTAAATTAGAAAAGCTATCAAATACCTAATGGTATATATGTGACAATTGTATTATTTAGATTTTCAAAAAAATAAAATAAGAAATAGATTCAATTTAGAAAAGACCAAGTTAGTTAAAATAATAACTATAAATAGCGACTCTTTAGCAAGTAATAGTTATTTTACATACAATAATAATCAATCAATAATTGGAAATAGTGCTATTATTAGGGATGCTATTGAACTGATATCTGAGCAAAATTTGTTAAAATTAAAAAAATGATAATTAACAACTAAATAAAGGTGTTGTAAGTAATAAAATTACTATTTTTACTTTTATTAAAATCTTATCTTAGCTATACTAATTATCACGATGAAAAGCACAGAAATAAGAGCTAAATTTATTGAGTTTTTTAAAAATAAACAGCATGAGTTTGTTCCTGGATCACCGATTATTCCAGACAATGACCCCACATTACTATTTATAAATGCTGGTATGAACCAATTTAAAGATGTTTTTTTGGGATCAGGTACAAGAGCTTATCAACGTGCTGTAAACTCTCAGGTCTGTGTTCGTGTATCAGGAAAACATAATGATTTAGAAGATGTGGGAAATGATTCAACCCATTTAACCTCATTTGAAATGTTAGGAAACTGGTCATTTGGGGATTATTATAAAAAAGAAGCCATTATATGGGCTTGGGAGCTATTTACAAAGAATTTTAAGATTTCTAAAGATAAATTAGTTGCAACTGTTTTTGAAGACGATGACGAAAGCTTGGCCTTATGGAAATCTGAAACGGATATAGCTCATCAGCACATTGTGAAATGTGATGCTAAAGATAATTTTTGGGAAATGGGAGCAACAGGTCCTTGTGGTCCTTGTTCTGAAATACATGTTTATTTACAGGATGGACCCATTCCTAATAATGTCGATCAAGCTATGCTTAATGATGGACGTTTTATAGAATTATGGAACCTAGTATTTATTCAATATAACCGGCTTGCTAACAATGAGTTAGAGCCACTGCCTGCCTGTCACGTTGATACAGGCGCCGGACTAGAACGAATAACTGCTTATTTACAAGGAACCTCATCCAATTATCAAACAGATTTATTTAAACCACTAATTGCAAAAATAGAAACCTTATCAGGGGTTAGCTACAACGAATCAAAACAAGGGATGCCTCATCGCGTTATGGCAGATCATATTCGAACCCTAGTATTTGGTATTGCCGATAATGTTTTATTATCAAATGAAGGAAGAGGTTATGTATTACGACGATTATTAAGACGCGCTTGTCGTTATGCAAAACAATTAGGGTTTCAAGAGCCTGTAATGTATCAGTTAGTTGATACCGTTTCAGATAGTTTAGGAGATGCTTATCCACAAATTAAGGATCGAAAAGACTATATTAAACAAGTTGTTAAAGCGGAAGAAGAAAGCTTTTTAAAAACATTAAATACAGGGTTAACATTATTTGAAACAGTCGTAGCTAATTTAGGATCTAAGACAATGATTTCTGGAAACGATGCGTTTAAGTTATATGATACGTATGGTTTCCCAATTGATTTAACAACTGTCTTAGCAAAAGAGAAAGAATTAACCGTTGATTTAGTTGAGTTTGAATCCTTATTAGAACAACAACGTGAACGATCTCGATCTGCTTCAAAATTTGATCAAGAGCAAGGCGATGAAGAAGCTAACGTAACAGCTATTTTGTTTGATGGATTAGATTTACATCTAGCGGAAGATTTAACCGTAGCCAGAGGGGGAGAAGCAAGAGTCATTACTAAGCCAGCAGAAAAAGAAGGAATGGCACGACATCATACAGCAACTCATTTATTACATGAAGTATTAAGACGAGAACTGGGGGATCATGTCCATCAAGCAGGAAGTTTGGTTGATCACGACCGATTACGATTTGATTTTTCGCACTTTGAAAAAGTATCTGAAGAGACGTTAAAGACTATAGAACGTAACATAAATAAATTAGTTAATGATGCATTAGAGATAAAAATTTCATATGAATCATTGGCTGAAGCAAAAAAACGGGGTGTAATGGCCTTATTCGGAGAAAAATATGACCCAAAGCGAGTTAGAGTTGTTAATATAGGAGGCGAATCTGTTGAATTATGTGCAGGGACTCACGTGAGAAATAGTAACCAACTTAATGTTGTAAAACTAGTATCTGAATCTGCTATTTCTGCAGGGACACGCAGAATCGAAGCTATCGCCGGTTATGAACGGGTTAGTGAGTATATTAATGAGGTTATTACAAAGCATTATAATGAAGCAAAAATTGAGTTTGATAAATGTTGTTTAGAAAAAGAGATTATAGAGGCAAAAAACTTGCAAAATGATTTTAATGACATTCAGGAACAGTTAACTAAGTACAAGACGCTAAAATCACTTGATGACAAAATAAACTACAGTGAAGAGTTTGATAGGTTAAATGAACGTATCAAAACGATTCAAAAGGTAATTAGAAAAGAAAAACATAGTCATGAACAACAGGGGAATGCCCGCTTAATTAAAGAGCTAATAGCCAATCAAGAAGTAATTACAGGTAAAGATAGTACCTGCATTATTAAGCGAATAGATAATACATCAATAGCAAGTTTAAGACATATTGCAGATCAATTAACCAATCAAACTAACAATTTAATTGTAGTATTAGTTACAAATATAGATAGCAAAGGGATTGTCTTAGTTAAATCAAATAGTAACCAAGAGGACTTTGCCGCAAATACGCTAGTTGCCAAAATTACAGAAAAATATGGTGGGGGCGGTGGTGGACGCGCAGCGATGGCACAAGCCGGAGGGATTGCTATTCAAGATTTAGATAAGGTTATTACGTTTAGTAAAGCGTTATTAATTCCATGAGCCTTACAGAGGGACGCATTATAGCTCTCGATTACGGAGAAAAACGAATAGGGGTTGCTATATCAGATGGTTTAGGATTAACCGCGCAACCACGGCCATTTATTAAGCAATCCAACCAAGTACTTAATACTATTCAACAATTAATAGAGGAAAATGATATAAAAGAAATTATTGTGGGGATGCCGTATAACCAAGATGGCAAAAAGAATGACAAATGCTTAGAGATAGAAGCCTTTATTGATACCTTAAAAGGTAACGTGAGTATCCCCGTGATCTCTTATGATGAACGTTATTCAACAGTCGCTGCATCACGCCAATTACAAGAGCTTGGTTATAATCAAAAAAAACAACGAGGAAAAATTGATAGTGTAGCAGCAGCCTTTATATTGCAGGGCTATTTGGATAAAAAATAGAATGCTATTTTTAAATAACAGAAAGGATCTACTTGTACAATTATATAAAAAAATAGTAAATTTTTTATAAATTTTTAAAGATTAAAGCCAATAACTAGATAAAGACTTTTTAAAAAAATATCAATTAAAGCGGTAAAGAAAATGCTAACATTAGCACTTTATGAAAACACAAAAGATAAACTTTTCAATTATTTTACCAAAGGTAACGTAGGCTGGAATTGGAAAAAACCAGCATCATTTATGTTTCAACGATTTTCTTTGCTCTAGGGGAAATTAGTATCTAATTTTAGTAATGACTTTATGACGACATTCTGAAATTTTAATTTCCTCTAGATAATT
Source organism: bacterium (assembly GCA_002719695.1). GTDB lineage: Bacteria > Margulisbacteria > Marinamargulisbacteria. The sequence continues at coordinate 7,137 of PBEQ01000030.1, read as the reverse complement.
TGATAAGAACACCGATACACGGTGTTTTTTGTTTTGTCACATCAAAAAATAAATAAATTAAACAGTAAATCATCTTGTTTAGAAGATGAAAGGAGAAAATAAAATGTAAGGAATAAGTACAGCTGCAGCAGCAGAAGCAGCAAAATCAACAGGGACACCAGTATCAGCAGCAGAAGATGGATCAGCGGGGAATCGACCTGAAGGCGGATTTAATAACTTATCCAAATACTTAACACCTGAAGAAATGGCTCTTTTCTTATTTACATCAAAAAAAATTGAGAGTGATTTAAACAAGTTTTTTGAGCAAAGACTTAATAATAGGAGGAAAGAAAAACTCAGAAAGAAAGATGAGTATTTAGAAGCCAATAAGTTTAAAGATATTAATGTAGTGAATTTCTGTTATCATACCCCGCTTTATTTTGCCACAATAGAGGGTAACAAAGAGGTTGTTGAAGTCTTAATTACCGCGGGGGCGGATGTGAATAGAGCGAGTCCTAATTTTGATGAAGGATGGTCCCCTCTTCATTTCGCCGCAAGTGAGGGTGACGCAGAGATTGTTAAGGTCTTAGTTGACGCGGGGGCGGAAGTGGATAAGCCGAATAACAAGGAATCGACCCCGCTTCATTTGGTCGTATGGCGTGATCACCTAGAGGTTTGTATGGTCTTAGTTGACGCGGGGGCGAACGTGGATAAGCCGAATGAAAACGGATCGACCCCGCGTAATATGGCCCTTCGTGTGGCCAGACGTAGTACTAAAATTAGATCTGAAAGTAGCAGTCACCGAGAGATTGTTAACTACTTTAATCAAGCAACCCCGAGCTCAAGTTGGGCGGAATGTATTATCACCTAGGGGTTGTTGACGCCTGAATTAACGCGGGGGGGATGAGGGTATGGCAGAAATATAGAGGGGCATAAAAGTAAATAAATCAAAAAAATTAAAAATTAACTCATCTTTTTAAAAATAGAAGGTGATAAGGAGACGTAAAAACGAATAATTCAATAGTAAAAGACTCCTTGTTTGATTCAATGTCAGCCTATCATAGATCCAGAGGTGCAACTACAACTACAGCAGCAGCCAAAGATAAACAAGATAGTGACATAAAAACTGTAATATCGAAAGAATTGAGTCAGTTATATTCAGAAATCAGGAAATTAAAGGACACAATCAACGAATTAAATGGTGAAATCCGTGCAAACGTTACAAAGGTATTAATAACAAAAAAGGTGGTGGTGGCGCGCATGGTCACATAGAGAGTATCTTCGGATAAGATTAACTTTTTTTTCGACATCAAAAAAAGGGGGGGGACTTTTGAATATTGTTTACAGTAATTAACTATAAACCAGACAAAAAGAAATAAAATCATTTAAACTCTTTATAAAACAAACTAGATCGCTTAAAATTTATTATCTATGGATTATCAATCATCTGGTGTAAATATTGATGAAGGCAACCGTGCTGTTGAAACTATTAAAAAAGTTGTTAAGTCAACACATTCAGCACAAGTTTTAGCCAATATTGGAGGGTTTGCTGCAGGTTTTCAATTTCCAAAAGATGATTATAAAGAGCCTGTTTTAGTATCTGCAACCGATGGCGTTGGTACTAAAATTCGATTAGCAATAGATTATAATGGCCTTGATACAGTAGGGGTTGATTGTGTCGCGATGTGTGTTAACGATTTAATATGCATGGGTGCAAAACCCTTATTTTTTCTTGATTATATCGCCTGTCATAAAGTGGATGCCAACATTATTAAACAGGTAGTGTCTGGTATTGCGGATGGCTGTAAACAAGCTCATTGCTCCCTAATTGGTGGGGAAACAGCAGAAATGAATGATATGTATCAACCAGGAGATTTAGACATAGCAGGCTTTTGTGTGGGTGTTGTTGAAAAAGAAAAAGCCATTGATGGCAAAGCAATTCAAGAGGGAGATTCAATCTACGCTCTCCCTGCATCAGGGTGTCATAGTAATGGGTATTCATTAGTTAGAAAGGTCGTTAATGATACAAATGTGTTATCACAATTAAAGGTAACCGATTTATTAACGCCAACTAAAATTTATGTTGACGATATAAATCAGTTATTAAGCTCACATAAAATCAATGGGATTGCCAATATTACTGGGGGAGGCTTACAAGAAAACGTAAATCGTGTTTTACCAAAAGGACTTGCTGCTATTATTAAGAAATCAAATATTAATGTATTACCGGTATTTAATCAGATTCAAAAATATGGTGATATTACAGAAGAAGAGATGTATCGAGTTTTTAACATGGGGGTTGGTATGGTGATTATTTCAGAAGAACCAATAGATGCGTGTGGTGCCTATAAAATTGGAACAATTCAAAAAGGAAATCAAAACGTTGTCTACATCTAAGGCTTCATTAGGAATTTTAATTTCTGGCAGAGGCTCTAACATGGATATTATTATTCGAGCGTGTCAGGCAAACCAAATTAATGCGGATGTTGCTATTGTTATCAGCAATAACCCTAATGCGAATGGTTTAATTTTAGCCAATTCATTAGGCATTAAGGCATTGGCCGTTAATCCCCGTGATTTTAATACGAAACATGAGTATGAAAATACCATATGTGAGTTATTAGTAGACCATTCAGTTGATTTAGTATGTTTAGCTGGCTATATGAAGATTGTTGGAAACACATTATTAAAAAAATATGATAATAAAATCATTAATATCCATCCATCATTATTACCCTCATTCAAAGGGTTAAATGCTCAAAAACAGGCCCTTGAATATGGTGTGAAGTTTGCTGGGTGTAGTGTACACTATGTGAATGACGTTTTAGATGGAGGTAAGATAATTCTGCAAGATATTGTTCCTGTTAGTGAGGATGATACAGAGGAGACCTTATCCCATAAAATCTTAGAAAAAGAGCATCAGATTTATCCTAAAGCAATTCAGAAAGTATTAGCCAGTTTTAAAAAAAGTGAGGAATAAAAAAATTATGAAAAAAGCGATTATAAGTGTTTCAGACAAAGAAGGTATTATTGAATTTTCAGAATGTTTAATCTCATTAGGATATACGATTTATTCGACAGGGGGTACGCTAACATTATTACAAAAAAACAAAATTGCTGTTAAATCAATTAAAGCATTGACAAAATTCCCTGAGATTTTAAATGGTAGGGTTAAAACACTACATCCTCATGTGCATGGTGGTATCTTGGCTGATAGGCGATCTCAAGACCATCTAAATACATGTGAAGAGTACAGTATTGATTTAATTGATTTAGTCGTTGTTAATTTATATCCCTTTGAAAAAACAATTCAAAAAAAAGGTGTAACGTTAGAAGAGGCTATTGAAAATATTGATATTGGTGGTCCTACTATGGTCCGAGCCGCTGCAAAAAACTATAAGAGTGTTGGCGTTGTAACATCCACTCAAGATTATAAAATCGTTCAAAAAGAACTAAAAAGTAATAAAGGAATTTTGTCAGAGCAAATAAGGCAATCTTTGGCAATAAAGGCCTTTAAGTTAATTGCTGAATATGACATATCAATCTCAGATTATTTTAATCAGATTGCCGAACAAAAATCTGCGACAATGCCACAGTATGTCACAATGGCGCTAGAAAAATTAACGGATTTACGATATGGAGAGAATCCTCATCAACAGGCTGCTATATATAAACGTCGATCTGAAAAAAATCATTTTATTAATCAGTTACATGGAAAAGAGTTATCGTATAACAATTATTTAGATATTGATTCTGCTATTGAAATTGTGAGTGAGTTTGAGTTGCCTGGTGCTGTTATCATTAAACATACAAATCCATGTGGCGCTGCGATTGATGATAGTTTGGATAGTGCGTATAAGCGTGCTTATGATGCGGATAGCGTATCTGCATTTGGGTCGATAGTGGGATTAAATCGAGTTGTTGATATTAAAACAGCTAAAAAATTATCCCAAACATTTATTGAAGTAATTGTTGCGCCTGGTTTTGACAAAGATGCGTTTACATTACTATCCAAAAAAGCAAATTTGCGTTTAATTGAAACAACGATTAATACAAAACGCAAAAAGCATGATACAACAATATTTCGTGATATTAATGGTGCTGTATTAATACAAACATCAGATAATGCAAAAGTTTCAGCGAAAACGTTTAGCTGTGTTACAACAGAATCCCCAACTAAAAAACAAATGAATGATTTAGAATTTGCATTTTGTTTAGTAAAGTATATAAAATCAAATGCAATTTTGATTGTAAAAGATGGCCAAACAATTGGAATCGGTGCCGGACAGATGAGTCGGGTTGATTCTGTTACCATTGCCTTAGAAAAAGCTGGAAAAAAAGCCAAAGGTGCCGTTATGGCATCAGATGCCTTTTTCCCATTTAAAGATTCTATAGAATTATGTGTAAAATATGGCATTAATGCGATTGTTCAGCCGGGAGGATCAAAGCGAGATCAGGAATCTATCGACGCTTGTAATGATAATAACGTTTCAATGGTTTTTACAGGGTCACGACATTTTAAACATTAATTTTATATGAACATTTCTATTAAAAAGAAATATATGATGGTTGCTATTGGCATGCCAGTAGCGTTATTTTTTGGAAATTTTATTTATGACTTAGTGGATGATCAAACAATAACTGAAAACGAAAAATTAGTCGAAATAACAGAATCTCATATTACCGGTTATGATAAGGGTCAGTTAAATTGGAAAGTGACAGTGAGAAATGCTTGGGCAAAAAAGAATCGTTCAATGTATTATGCCGATTCAATAACATCGGGTATTATTTATGATAGTGATGGTTCTGTTTTAATAGATTCAATCTCAGCATCAGATGTGAAAATTAATACTAAGATTAATTCTATAGCAATTAAAAAAGGAGCATCTGCACGATTTTTACATCAAGAGCCAGTAACCAAAAATGGATTAATTGCAAATGAGAAGCCAGCTAAGCAACCTATTATAATAAAATCAGATGAATTGCGCTATTTTAGCGATACAGAAAAGGTTTTTTTAAAAAAAGGTGTGGAATTAATTAAAGAGTCCCATACTATCAAGCCATTACATGGTGCCGAAATTGATAATGAAAAAAAGATTGCTCATATTGAAAATGGATTTCATATTGAATCCAAAGAGTTTTTTGTATCAGGAAATAAAATGACTATTTTTATAGACGATAAACTCTCAGAGCTGTCAGGAAATTTAATGTTTGAACGATTTGCATCTGAAAATGTCAATGAAGATCTTGATGAACAAGAAAAAACATTGCGTCAGAAAAGAAGTCTCTTATTTGCAGATGAAGGAATGTTTTATGAAAATGATGAGGGAGATCAACTGTTTGTAACAGGTAATGTCCTCTTACAACAACCAGACAAAGAGGTAGCCGCTTATTCTGGATATTATAATCAAGGAACAGACATCATGGCATTAAACAAAGATGTAATGATTACATTAGATAATTTAAATTGGGCAATCGATCAATCGATGAATAGCCAACTATCAAATAAGGATATTAAACAGTCATTAAACCAACAAACAACCATTACGTGTTCATCCTTTTTATTTGATGGCAATACAAGGATAACAACATTAAAAGGGAATATAAAAATTGTTCAAGCTGATAAAACTATTTTTTGTGATAAATTAACAATGGCTGATCAGACTTCTATTGTGGAGTGTTTTGGAAATGTTAAGGTTATTAAAGACAAAAAAGATAGTATAAAAACAGGATATTTAGTTATTGATTTAAATAAAGAAACCTTTGTTGCAAAAAAAGGTGTTTATTCAGAGTATCACTTAGACGAAAATTGACTTTAATTTAAAGAATTACTATACTTAAGCTCTATGGACCAATCACTTGATACAATGAGAATTTTTTCAGGATCTTCAAATCCTGATTTGGCTACAGCTATTGCTGATATTTTAAGTATGCCCCTTTCTAAAATTGAATTGTCTAAGTTTAGCTGTGGTGAAAATTATGCTCGAATTGGGGAGTCTATTCGTGGTATTGATGCTTACGTTATTCAGTCTATTGGACTTAACCCAAATGATGATTATATGGAATTATTTTTAATTTTGGACGCATTAAAACGAGCATCTACCAAGCGAGTTCACGTGGTTATTCCTCATTTTGGGTATGCTAGACAAGATAAAAAGTCAGCACCAAGAGAACCTATTAGTAGTAGATTGATTGCTGATTTAATATCAGCTGTCGGATTTGATCGCCTTATTACAGTTGATTTACATTCAGATCAAATTCAAGGTTTTTTCAATCAACCGGTTGATCATCTAACGTGTTTACCTTTGTTTGTAGATTATTTTAAAGAAAAAAAATTAGACAATTTAGCAGTTGTTGCTCCTGATACCGGACGAGCTAAATTTGCAAAAAAATTAGGGGATCAATTAGGTGCCGATCTAGTCGTTTTACATAAAACAAGGCCACAACATAATGTAGCAGAAATAACAAATATTGTTGGTGATGTCGAAGGTAAAAACTTGTTAATTATTGATGATATGATTGATACAGCGGGCTCTATTACCTCAAGTGTGTCAACGTTAAAGAAATATGGTTGTAAAGATATTTATGTGGCAGCAACCCATCCTGTATTTTCAGGACCTGCTGTGGAGCGCTTATCATCTGCTGGTTTTAAAGAAGTTGTAACAACGGATTCAATTTATCTACCACAATCGAAGCAATTTGATAATTTAGCTCAGATATCATTAGCACCCATGTTAGCAGAAGCTATTAAACGAAACCAACTTCATCAATCTATTTCATCGTTATTTTTTTAAGGCTATTTATGACTAAGAAAAGGAATCTTGTTTATTATAAGACCTAAGTTTTTTACGTATCAAAACTTTATTTTCCTAACTCGTAATGAAACATTAATTTTGTAACAGGGTTATGACGCTATTAAACACGCAAAAATTGTCTTAGAAACGATCCACTAAAAAATATGTGTCATAAACCATCGTTTATGAAACACCTCTTCTTAAAGCCCAACTAAATGAAATTATTTGTCTCTAAAACACGATAACTATATAAAACCTTTACATAAAAAGGTAAAATAAAGAAGCAACGATTATGTTAACAAAACAAGAATTTAATGAATCAAAAATCGTAAGAAAAAACAAAGTATGTACAGGAGCTGTGATC
>PBEQ01000029.1 GCA_002719695.1 bacterium | reverse complement strand
CCACTTTCGCCAGTAAAAACGGTTAATCCTTCATTCAAATCAAGGTCAGCCTCTTTAATTGTAATAAAATTTTTAATAGTTAAATGAGTAAGCATCATTAATTAGTGTATCAAGCTTTAGATATGGAATCTATAGAGTGATAAATATAGGTGTCACAATACCCCCATGAATAAGCAATGGAGACTGTTTCTTTTAAATAAGCTGATAAAGCAGGAAATAAAACGCCAACACTCACAACAATACGAGTTTCAACTAAAGACACAAGCTGTTCTTGAATACGAGACATTGTTTCTGGAGAAAATCCTAACCCTAAAACAAAATACACATCAGCATGAGGTAATGGAGCTCTCATAAGATCAGCCTCAATTAACGTAACTCGACGAGATAGTCCTAAAAGGAACGCAGCCAGTTTATGAGCAAAAACATAGGAACGATGGTTTTCTATTCCTATACAACGACAGTGATAAGCAATGGCCAAAAAAAAGAGGAGTTTTCCCTTTCCAGAACCTATATCACACACTTGATAGTTATAAAGTGATAATTTTTTTGCAATTTGATTAATGCCTGAAAAACAAACCGTTCCATAGATAGGTTTTTTGCTCTTATTTGGAGAAAATAGGCTCAATAATAACCGAACAGGTAATAAAATAAATCGAATCGTTTCTTCAAGTAAAAATAAACACTCCAATAGGGTAAGTCTTGGATAACGGCAATACAAAAAAAAGGATAATGCGGTTAGATAAAGTCTATATAGCAGGTGATAAAAGGGGCTAATAAGAATAAGAATGACAGAAAAAAGTAAGTTATAGAGTTTCTTCAAAAAGCTCACATTTATTAAGTTTTAAATCTTTAATAATATCCGTTAACCGTTTTTTAAAGGCAAGTTTATAAATATTACTCATAGGCTTCTTATTTAGAGTTATAGATTCATCAAGAAAAGAATATTGAATATTATTTTCTGTATTAGCATTGGATTCATATAATTCAAGTTTATCTCTTTCTAAACGTAAAACATAAATAATGTTTGAATTATTATGATTGTAATTTGTAATAAAAACACTCAAAACATCTAATGGAATTACTTCTTTTATATATGAGAGAAAAGAAAAGCCTGTGTCAGATAAATTAGCTTCATCTAAATGTGACAAATATTGGGGAGCCTTTTTTAAATGTTCCAATGAAATACTTGGCTTCATATGAAAAACATAGCATAAATTTGAAAGTCAAAAAAGGAAAAATTTTAGAAAAAGCTTACTTTAAATGCTTTGAAATAGTTTGGAAAACACAGATATAATGTGAATGTGCCAATGGTTTACGGAGAGAGCCTTTTAAGGGTGATGAAAAGTTTTTAGAAATTAAGGTATCTAAAGATGGACGTAATATGGGTTGTTCATTATTATTGCGAACACAGGGTTTTTTAGTCATATCAATTAGATACCACCTTGATAAAGCTTCAAAACATATAATAACAATTACTTTAGTTCGTTTAAGAAAATCAAAGGTGTTAATTCAAAATATAGTTTAGCGAGTTTAAATGCCGGGAATAGGTATATAATGTGTGTAAAATATATAAATAATGAATAAATAATAGATTTATTATACTTTATTAATATATGGTTATGTAAAATCAATATATGTCTAACATAATAAAAAATTAGAAATTAAAGAGTTGCTACAATGGGTCCTGAACAATCAATTAGTCATCAAAGAGATATATCAAATAAATTAATATCAGATGAAATTAAGAGCTCCTCAAAAGAATTACCAAGCAACATAAAGAGTGAGCTTGCAAGTTTAATGAAAAAAATTCCAGATTTAACACAATCAATGGAAGAGGGTTCTAATCAATCTTATACAAAAGAATTATTTCAGAAAAAATCTAGAATTAACCAATTATTACAAAAATTTAAAAAAGTTATTTTAGAAATCAAGTCTTCTCCAATATTAAACTCAAATTCTGCTGCTGATGCTGGTGGTGGTGCTGCTACTGAGGCTGCTGACGTTTCTTCTCATTTAGATCAAATAAAAACTATTATTGATCAATTAGTATTAAAATCAAAACAAAGTTATGAGGCAGTGCTTGCGTTAAAAGTGATTGCCAAAAATATTCCAGAGGAGGGGCTCTTAGAAGAGTATCTATTAGAAAGATTAAAAGAAAATAAAAGTGATGATACCCTGAAATCAGTTAAACGTTATTTTGAATTAAAAAAAACATTAGCATCCCAGACAGAAAATACCCAATCACTCATCGATGATTTTAAAGATAGTGATCGAAAAGATAGATTAATATGTGAATTAGGACATGATATTAACAGAAGTATTAAAGCAGAAATATATAGTTTAAAAATAAATGGGGTAACAAAAACATTTAAACCTGACCAACATGTTGAATTTTTTAAAATACTTCTAAAACAGTATTCAAAAACCTATGACATTAGTGTATTAAATACATTCCTAGAAGAATCTCAAGATAGATTTTCTGGAGAAGATGAGGTCCGAGTTAGCGTGATTGTAGAATTGATAAAAAGGTTGGAGCAAGAGTTGCCAGAAGCTTTTGATGCATTAATATTATTTTATCAAGGATTCCAAGGAGAATCAATCGGGCTTATTATTGCAAATATTCACGTGGGTATTACGACGGCATATAAAGGAGAATCAGTTCCAATCTTTCCCCATAATTACAAGACATTAGATATTACACACATCGATCACCCATTAATGGATTTTAATACTCAAGATAGTTTGAAAATAAGTGGATCCTACCATAAAAAAATATCAATTAATCAAAAAATTGCTGTTGATTTAAAATCAAAGAAAGTATTTAGTTCATGTAACATAAATCGTAAGAATCTTTCAACAAAAGCGCATAATGCCACAATTAAATTTGATGACTTTTTTTTGCAAGCTGAAAAAAAGTATGAAAAAAGGGAAGACTTAGAGGAAATCGAAAGCAGAATAGAATCACTGACTCTTAATGAAGAAAATGTGAACTTGCTTACTACCTATTGTGATGATTCAGAACAAGAGATTCGCAATATTGCACTAAATATTGTAGGAAAATTAATAGAAAAAATGGTGATAAAAGAAAAAAAATATAAACATTTAGATGAAAAAAAAGAATCATTATGGACTAGCTTTATAAATTCATTTTATGCAAAGCAAACTAGTACAATGGAAAGTGTTTTAATTATCCTAAAAGAAGTGAAGCGTGAAATCTCTAAAAAGAAAGATTCTAAAGTTGCTGTTGAAAAACTTGAAGAGGCAAAAAATATTTTTGATGAAAACATAATATTAAATCAAACGTCTTTATTAAGCCAGAAACTAGAACAGTTAAAAATAAATATCAATGATTACGATCCTACTAAAAAATTAAAAAAATCTAAACTAGATACGTTTAAGAAAGAGAAACAAGTTTTATTAGATCATATAACAACACTTAAAACGGTAGAATCTACTTTAAGTAAAATAGATCAAGCTATATTAAACATGCAAGTAATAAAGGACTTGGCAAGGTATCAATCAAAAGATGAATTTTTGAATTTAGAGTGTCAAAAATTTAAAAATATAATGTTAACTGATTTTTTAAATAAATTTGAAAAAATTACCTTACAAGAAAAATGTAATATCATAGAACATGATTTAACAATACCCGATGAGAAATCTCAAAGTACAACGAATAAGGGCACTTTTTTGTTAGAGCTTATGCGCTTTAACCCTTCCTTAAGAATAAATATCAATCATGTTAGTACAGAGCCGCTAACGGCAGAAGAATCTATTGATAAAGGCACTATTAAACGATTAAAGAATTATGTGTTTAGCACTTGGGATAGAGCAAATAGTAAGGATAAAAAACAGATAGATAAAAAACCAATATATAGCTCTTTAAGTGATAGATGGGATATATTTAATATGTTATTTTGTGATTCTTCAGCAAGATTGGTAGAAAGTTTAGCTCCAAATATCAAAGACGCAGACCCTAATAGTATTGTAAAACAATACGTTAGTATATTTGACAAAATGCAAACAGTATCATTAAAAGATATTAGTTACATTGCTCAAGATGTAATAAGCCTGACTGAAGCAATTGCTGAACATCTTGAAAATAACCCCCAAATAATGAATCAACTAATAGGCCAATACTATTCGCTAAAGTCCTTTCAAAATAAAAGTGTCGAATCTATCATAAATGGACTTGTAATTCCATTTATCAAAGATGAGATTGGGAAAAATAGTGCTTCATTATACTCATTAATTAAGTTAGATGATTGTTTAGCAATAAATATAAAAGACTACGCATCAAGCTTCCTTATTAAGTTTGGAAAAGTATTTGATAAAGAATTTATTAAACATTTAGATGTTTTAGCAGAGAACTCTGAATTAACAAGAACCATGATTGAGCAATTATTAGTCAAAAAACTCAAACAAGAATCATATGTAATGGATCCAATAAAAGATAAAACGGTGCTAGATGAAGTGATTAATGGAGTATTGGCCTATTGTAAGGATGAATACCCAGATCAAAATATTCCTCTTGTTACTATAGAAGATTTTGGTTTATATGCATCCATTCCAATTTTAGAGGGCATGATAATAGATGATGATGATGCTCAGAATCTGATGGGAATCCCTGAAATTTCATATAATGGCATAACTATAAAAGCGACAGATCAGATTCTTGCAACAAGTGGAACTAAGTTTATTTTTAAATCAACCATCACCTATCCAGATGGAGTTGTTAAAGAATGTGTATTAAAGCGAACTCTACGATCAGATGAAAGTGATAGAGAAATCTTGATGAATAAACAAAACTTAAAAGGCACCTATAAACTCAAGGATACCTTTTTTATAAACTCAACTTATGGAGAGCAATATAGTGTCATAGTGCAAGATTTATCACCACAAGTATTAGATAAGATGGATCAAGAAACATTTAGATCAGATTGGAAAAATATTATGTTGCAAATGGCAAAAGGAATACAGTCTATTCATTCAAAGGGCCTTGCGCATATGGATATTAATCCAAGTAATTTTTATACGGATGATAAAGACAAGGTCCTGCTAACGGACCTTGAAACAGTATGTCTGAAAAACTCAGATAAAACAGTTGGAACCACTCAGTATTTTTCTCCAGAAAAAGCCACAAGAAACGAAAAGGATGATTCAGCTATAGATAATCAAACAACAGACATATTTGCATTCGGCCTAAGCTGTTTAGAATTAAGTATGGGATGCCGTAATCTAGGAATTAATGTGTTTGAAGGTGCCTTTGATAGAATAGAACCAGCGCCTAGTTTACAGTTAACTAAAATTCAGATACATGGAAAACCATTGCCAACCGATTTAGTCACAGATCTTACAAGAATATTAAAAGAAAAACATATTATTGATGATTTAAATCAACTATCACCTTTAATAAGCGATCATGATATTATTTCTGCTTTTCAATCAGAGACTATAAAATCCTTATTAACATCTAAATTAGATACCTATTCAGACGATGAGGAAGGTGAATTGCTTTCTCAAATAATAAGTGAGTGGAATAGTAGCGTTGACCATTTTGCAAATAAAATAGATTTTATTTTTAACAATTATACGAATGAGATTAGAGATAGAATTTTAAACGCGCTAAAACGGTCTGCTAAATTTGAGGGCCGAGATTACTTTTTAAAACTTTTAACAGCTCTCTTAGATAAAGAGCCACAATACAGGTTAACTATTGACAAACTCATAGTAATATTAGAAAAGATTGATTAACCATTTCTAACTCATTTTATGGGGCTAGTATCATAAAATATAACTAATGTATAAATAACAAGCTCAAGTAATTATCAGAAAAGGTGTGTAATTTTAGTTTTTGATGTTGTTTTTATGTGTTATTGTATCTTAAATTAATTAAAGGTGTAATTATGGAACCTATGGAGCAAATACAACAAAACAGTAAAAGTTTAGATTCATCAAAAGTTAGTAAAAAAGATACTGAATTTAATACAACACATAATGAGCTAGCTTCAGATCTTATTAAGTTAATGAAAGATACTCCAAAACTAAAAACCTCCATTGATGAGATTTCTCCAAAGATCAAAAGTAAAACAAGTTACCTTAAAAAACTGGGGATAGAAAAAAGAGTTTCAACACAAACACTTCATGAAAGATTTAAAAAAATACTTAGTAAAGTTGATTCAATGTCACCATTAACAACAGCAGATATAAGAAAGTTACAAGAGATTATAGATAAATTAATTCTTAAATCAAATCAAGGGAGTGATTCTGCAAAAGTAATGATTAAAACAATTACTAAGCATGTTCCTGAACATAGTGAATTAAAAAACTACCTGATTAAGAATCTTGATAAAAATAAAGAGGCTCTAAATGTTGAGAACTATTTTACATTACAAAGTGTTCTATCAAATCACACTGAAGAAGCAAAAAATCTTATCCAAGAGTTTCATGATCCTAAAACGTCAGATTCAAGAATCCCTACTCTAGCTAACGACATCATCAGAGGTATCCAGTCAAAAGCATTATGTTTACAACATGATGGTATTGTAATTGAGTTTGATAAGGATGAGCATTTTGAATTTTGTAATACCTTTTTGGATATATATTCACAAAAATATGATACATATGACACAAAAGATGTAAAACAATTTTTAGATGAGTCAAAAGCTATTTTGAAATTAAAAAATCATGATGGAACGATTAACACTAGTGATAGATTAGATAAAATAAAACAATTTTTAATGTTACTAAAGAAACACCTTCCTGATGCATATGATTCAATACTATTAATTCAACAGGGCTTTCAGTTTGAAATGGAAGCTGTAAGAGCACATGCTATGGCGTTTTCTAATAACAAGTTAAATACTAAGGCTATTAGTTATTTTAAAACATTAAATTGTGATGTAAATAATCATCCTGTAATAACTGTTAGCAGTGTTTCTGATATGGTATTTAAAGATGGTAGCAAGGATGGCATTGATATTGGTTCATTACAAATTAATCAAAAAATTGGTAGAGACTTACACTCAAAATCTGTTTTTACATCATTAAAAATTAATAAAAATAATTTTGATCCTGAAAATATTCTTTCAACAATAGCTGAAGAAAAATTTGATGATTTTTATTTAGAAGCTGAAAAAAAATATGAAAAAGATAGTGATCTTTCTCACCTTGAAAATATGATTAAAGCAATGAGCCTTGATGATAAAGCCATAAAGTTATTAGCAGACTATTGTAACGATTTAGAAACAGATATTTCTAGAAGTGCTCTAAGGCTTTTAGATAGATTATTAAAAAAGCTAGACGAAAGCATATTGTCTGGAAACATGCCTGATAAATCATTGTTAATGAATGTGTTTCAAAACTATAATATCTTAGATTACATATCATCAGATAAAAACGATGTTCCCCCCTTAATTAATGCTATTAATGCTTTTGAAACGGAAGAGATTAGCACTATAATTGGAGCTTTGATTGCAAAAAAACTGGAGTCTGAATCAGCTAAAGGAACGTTAACATTTGGATCAATTATGGAGAATATGAACAATTTATCTCAATGTGCAATGACAAATGGAGACTTTGACTTTGTAGTGCTTGACGTTGTTAATAGGGTTAATGAGTATGATTATGAATTAATAATGAACAATACTGAGAATGAATCATTAAAGGGGTTACTTAAAGCACTGAAAAAATCCAAGATAAAAGAATGTAAACAAAATATGATAGATATTGAAAACTATAAAAAACTACAGAATATGTCTCCTGAAGAGCGACTGTCGATACCTGAACACGAAAAAGCAAAGGTTGAGCAAGCTAAAGAGCTATATGAAGAAAGAAAAAATTTAAAATTTATGATAAGACCCGTAACAGATTCATTAATACAAATAAACCCAGACTTCGATACTCAAATGCAGCAAAAAACAATTTCATTATTACTTGATAATTATGCTTATTACGACTTATTATTTCCGGATATCTATAATGAGGAAAAACTACAGGAAGTCTTTGATAAATGTGAACAAATTCTTAAGATTATCTATGAAGATGCGAATTTAGATGATGTTAAAAAAACATGTGTTAAAAATTGGGTTGATTCCTTTAAATATAAAAATACAATATCACGATTAAATAATTTAAATACGGATGAACTTAAGGAAATTTGTGATCAACTAAGTGCCAATCCAATCCATCCTTTGTCCAGTTATCTTAAGGATTTTTTATTAATAGCAAAATCTAAAGGTGTTTCACACGATCTTTTAACAACACGATCAGAACTTGAGCAAGAAGATTATGGTGTTTCAATGGATTTAAGTTTATTTACATTAAATGCTACAAATCTATTTGAGAGAACAAAATTGAATTTGATGACTGGTATGACCAATCAATTAAAAGTTGCTATAAAAAACTATGAACTGGCATCTAAATCATTGCAATTAAAAAAAACAGATAAAGACTTTGATATTATCAAAAAAAGAATAACAGATGAGTATATAACTGTCTTGTCAAATTGTAAAAATGAAAAAGAGCTAAATGCTGCACTAAAAAAATTTCGTAGTAAGTCAAATGATTTTGGTTTAACTGAACAACTAGCTAATGATTTAGATATTAGATTTTATGGTCAAGAAAAAGGTGAAAAAAGATCAATATTAAGAAAAGGTATAGATAAATCTCAAAAAGACGGTTTGTTAAGAAAAAAACTAATATTACCTTTTACGCTTTATAGTACATTTATCACATTACCACGAACAATAGGTAAAGGTGTTTTAGGTAAAAAAGCCAGTACTAATTACGAAATTGCATTAAAAGCAATGCAAAAAACAAAGGCAAATGCGATTGATAGTTTTGGAAAAGAAATGGGGGATGTTAAAGATAGTTTTTCTGTTTTTAATAAAACATATCATACATTTATCAATCAAGTACCAACGAAATTTGTATCATCTGCATCAAATAAGAGGGAAGGTAACATATGCGGTAACTTAAATAGGCAAGTACTAACAGATTCTAATGGAAGAATACTATTTAAGTCACTAAGACATGCCGCAATTACTGCAAAATCCAAACCACAAGAAACATTAGTGACGGGTACCTCAAAAACAGTTTCTGAATTATTAGCTAAGGCCGTTTCTGAAAAAGATAAAAATGCTTTAGCGTTATTAAAATCAGAACTAGATTATCATAAAATTTCGGCTAAGGATTTAGATGGATTATCAACGAGGAGCAAACAATATAAGAAACTAGAAAAAACGCTAACACATAGTATCTCATTAAAAAATAAGGTTTTAGATGTTGCTAAAGCAGCATCTGTCAAAGTAGTCCCTGACCAAGCTATTTTTAAAAGTGCAGATGAATCAATTGTTTCATTAGAACGTTTATTAAAATCACATCAAGAGCGTTTATCTTTAATTCATGAAAAGAATAAAAAAACTTAAGACATGAAAAAAAGAGTAGTTGTTCGGATTAATTTTATAACAGAACTTATCAAGAAATTAGAAACTAATAAGGATTTAAAAGTATGTATAAGCGGTTGGGGTGCTGCATGTGATATCAGTTTAGAAAGAAATGGAAAGACTAGTGAACTTGATACTGTTTATATTTTGGATTCAAATAGAAAAGACCGTAAAATTGATATTCTTAAGCTATCATCATCTATATTATCTCAAGAAGTAACCCCAGATTTAGTTGATAAATTATATGTGAAAAATAATAACCCAGAGACAATATTGCCTGATTTTGATGAATTAAAAAAAGAACAGTTTATTGGAACTTCGGACTTGGATGCTCAAGAATTTGATCAATTTAAACCACCTATTTTAACGGCTATAAACAAAGATAATCAACTTAAAATAAAGAGATCATTAAATTACTATGATAGTATGTCAGATAAAAGTAAAGATCGAACAATTCATCTTACATCTTTATCTTTACTAACTCCTGACTATTTTAGATCAGAGCGGCAAAAATGGAGGGATCAGCTAGAGGCCTTTAATCGGCTAGCATCTTTTTCAAAAGAAGAGCTAGCTATATATGGGGTGAAAAACATTAATTTTACAGTATCTGCCTTTAATTTTGGCGTAAACGAAGGTGAATTTTCAGGTAGGTCGGAATCTTTATCAGCAAATGAGCTAGCTATGAAGAAATTAATGGATGTAGTTGATGAAAAGGTAAGATTAATATCAAATGCAACTAAGAAAGATACTATTATCAGTTTGAAAAATGACATTCTAGAACGATATTCAAAATATAAGCAACGATTTTCAGGAAAAGGACGATTTTCTCAATGGAAAGGAGATGAAGCTTATCAACTTACTACACGAATTGCATATCTTATTCAACTTATTGATGAAGTAAACACATGTAATTGCGCAAGTGGTAAAGATCGAACAGGAATGCATCTAAATCTTGCATTAAATTATGTTGCTTATATGAAAGAAAATAAAGGTAAGGCTAATACTCAATTAACGGAAGATTGTTTGGATTATATTCGACGATTAAATAAAATTATTTCAGATTCAAAGACAGATATTAGTTTAAAAAAACAAGCACTCAAGGATAGAGCTGAAATTTATGAAGTAAATAGACAAGTTTTACTAAAATCAGGTCAACAATATATCCAAACAAAAAATACAGGATCGCCTGGTTATAAATTATTTTCTGCGATGGCTCCGAATTTAGTGACAAGTGGCCAAACAGAATTATTTTGGAAAGAATTATTTGGTTTTGAATCATCTCATGAGCTAAACACATATATTACTCAGCATTCAAAATTTAATATGACATAAGATTATTATATAGATTGAGTTTAAAGAAAAAGTGACAAGAAAATTACTTTAAAAAATAAATTTAATATACAATTATTTTATGATTTATAAACATTAAATACTAAAATAAAAATATCAAGAAATTAAAAAAAATGATTGAGCCATTAGAGCCAAACCTTATGGCTGTTGAATAAATTAACATTAATGTTATTCATGATAAATCTATTTAAAATTTCTTTTGAAATTTGTTTAAATCTTACCAAGATGACAGACGTAAATCGCAAGTTAAGATCATAACTCTCAAGAAAAAAATTATAGTAACTACCTTATTAGACAATAACTCTCATTTTTTATTATGTTGCTAAGTAACTAAGGCAAAACGATTGAAAAACATGGTACTAATTATAAAACCTATGTGTCTCATAGATCACATTACTAATATATTTTTAACAATTTACTCAAAATTAAATAAAGGAATTAATCCAGAAATAGAAAAAACTTCATAAACTTGATCTTGTATCCCTTTAATAGATAGTTTAATGGATGCTGAATTAGCTTTTTTTTGAGCCAAAATAAACACCCTTAACCCTGCGCTTGATACATAATCTACATTTTTTATATCAAGTATAATATGTTGCGTATCACCAGTAAATAAATCAAGAATAGTATGTTCTATATCATGAGATGTTAATGTATCTATTCGGCCTTTAATGATAGCAGTAATAGTATTATTTTCATTTTGAATTGTGATACTCATGTTATCTCCTTAACTATTGTAATAATATTTTTATGATTTTCTCGTGAGTAAGTTATTGACTGAACCATATTTTTAACAATATGTATACCTAATCCACCAACAGGTCTATCCTCAATATCTGCTTCTAAATCAATCGATGGAGCATCTTGAAGGGGATTAAAGGGGATTCCATCATCTTCAACAATAATTGTTGCTAAGGCGTCATTTTTCTCGATAGTTACATAAATTAAATGGTCCTCATGATCTTCATATCCATAGTAAATGGTATTGCTTATCAGTTCTTCTAATACAATATTTAAGGAGTTTAGAATAGGTTTCGTTATGTTGTGCTGATTACAATATATTTCTAACACATGATGAAGTTTTATAAGTTCCTGAATATCATTTTGAAAGTGAATTTTTATAGGATTTGTTATCAAAGTATTCATTCCCGAAATTTTCAAGATAACAGTTGTGCAATCATCCACTTTTTCAATACCTTTACAAAATAAATTCCAGTTAGAAATTAATGATTGTTGAAAAGCCTCGATAGAAGAAACGGATTGAGAACACCACTGTTTAACAGGTTCTTTTCCAAGTAAACTTAAATCAGTATTTTGAGATTCCGTTAAACCATCTGTATACATTAAAATATAAGTATTATTTTGTAACAAGATTTTTTTAGAATGAAAAAAAGAAGTGTCATCAATACCTAAAACAATACCATCTGTCATGGGTAGTTCTGTAACGTTTTGATCTTCTGAAATTAAAAATGGAGACGGATGTCCTGCATTAATATAATTCATTTCGAGTGTTGTTTTATCAATGACAGCAAAAAATACTGTTACAAACAGCATATTGTCATTATTGATACAAAGTTGGGTATTGACCTCTGTAATTATATCGCTCGGGTCATTTTGATAGTTTATTTTAGATCGAATAGCGGTTAACGTAGCCGCCATAAAAAGCGCAGCCGATACTCCTTTTCCAGAAACATCTCCAATAGTAATAAATAACAAGTTATCTTTTTCATAGACATCATAAAAATCACCCCCAATCGTTTTTGCTGGTTCAATAAAGGTAGATACGGAAATGTTATTTGTGATTTCAACTGATTGTGGTGTTCCTAATAAATTCATTTGAATATTTTTTGCGATAGCTAATTCTTGGTCTATAGCCGCCTGTTTTTGTGTTATCTGAGTAAGTTCTTTTAAATATATTTGTAGTTTTTTGTATAAGTTTTCAAATACATAGCTAAATGATCCAATTTCATTATTAAGTCTCTGGATTGACTTTAGAGTATTTAGTTCGTCATGAGACAACTGAAAATCAGACTGGCTCATTTTTTGTGTTATAAGATTTAATTGATTTAGAGGGCTTAAAATAGAAAAAGTAAATCGAGATAAAAAAAATAGACCAATCATTCCAACTACAAATACGGTAATGATTAATTCTAATATAGTAATTAGTAATTCTTTAAGAATTAACGTTAAGCCCATTTCAATATAAACAAAACCAAGTGAACCATTTAATATTGGGGCTCGAATTAATAATAAAAAATCATCTTTTAGAAATGTGATTTTTGTTGGGTTGCTTTGAATATAATGAGATACATAATCTTGAGGTTTAGGTGAAAAGGAATGCGCAATAAGATAGTTTTTTTCATTAGTAAGAAAAATATTATTGATACCTTCAATTTTCTGATATTGGTTAATATAATCCTGTATTAATGAGATATCCTTGGTGACTAAAAAATCTGCTGAAGAGTCTGCAATTGACTTAGCAATAGCGGAACCTTTAGATATATATTCATTTTTCAAGGTAAAATAAAACTCAATTGATACTAAAATACAAATGGAAATAGCTACCAACAAAAAGATTATTAGCATACGAATATTTAATTTATAAAGTAATGATGATTTTTGCATTATTTAATTGGTTGCCAATTTTTATTATTAGATTTTATTAAATAGGGATCTTTAAATAAATGATTGTTAATTGCATTACTAAAACTTAAATTTTGACTTTGAATAGTATAAAATGATTTTTTATATTCATCAGAAGTATCCTTCGTGTATTTTAATATTTCTATTAAGTTTAGAGCGTTTAGATATCCTTCAAATTCAATACTATTAAATTGGTTAGTTTTCGTTAAATAGGTTTTTATAATAGGGTGATCTGAAAACTCTGGAACTACTTGAGTATGTAATAAGTTTCGAAACGAATTTGGTGAATTATTGATGAGCAACCTACGCAAACTATCTTTGTCGCTAAAAGAAATATTAGCAATAAGAATATCTGAATTTTTAGATCTTATATCTCTAATAATTCCTGCAGACGCTTCATAAGAAGCAATGCAGATAATAGCATCAGGATTTGCACTTAGAAGTAATGATGATTCTTTCTCAAAAGATTCTGAATATGATTTCCCTCTTATATAGCTTATTTCTATAACTGGTTTATTATTGTCTTTATTTAAAATAGTTCTTATGCCACTAACACCATTCATCCCATATCCATCTAATTGATAAAAAATGGCAATATTATTTTTTTGATGACTCTTTAAATATGAAATAATACGTTGTAATTCTTGCCAATATGTGGGCCTTAATAATATAACATGGTTATTATAGGGAGGCGTTACGAGAATCTGAGCACCAGTAAATGGGAAAAACAGTGTTTTATTATATTTTATTAATAAGGGTAAAATTCGTTGAACTGTAGGGGTTCCAGTAAAACTACTTAAAATATCAACCTGATGATTTTCAATGAGAGAAATAATGTTTTGAACCGTATTGTTAGGATTATAACCATCATCAAGGGTAATAAATTCAATTAAGCGGCCATTGATCCCCCCGTTTTGATTAACATCATCAAAAACAAAATTCATTCCTCTTATAAGGTTATGGCCTAAATCTTTGGATGTCCCAGTCAAGGAAACTGAAGATCCTATTTTAATAGGATTTGAATATAATTCTAAGTTTAAAACAAGAATAAATAAGAAGATAAATAGTTTCATAATGATAGTTGTATTTTAAATCATTATGATATCATAATATTATGAAATCAATAGATATAAATACGATAGTTTCAAATGATGCTATTGAATCTATTTCAAGTAGATTTGATGATAATATAACATTGACTAAACTAACAAAAAAAATAAATTGTAATCATCTAGTCGTTATAGATAAAACCATTCAAAGGCTTCAGTTTAAATATTTTATTCATTATTCTGAAGATGAGTTAATAGTCTTTGAAATAAAAAAGGAAAAAAAAAGACGATTTATTTTTAAAGAGAGTAAAAATCTTTTTTTTATAAACCAAAGAAGAGCGCAAAAAACTGAAGTGAAAGAGTTTGTTCATCGTTTAGAAATTTATAACAAAATGTTAACTAAAAATGAGCATCTATTTTTCACAGATAATTCTGATGATACACATGTTCAGATTGAAAGAGATAGTATCAACCTAATTTTAAGTGTTGCTACGATTCTTAAATATAATAAAAAAGATATTTTTCCAAAGAATGTAAGCTATTACCAAAAAATTTTGATAGCAAATTATTTAAAAATACATCATAGATTTATTCAAAAGAAACATAAAGATTTGTACAAAGAAAATAAGGCAAGCGTAATAAACTATTTTAAACACATTGTTGAAAATATGATAATTACACATGAAATTAAAATTTCAAGCTATAAAAAAAATAGTAATATTAATGGAGTGGGATATTATACAATGCACCTTAAAAAAGAATATGTAAAGTTTATAGAAAACAGTATGTCATATAAAAATACTTTTTTAATTGATTTTAAAAAAGAAAATATTGTATTAAATGACGAAGATATTAAGAACTCAGCGTTAAATTGGTTGTTATCAAAGTGTGTTCAAATAAGTAACGATATTGAGCTCGGAAATTCAATAATATCACAAGGAGATAAAGTATAGTGACAATCAAACAATATCTAACAAAAAACAATGACACTATTTTATTAGAATTAACAGATTTTCTTGCTATTAAAAGTATTTCTACGAATTCTACATATAATAAGGATATTCAAGCTTGTGCAAACCATTTAGAGATAATCTTAAATCGGATTGGGATGCAAGAAACACGTGTTATTCAAACAAATAAACACCCCATTGTTTATTCTACGTATCATGTTTCTAATCATAAACCTACGGTATTAATTTATGGACATTATGATGTTCAGCCTGCTGATCCTCTAGATCTGTGGCATTCAGATCCTTTTAAAGCAACCATTATCGATGAGTACATTTATGCAAGAGGCGTATCTGATGACAAAGGTCAGGTATATTGTCATATCAAAGCAATTGAATACCTTCTTAAAACAACCGGAACGCTGCCAGTAAATATTGTTATGATAATCGAAGGAGAAGAAGAGATTGGTAGTCCCAATTTAGCTCCATTTTTAAAAGAGTATCAAGAGAAATTAAAAGCGGATGTTGCCGTTATTTCAGATACCCCTATTATTAATAAGGATCAACCCGCATTATGTTTTTCATTACGAGGTATGGTTTATGCAGAAATAACGGTAACAGGGCCTAATAAAGACTTACATTCTGGTCAATACGGCGGTATTGTTCAAAATCCAATCCAAGCATTAGCTCGCATTATCGCTAATTTAAAAGATGAAAATGACAGGGTGATGATTCCTAACTTTTACGATGATGTGTTAAGCCTATCAGTCAAAGAACAGGCGTATCTTGATGATATTGGTATCGATCAAGCTAGTTATCTAAACGATCTAGGTATATCAGAATTTGCGAAAGAACCTCCTGTAAATATTGCGAAGCAAATATGGGCTGAACCAACCCTTGATTGTAATGGAATCGTAGGTGGTTACACAGAAAAGGGAGCAAAAACCATTATTCCATCCAAAGCAAGCGCAAAGGTAAGTATGCGTTTAGTTGCTAATCAAGATCCAAATGATATTGCTGAGAAATTTAAAGCTTATGCAGCATCACTAGCACCAAAAGGTATTACTTTAGAGATCGACATCCATAGTTTAGCGCAACCTGCAAGAATGGCTATTGATACGCTTTATATTAAGGCTGCATCAGAGGCATTTAAGCAGAATTTTGGAGTAGCTCCAAAATTTGTAGGCGAGGGCGGAACCATTCCCGTTGTAGCTGATTTTAAGCACATTTTAGGTATTGATACGGTGATGATGGGCTTTAATTGTCCAGATGATTGTATTCATTCTCCAAATGAAAGACTACTATTAGCAAATTTTTTTAAAGGAATACAAACAAGTGCAAGATTTTTAGAATTATTAGGTAAGTCATGAAGCAACCTAGATATATTACAGATGATGATATTTTAAAAACCATTTCACCTGCTGAGGCTATTAACGTTACAAAGCAAGCGTTTATTGATTATGCCAAACAGAAAAGTAAAATGCCTGAAAAGATTTATCTTGATATGGCAGAATTTAATGGAGATTTTCGAGCAATGCCTGCCTATGTTGAGCGTTATAATATTGCGGGTATAAAGTGGGTTAATTCACATAAAGATAATCCAAAACAAGGCTTACCAAGTGTTATGGCAACACTCATAGTAAATAATCCTAAAACGGGTGAGTTAATAGCTCTTTTGGATGCCACTGCCTTAACCTGTTTGAGAACGGGTTCTGTTGGAGCCATTGCTACAAAATTATTATGTAAGAAAAAAACTCCCAAAATCACATTGATTGGGTGTGGGAAACAAGCCGAATTTCAAATTAAATGTATTCAAGAAATTCGCACTATTGAGAGTATTAGCTGTTATGACGTAGTGACTGATAATGCCGAGGTTTTAGCTAAAAAAGTAGCAGGATATACAAATGAGGTAATGATAAGCTCCTCTATAAAAGAAGCTTGTAGCTTAGCTGATATTATCATTACAACAACGCCTGCTAAAGCACCTTGTTTAAGCCTTTATGATATTCCTCAATCCTGTTTGATTATAGCTATTGGCGCTGATGCAAAGGGTAAACAGGAGCTTAATCATGATATCTTAAAAAATGCGACAATTATTGTAGATGATATTAAGCAAGCCAGTCATTCAGGTGAAATAAATACAGCAATATCAGAAAAAAAACTATCAGAGCACGCTATTGATGCCACACTAGGAGATATGTTAGTAGGTAACACCCATCTTACACTAAAGGACCATATTCTTGTTGATTCAACCGGTTTAGCAATTCAAGACTTGGCATTAGCCGGGTATTATTTGCAAAAGTAGCAACTTATTTATACGCTTTAATCTTACCAGCGTGAAGCTTTTTAAAATAATCCTGAGTCCAGGCGATAACTTTTTTATGCAATAAAATAAGAGCAATCATATTTGGAATAACAAGCAGGCCAATAAGTGCATCAGAAATATTAATAATTAAATCTAATGTTTGTGTCGCTCCTAAAATAATTAAACATACAAATATTAGTTTATAGTAATAAGTAAATTTTGATCCAATTAAATAATGAATGGCCGTTTCTCCATAATAACTCCAAGTAATCATTGTGGAAAATGCAAAAAATAAAACTGAAAACGTAATAAAAATTGAGCCAAAGCCTTTAAAAAAATGATCAAAAGAATATGTCGTAAGTGCAATTCCATTAAGTTTAGTTACAGGTCCAATACTATCTATATACCAATGGACATCATCATTAAGTGGATTAAATTGGAGCGTTAGCGCTGTAACATCAGAATTTTTAACAGTTATTATGGCTCGCTCCCACTGATCCTTTCTTGTAATAAAATCAACTGCTAATACAGGTGAGGATACCGTTCCTTTACTATCAATAACACCTAATAATTCACGATCTTGAGAAAAAACATTAATCTGAAAATCACCAGAATGTTTATAGTAAGAAAATCCAATGGTTCCTGAACCAGCTGGAACATTAAAAAAGGTTTTCGGTTGTAAAAAGTTATTACGATTTTTATATTCTAAAATGGTTTTTCCATCAACAAAACGATCTGAACCCATACGTTTTGTTTCTGATAGTGAGGCAGTCTCTATTAAGGACCAATTTTGACGAAATTCAGAACCGTTACTGTTTTCAAAAGATACTAATGATTGGTTAACTGGATTGTAGATGTTAGAGCCATAGTTGCCACTTAAAATAATAACAATAGCAGTAGCAGTACAAACAACAATAGTATCAATAAAAGGCCCTAGTGATGCAACAATACCTTCTCGAATAGGATAATCCGTTTTAACTGCAGCATGGGCAATGGCAGCGGAACCGAGTCCAGCCTCATTAGAAAATATAGCACGTCTAACACCCGCAAAAAAAACAGGGACAAATCCACCTGCTATAGCAAATCCGGTAAAGGCATCTTTAATAATGATACTTATAACATAGGGAATTTGATTAAAATTTAAAAGACAAATTAATAAGGCACAACTTATGTAGATTAAACACATTAAAGGAACTATTTTGGAAGCAACATTTCCAATCCGTTTAATACCACCAATAATGACAATAAAACATAAGACAAATAAAGCGATACCTGTAATAAGAGTAGGTACATCATAATATAAATTAAGTGCAGAGGCTGCTTGGTTAGCTTGAAATAAACATCCAGCACCAAAAGCAGATAAACTGATGGCAATTGCATAAAAGGTAGCAAGCGGCTTAAACTTTGCTCCCAAACCTTTGGTAATATAATACATTGGTCCACCGCGAGCATCCCCCGTTTTCTTATCAATCTCTCGATAATGTGTTCCAAGAGAGCATTCAATATACTTAGTAGCCATACCAAAAAAACCAATAATCCACATCCAAAAAATACTGCCAGGTCCACCCACTGCAATTGCGATAGCAACACCTGCAATATTACCAAGTCCAATAGTTGCTGATAATGCAGCTGAAAGCGCTTGAAAATGAGTTATTTGACCCTTCTCTTTTGGGTTATCATATTTACCTGAGATAAGTTGAAGTGCATGTGGAAAACATTTTATTTGAATAAACTTTAAACCAATGGTGAAAAAAATACAGCCAAATAAACAGAGTAATGTTACTGGCCAATGCCAAATTAATCCTGTTATATATCCAATAAACTGTTCCATAAGCCCCTTTCCTTAACAAAAATAAAGATATTTAATTAAATATATTGTAAACTATTCTCATTAAGATGAAAAATAAAAAAAAGCTTATTGTTATATCAGGCCCATCAGGCGTTGGAAAAGGAGCAATAATTAAATCACTCCTTAACAATGTTAAAACACTGGGGTTGGCAGTCTCAGCAACAACTAGGCCACAAAGAGCAGGCGAGTTAGATGGAAACGATTATTATTTTTATTCACAAGCCAACTTTGATGAGGCCGTTAAAAACGGTGCGTTTATTGAATGGTGCCATGTTCATGGAAACCGTTACGGAACATTAAAAGCTGAGATTGATCGGCTTAATAATTTATCTAAGATTGGCCTTGTTGAAATTGATACAGAGGGTGCCAATAAAATAAAACAATCATTTCCAGAGGCCTTACGTATTTTTATAGCACCACCAACATTAGCGATTTTGGAAGAACGCCTTAAAAAACGTAAAACAGAATCATGGGAAGAAATTGAAAAGCGAGTGAACCATGCAAAAGTCGAATTAAATGAAATTGAACACTATGATTATGTAATAATTAATGATACCATTCTTGATTCAAGTAAGGAAATTGAAAAAATAATTAAAAAAAGTTTTAATTTGTGAGGGTAATACATCATGTCTAACACTAACGATAAGGCAATAAATCAAGAAGATAATTTAAATTTTCCTAAAATTGATCCTACGGAATTATTAAAAAAAATACCTAATCGATTTTTATTATCAGTTGCCATTGCTAAACGAGCAAGACAAATCAGTGAAGGCGAAAAGCCACTCGTTGAAGTTATGAAAGACAAGCCATTGAATCCTATTAATATTGCTATGAAAGAATTTAATGAGGGACTCATTACCATTTCTGAAAAAGATGAAATTGATGATGAATTAGAACTAATTGAAAAACTTGATAAAAATTTAGAAGAACGTATCGAAAAGCAGAGAAAAGAAGAAGAAAAAAATAAGCCTAAAGAAAAGACAAAAAAGAAATCTAAATCACTTTTATCATAAGTGCATAAAAAGGTATTATTTTGTGTTAGTGGAAGCATAGCAGCTATCAAAGCTCCTTTTGTTGTTCGAGAACTAGTAAAGGTTGGTTGCGAGGTAACCTGTATTATTTCAGAAGCAGCAAAACGTTTTATTCAGCCTTATTCATTAATGCTACTATCAAATAATCGCTGTTATGAAGAAGCTGATTTCTGGAC
This sequence comes from bacterium, assembly GCA_002719695.1. Lineage (GTDB taxonomy): Bacteria > Margulisbacteria > Marinamargulisbacteria. The sequence continues at coordinate 9,678 of PBEQ01000029.1, read as the reverse complement.
AGAAAATAATCTTCATATTCAGCTTGCCAAAAATCATGATGTATTATTAATTGCTCCCGCAACAGCAAATACAATCGCTAAGTGTGCAACTGGTATTGCTGATAACTTGCTATTAAATTGCTTTGTAGCGTTTGAAGGTAAAAAAGTAATTGTACCAGCAATGCATACTGAAATGATTTCAAATAAGGTTGTGCAACATAATATTAATCAATGTAAAGAGCAGGGTGCTATTATTTTAGGACCTACTTATGGCGAATTATTATCCGAAGATCGTGGGTTCGGCCGCATGATTGAACCAAAAGAAATTGCAATGTATCTTAAAAATATCTCTTATGATGATCTGAATCTAAGGGATCAATCATTTTTGATTACTGCAGGAGGCACAACAGAAAAAATTGATCCTGTTAGACGTATTACGAATTCGTCGAGTGGTCAATTAGGACAGTCTTTAGCTAGAATCGCCCATTTGAATGGTGCCAAGGTTACGATTATATCGTCGCAAGCTATTGAGGATATTGGTTATGAAAAAACAGTTCAGATAGCAACCAGTAAGCAATTAAAACAGTCTGTTGATGATGTTATGAATGGTATTGATACCGTTATTATGGCAGCTGCTATTTCGGATTATATTCCCCTGTATCATGATCATAAGTTAAGACGGGACGATGTAAAATCAATTCCTGTTGAAATGAATGATGATTTATTGCAATACATAACACACACCTATAAACCCAAAACAACCGTAGGTTTTTGTTTGCAAGATGATATTAATGATTCTAAAACGCCTAAAAACAAATTAGAAAAAAAGAAATGTGATTATATCATTGCCAATGATAGTTCAAATATTGCTAATGCTAAACGGTCTTATAAAATATATGCTGCAACAGATTGTATTGATTCATTTGCTAACGTTACGGTTAATGAAGCTGCATACAAGATATTAAAAGCAATTTCATAATGTATTGAAATTGTTAACAAATAAAAATTGATAATCCTATAAAGAGAGATCGGAATGATACTAAATTTAATATTTAAAACATTAAACAAATGGTTTAACAATACAGCCACCTTTAGAGATTGGACCTTTGCTGGCAATGGCCATCTTTTTCTTTTTTTAATCAATATCTTTTAAAAATCTTGTTAAATTAGCGTCTCTTAAATGGGGCAGAAAATAAGTTAAATACTACTATTTGCTGCTATCATCAGGAGACGATTTTGTGGTTTCAGAGGTAGAGTCATCTGCCTCTTTTAACCCTTTTTCAAACTCTTTTTTAGCTAATCCAAGTGACTTGGCAAATTTTGGAATTGCTGCAGATCCAAATAAAACAAGTACAATAATAGCTATAACAATAATTTCATTAGAACCAAACATAGTTACTCCTTGTTAATCATATATATCAATTTGGTTAAGAATTGACTTAAAAATAGTATCACATTTCTTAATAAACCTGGCAATATAACGAAATAATTTTGGATAATCTTCTGGTTTTACAAAAATAACAATTAAAACAAGAATAACAACCCATTCATAAAAACCAAAGTTAAACATGATTTCCCCAGCGAAATACTTTAGCAAACATAATAACAATAAAAAAAAGTAGAATTAATGGTAACGACACCATTAACTGAGAAACAACATCGGGAGGGGTTAAGATAGCGGAGATAATAAACACTAAAATAATGATATAACGACTGGATCGTAGTAATAAGGACCGTGTAACGAGGTTAAAATACAATAACAACATAATAATCACAGGTAATTGAAACATAACAATAATAGCAGCTAATAAATTAAAGATAATAAATAAATTATCAGAATACGTTAATAAAACACCAACATCATTTGGAATAAAATGGTAGCTCATTAAAAATTTAATGGATAATGGTAGTAATAAGTAATACCCATAAGCAAAGCTTGCACAAGATAATATAAAACTAGCAAAAAGAGAGATAAAAATAATATTAGATTCAGATTTTTTTAAACCAGGTAAGCTAAATCGTAAAATATGAAAAAAATAAACAGGAATAGCGGCTAGAAATCCAAACAAAAACGAAACTTTTAATTTTACTAAAACGCCCTCTAGAATCGAACGAATATAAAAAGGATAATCATCTAAATTAAGTGACAAAAATGGTTTTGTAAAAAATTCATAAATTGCATCATAAAAAATATAACTCAATACCATATACCCAAGAGTTGCCATCACACAAATAAATACGCGCTTTCTTAGCTCACTAAGATGATTAAAAATGGGAGCTTTCATAGAATTATTAATTGAAATTAATTAGATTCTGTGGGAAATCAGAGCTAATTGCATTTAATGATAAGTCATCATCCTCATCATTATTATGAAAGGGTTGAATCATAAAGTGAGGATTATAAGGCTTTAAAATTCGTATATTATGACCATTTTTCTTTAGGAGTCTTACAAGCTTATTATAGACATTCTTTTCTTTTTGATCCTGAAAAGGGATTTTTAATTCACTATCAATAATAAAGGCCTCATTTGAATGATACGATGGGATAATTGAAAAATTAATTGGTAAGGATTGAAAAGGGGACGATGGTGTTTGCTGCTTAGAAAGCATCGTAACGGTACTATCAAGCGTTTTACTAAGTTGTTTAACAGAGCTTTCGATGTTTTTGAGTGGTAATGATTGGTTTTTAACTTCTTGCTCTTGCAAGGATCGAATATAAGCTTTATCGCGAGATATAATAACAGAAAAGAAAAATGCTAAACTAAGGCCAGCTGTGATTCCAAATAATATAATGTTTAAAAAGGCAGTAGACATAGATTGTGGTGATAATACTACATAAACGGCAATCGTAATTATCAAAAACACAAGATAATAATTTGCTTTTTTCTTTACGTTAAAATTTTTAGCCATATTTTAAAAATTAGAGTAAACTTTTTGCTTGAAAATTACAATATTGATATAAAATGATAATCACAAATTGTCTCATAAAAAATTATAAGAAAGATAAGTAACTGTTACGATGCCTTTAGCTTAACGGATAGCGTTCAGGTACGGCGTTTAATGCAAAACCAATTACAAGAAAATCAGCGCCGTATGCAATTAACTCAAATCCAGCAAACGCTAGTTAGCCGAGAAAATAAAGAAGCTAAGAAACAAAATAGCTGTTGCGTTATTTCTTAAGTGTTGGTTCTAAAACTATGATTCTTGGATGAAAAACCGTGATATAAAGGTGACGCGTTATAAAAATCAAAACCATTAAAGCCGATGATAGTTACAAAAGCTTCCAGTGAGTAAGTAACAAATTAGTAAGTCGTTCTTTTGAGATAGCAATATTTTGAACAAAGTTGTCATGAGAGCGTTCTTGGCGATAGTCAGGTACTTTAGATGGGAACTGCAAACAAGCTGAAATCATTGATAAATCAAAATTATATAAAAATGTACCATGAAACAAGATATAATCACGTTTTCGGCGTTGAGCATTGCCTGAAAATTTAAATGAATTAAGCGTTAAATCTGTGACTCCTTTTACTAAAATATCTGGAGAAAAAGACTGTAAGGCTTCTTTATGGCTATTCATAACAAATGTATTGGTTTCTGTAATTGTTAAGCAAGATGGATGCGTTGTAGGAATAAACAAAGAATAGCATAAACAACCTGGTCCCAGTAAAACAGTGCCACCACCACTAGCTCGCTTTAAAACTGGAATCCCTTCTTTTTTACAAATAAGCTCATTAACTTCTGTCGCAGCCTTATTGTTGCGACCTAAAATAACAGCATAATGATCTAATTCCCAAAACCGCAAATGAATATCCGTATCGGTAGCCGATAAATTAGAATGATAGGTGTCATCAAAATTAAGATGATCTTGTATGGAATTAAGATTAGAATTATCAATTACTTTCAGCATGACCAGTATCTTACCATTTGAGAGAGTTCTTTTTGAGTGATAATATACTATAATACTCTTATCTGATAAGATACTAAAATACTCATATCAAAATAGGACGCAAAATGAAAGCATTAAAAGAATTAAACCACGAAGACTTAATAGCTAGAACCATTGTTGATCAGATTGATCAGTTAATTAAAGGTGGTCATGAGTTAGAAGCAATCGAAGCGATACAATTATGTATTAATAAAATCAAAGAAAATAATATTAAAATTGATGGTGCTATCAGCACACCTTACATCAACTCTATATCAACAGAAGATGAACCTGATTACCCAGGTAATATTGAATTAGAAACTAAAATTCAGGATATTATTCGTTGGAACGCTATGGCAATGGTTGTTAAAGCAAATCGTTTACATGATGGTTTAGGTGGTCACATTTCTTCTTATGCCTCGATGTCAATGCTGTATGAAGTTGGATTTAATCATATTTTTCGTGGTAATAATGGTGCTAATGAAGCGGATCAAATATTTTTTCAAGGTCACACCTCTCCTGGAAATTACGCACGTTCCTATATTGAAGGTCGTTTAGATGCTAGTTTTTTACATAATTTTAGGCAGGAATTAGCAGAAACAGGAGGCTTGTCATCATATCCTCATCCCTATTTGATGAGTGATTATTGGCAATACCCAACAGTATCAATGGGATTAGGGCCTATTTTAGCTATTTATCAAGCACGATTTAATCGTTATTTAGTTGCACGAAATATTATCAAACCAGAAAATGAACCACGTGTTTTTTGTTTTATGGGAGATGGTGAATCTGATGAGCCCGAATCGTTAGGTGCATTAAGTATTGCAGCGCGAGAAAAATTAGATAATTTAACGTTTATTGTAAATTGTAACTTACAACGTTTGGATGGTCCCGTAAGAGGGAATTCAAAAATTATTCAAGAATTAGAAGCTGTATTTCATGGCGCTGGCTGGAATGTCATTAAGGTTATTTGGGGATCTGATTGGGATGCTTTACTATCATCACCACACCGTAGTTTATTAATAAAACGTATGGGAGAAGCTGTTGATGGTGATTATCAAAAATATGTTGTAGAACCAGGTAGTTACTTTAGAAAACATTTCTTTGGTAAGTATCCTGAATTACTAGAATGTGTTAACCATTTAACAGATGATCAATTAAAGGGCTTATTACGTGGTGGTCATGACCCTAAGAAAGTATACGCAGCCTATCAAGCTGCCACACAACATAAGGGATCACCCAGTGTTATTATTGCAAAAACAGTTAAAGGCTATGGTTTAGGTGAAGCCGGTGAAGGAAAGAATATTTCACACCAGCAAAAAAAGTTAAATGAAAAAGAATTGCGAGAGTATCGAGAGAAATTATCGATACCACTTAGTGATGAAAAAGTTGTTGATGCTCCTTTCTATCGACCGGCACAAGAATCTGCTGAAATTAAGTATTTATTAAAGCAACGTAAAGCATTGGGGGGCTTTTTACCAGAACGTAAAACAAAAGCTGATCCATTGGTACTACCTTCTATTACACAATTTGATGAATTTACAAAACAATCACGAACGCCAATTTCTACAACGATGGCATTTGTGAGAATTTTAAGTAAATTATTACGAGACAAAGAAATTGGACATAATATAGTACCGATTATTCCAGATGAAGCACGAACCTTTGGGATGGAGTCCTTTTTTAAGCAATATGGAATTTATTCTCATTTAGGTCAGTTATATGAGCCAGTTGATTTTGAAACCATTATTTATTATCGAGAAGCAAAAGATGGTCAGATTCTAGAGGAAGGTATTAATGAAAGTGGTTCTATGTGTTCATTTATAGCATCTGGTACATCCTATGCAACGCATGGAAAGTATACGATTCCATTTTATATTTATTACTCAATGTTTGGCTTTCAGAGAATTGGGGATTTGATTTGGTTAGCTGCCGATATGAAAACAAAGGGATTTTTATTGGGAGCAACAGCCGGTCGAACCACCTTAAATGGAGAAGGGCTTCAGCATCAAGATGGTCATAGCTTAATTCTTGCAAGTACAATCCCAACCTTAAAATGTTATGATCCTGCGTTTATGTTTGAAATAAATACCATCATTTTTCATGGTATCAAAGAAATGTATGAAGAAAATAAAGATGTTTTTTATTATTTAACACTAGGAAATGAAAACTATCTTCATCCAGAAATGCCAAAAGGAGTTGAAGAAGGTATTATCAAAGGTCTCTATAAATTTAAAGCATCAGCAAAGAAAAAGAAGAAAAAAGTTAATGTTTTTGCTAGTGGTAGTATCATGAATGCTGCCTTAGAAGCGCAGGCCTATCTAATTGAAAATTATGATATCGATGTTGATATCTGGTCAGTAACCAATTATAAGCAGTTAAGAACCGATGCTATTAATTGTGATCGATATAATATGTTAAATCCAGATCAAAAGAAAAAAGAAAGTTATTTAGAAAAAACGCTTAAAAAAGAAACAGGCGTCTATGTTGCTGTATCTGATAATATGAGAATTGTTCCTGATCAGATTAGCAAATGGGTGCCGGGAGGATTATTTACGCTAGGTACTGACGGATTTGGGCGTAGTGATACGCGTGAGCAATTGCGCCGATTTTTTGAAATTGATAAAGAGTCTATTTGTATTGCTTGTTTATATCAATTAGCTCTAAACAAAGAAATCAAAATGGCGACAGTAAAAAAAGCAATTAACGATTTAGGAATTGATCCAAAAAAATCATTTCCTGAATTTATATAAGGTAAACGAGGAGAAAAAACGTTATGGAGATAAAAATTCCAAATTTAGGTGATGGCATTGATTCAGCAATTGTTATTTCATTGCTCGTAAAAGAAGGCGATACAGTAACAAAAGATCAAACATTGATAGAACTTGAGACCGATAAAGCGGTGGCCCCAGTGCCGTCTCCAGCTGCAGGAACCATTACATCGTTAACAGTAAAAGAAGGCGATACGGTTGCTAATGGGACATTAATTGGTCACTTAGATGGAGGGGGCGAATCTTCTTCTGAGCCAGCATCAGCTGCACCTGTTCAAACAGCACCAGCTCCAGTGCCGGTTAAAGCACCTTCCTCAGTGCCTGCTCAAACAGCCTCAGTTGCTATTCCAAAGCCAGTTTATAACGAGTCTGTAGCAACATCTGTTTCAATTCAAAAGTTAGCCTATAGAATTGGCCTAGATTTACGCTATATTTCTGGTACAGGTAGTTCTGGTCGAATTACTGAAACGGACCTTATTAACCATATTGCCTATTTACAGTCCTTATTAAATCAACCATCAGCAGCAGTAGAAAGTACACCAAAGCCAGAGGTAGTATTACCTGATTTTGAAAAATGGGGAACAGTAGATGTAGAAAAATGTTCACCATTACGAAAAAAGATTGCAGAAAAAATGGTAACAGCTTGGCAAACAGTACCTCATGTAACACAGCAATTAGATGTCGATATAACAGGGTTAATGGCATTAAGAAAAAAGTATAACCCTGCGTATCAAAAGAAAGGTGCCAAATTAACATTAACGGTATTTGCCATCAAAGCAGTACAACGTGCATTAGAAAAATTTCCTCAATTTAATGCGTCCTATGATGCTGTTAAAAATGAAATTATTAAGAAAAAATATTATCATATGGGCATTGCGGTAGATACCGAAAATGGGTTAATTGTTCCTGTGATTAAAGATGTTGATAAAAAGTCCTTGTTAACATTGGCTAAAGAACTTGCTGAAATTGCTGATAAAGCAAAAGATAGAACCTTAAGTGTTGAAGAGCTTCAGGGAAGCACCTTTACAATTTCTAATTTGGGTGGCCTTGGAGTAGGTGCCTTTACTCCCATAATTAATACACCAGAAGTTGCTATTTTGGGTATTGGAAGTGGGGAATTTAAGCCTACTGGAGATGGAAAGACATTGGCATTAAAAATGCCTACATGTTTATCGTATGATCATCGTATTATTGATGGTGCTGATGGCGCTCGATTTGCGATGGAAGTAAAAAATCAATTTGAAACTCTATCAGAATCTGAGATAAAGGAGATATCGTAATCATGAAAACGCAAGCATTTGATGTTGTTGTTATTGGTGGAGGCCCGGGAGGGTATGCCGCTGCTTTTTTTGCAGCAAGTTCTGGTAAAAAAGTTTGTTTAATTGATAAACGAGCAGAATTAGGGGGCACTTGTTTAAATGAAGGATGTATTCCATCAAAAGCATTAATTCATGCTACTGAAGTAATGCATTTAGCAAAAACAGCGGGTGAATTTGGACTAACATTTTCAAAGCCAAAAGTTGATTTGGACAAATTAAGAAAATGGAAACAAAGTATTATAAAAAAATTAAATGATGGTATTGCTGGGTTATGCAAAAAGAAAAATGTAACGTTTATTAAGGGCCGAGCTTATATAGAAGAAACTCATCTATTGCGTGTAGAAACGGAAGCTGGGCAACAATTTATTTCTTTTGAAAATGCTATTATTGCTACAGGTTCTCAGCCTGCCTTGCCAGCAACCTTTGATTTAGGTAATAAACGTATTATGACATCTACTGAGGCTTTAGAGCTTGAAGACGTTCCAAAAACAATGCTTGTTGTTGGTGGGGGCTATATTGGTATGGAGTTAGGTTCTGTTTATGCTTCTTTAGGATCCAAGGTTACTATTATCGAAGCTATGAGCGGTATTTTAGCAGGAGCAGATCAAGATTTAATTCGACCTGTTATGGCTGTTGCGAAAGAAAACTTTGAATTGTTAATTTTTAATGCCAAAGTTTCCAAAATGGCAACAAAAGGAAAGCAAATCGAAGTAAATTATGCCGTTGATGGTAAACAAAAGAAATCATTATTTGATAAAGTGTTAATTTCTGTTGGACGTACGCCTAATTCAGTTAATATTGGTTTAGATAATATTGAGATTAAGACAGATGAAAAAGGCTTTATTGTTGTTAATGAGCAATTACAAACAAATCACTCTCATATTTATGCTATTGGCGATGTTGCAGGGGGTGTTTTACTAGCACATAAAGCATCAAAAGAGGCATCCATTGCAGTAGAATCTATTTTAGGTCATCGTGTTACAAAAGAATCGATGGTGATTCCTTGTGTTGTGTTTACGGATCCTGAAATTGCTTGGTGTGGACTTACAGAAACAGAAGCAAAAGAAAAGGGTATTGCTATTGAAACATCAAAATTTAGTTGGGCCGCTTCTGGACGAGCCTTAAGTTTAGGGCGTACCGATGGATTAACAAAGTTGATTTTAGAAAAAGACACCCAGAAAATTTTAGGTATGGGTATCGTAGGTCCAGGTGCAAGTGAACTAATTGCAGAAGGGTGTTTAGCGATATCAAATGGCTTATATGCTGCTGATTTAGCAGAAACGGTTCATGCTCATCCAACATTATCTGAAACGATTATGGAATCAGCTGAACTCTTTTTTGGTCATTCAGCCCATGCTTATAATCCAAAAGTAGAGCAAAAAAGTACAGTATAAATAAACTTAGATTGTAAAATATTGTGTAATTTGATCATATAGAGTATCAAAAAAGCCATTATATAATGATTAATTAAATCTATAACGGCATTAAACAATGGAGTAATTTCCTAAGAATGATTGCTTAAAAAATTGATCTATTTTATACTTTTAAATTAACGAATAGTTTAAATTGAAAGGAATATAGTGTGAGTTTAAAAGAATTTAGCGATATTGCTAACAAAGAATATGAGCACGGGTTTAAAACCGATATCAAAACAGAGTTAATCGAAAAAGGATTAAACGAAGAT
>PBEQ01000028.1 GCA_002719695.1 bacterium | reverse complement strand
TTAATAGTTGGGAAAAACACATTACTCACCTTGATCTAGCCTACGGCCTTACTGATTCAATAACTTTGTTTAGTAATATTTCATATGAAAGAGCCATGCTTGATTACACTGATGCCTATTTTCTTCAAAGTCAAATTATCAATAGTTCTGCAGCGGGAGAAACGGCTGGTTATGATAGTGTTCCTAACAAAGCAGAAGCTGATAATTTAAATGATATTTTTGTTGGAGTTAAATTTAATCCTGGTCCCGTTTCTCTTGCTTATAAAACGACAAGCGGGTTTTTAATGACAGGTCATGATTCATTAGAAAAAAAACAAAGTGACGGTGTCCAAGAGCTTGAAACATCTCGTGGGTATTCACAGCACCATCTCTATCTTTTTAAAGACTTATCACTCTTAAATCAAACGCTCGAGCTTACAACAGGGTACATCTTTCTTGGAAATTTAACTCAAGATTTTCTAGACTTGAAGAAATGCGACATTAGTCCAGGAAATATTATCTTAGCAAAAGCAAATCTTCCTCTACGTTTTCTTGATCAATTTACATTAAATAGCTCGTATACATTTTTATATCATGGAAAAGATGAGATTCGTGGTGGTAATTCAGCTTTTTCAAATACTAACCCGGATTCAACAGCGGGGTATAGTGATTGGACAGAAATGCCAGATTCAGCAGGAATTGTGCAAATGGCTAACCTTGAACTTGTCTATCAACCTGCTATTTTTGTTCGAGCCTTTGTTAGAGGAAATATTATTTTATCTAATGATGCAACCGGTCAATTTTATAACTTTCCTGGTAGAATCCAACCTGGCAACATGCTATCATTTGGTGTAACACTCTTTGCAAAAAACCCGTTTTTAAGTGGTAAGGATGCAACAAATGATGAGTACTAAAGAAGGGGATATTATGGATAAACGTTGGCTTAAAAGTTACCCTCCAGGCATGCCAACCTCTATTAGTATTGATGACTATAACTCTATTATTGATTTGTTTAATCAATCATGTAGTAAATATTCTGAAAAGCAAGCCTATCTTAGCATGGGGGTTTCTTTAACATATAACCAACTTGATCAGTTATCTAAGAACTTTGCTAGCTATGTTCAAAATGAATTAAACCTCACAAAAGGGGACTGCTTAGCAATCATGATGCCTAATTTATTACAGTATCCTATTGTTTTATTTGGTGCTATGCGAGCTGGAATTACAATCGTTAATGTTAATCCATTATATACTCCCCGAGAATTGGAACATCAGTTAAATGACTCAGGAGCAAAAGCTATTGTTATTTTAGAGAATTTTGCTCATGTTCTTGAAAAATGTTTAACTAAAACAGCTGTAGAGCATGTCATTACAACTGAAATTGGGGATTGCTTTGGCACATTAAAACGTAATCTTGTTAACTTTGTTGTTAAAAAAGTAAAAAAAATGGTGCCTCCCCACTCTATTCCGCAAGTAGTATCGTTTAGAAAGATTATTCAAAAAAATAAATTTAATCAATTTCATCCCATACCACTCACACATGATGATATTGCTTTTTTACAATATACAGGTGGCACAACAGGGGTTTCTAAAGGAGCAATCCTAACTCATGGAAATATGTTATCAAATATGCAACAAGCATATGCATGGGTCAATCTTAAAGAAGGTTGTGAGACTGTTGTTACAGCACTTCCTTTGTATCATATTTTTTCTTTAACTGCTAATTGTTTGGTTTTTATGAGAGTAGGTGGCTGTAATTTACTTATTACCAATCCTAGAGATATTCCACTTTTTATTAAAACATTAAAAAATACTGATTTTACTGCTATTACAGGAGTAAATACCTTGTTTAATGCGCTTATGAATCACCCAAAATTTACAACCATTGATTTTTCTAAACTTACATTAAGTTTAGGGGGCGGTATGGCTGTTCAGGAAGCGGTTGCTAATCGTTGGAAAGAGCTAACAGGATGTACACTAGCTGAAGCTTATGGATTAACTGAAACCTCGCCAGCCGTATGTGTAAACCCCTTAGATATTAAAGAATTTAATGGTGCTATTGGGCTTCCCTTACCTTCAACAGATGTATCAATTAGACGTCAGGATAATACTGAATGTGATATTAATGAAGAAGGTGAACTTTGTGTAAAAGGGCCTCAAGTAATGAGAGGGTATTGGAATAAAGAAGAGGAAACAAAGAAAGTGTTTACATCGGATGGATGGCTTAAAACAGGTGATATTGCAACAATGGATGATGGTGGTTATTGTCGTATTGTTAGTCGAGAAAAAGATATGATATTAGTTTCAGGATTTAATGTTTATCCAAATGAAATCGAAGATGTTGTTGTTAGTTTAAATGGTGTTAGTGAATGTGCGGCCATTGGCGTTGCTGATCATAAATCTGGTGAACGTGTGAAATTATTTGTTGTAAAATCTGATCCAGCACTTACTGAAGATGTTATTAAAGCTCACTGCAAAGAAAATCTCACAGATTATAAACAACCTAAATATATTGAATTTCGTGATGAACTTCCAAAAACCAATGTAGGAAAAATTTTGCATCGAGCGTTAAGAGAAACCTCTCATTCTTTTTCTGAAAAAATGAAAGATACAATAGAGACAGAATTAAACAATACCGAACATATATCTTCATGAAATCAATAATTATTTTTATTTGTTTTTTATTATTAGGCTCACCATTAGTAAGTGCGACAATTCATGATCAATTATCAGCCATTGATACATTATATGATACACGAAATGAGTCTGATAATATTAAAGATTCGTTACTTTTGATTGAATCATCCAAAAATCTTATTACAACAAAACGACATGATTATGCACTTTTATGGCGATATTCTCGATCAGCATCTCGTACACCAGATTATTTAATTGGATCAAAAAAAGAAAAATTAAATTATCTTGCAAAAGGTGTAAATTATGGATTACAAGCCATTGAACTGTATCCTAACAAAATTGAAGGTCATTATTGGTATGCTATTTCACTTGGTAGAGAAGCTGAGTTAAAAGGTATTTTTAAATCTCTTGCTTCTATTAAACCCATTCAATCTTCCATGCTCACAATCTTAGAGTTAGATTCTCAATACCACCGAGCTCATTTTGTACTATCTCGCTTATATCGCAAAGCTCCTAAAGGGATTTCTATTGGAAATCCAAAAAAAGCGCTTGAACATATCAATATAGCGTTATCAATGGATCCTACAGAATCAATGTATTTACTTGAAAAAGCAAAAGTTTTAATCAAACTAAAGAAAAAATCTAAAGCACGTTCTTTGTTAAGAGAATTTCTTAAGTTACCTTATAAACCAATCTATTTTAGAGATCAATTTGATCGAGATAAAAAAGAAGGCCAAGCACTGCTTAATAAAATTTCTTAAGCGTCTTTTAAAAAGTCATTAATCTCTGCTATAACAGCTACTGGATTTGAGACATGGACATTATGATCTGCTTGTTTAACAACAACTGTTTTCATAGCCATTATGTATTTTTCTAATGATAATCCAAGCTCTTTGTACTTGCTATCCTCATCTCCAGCTAAAAATAAAATAGGGTTCTTCCATGATCGTAATATTTCTCTAAAATATATTTGATTGGCAGTTTGAAATAATAAGGCCCAGTCTCTAATAAACTCTAGAGAATACCCCTCTTTTTTCTTCCACTCTTGTTGAGATAGCAACTGTTTACTTCGATGAAATAATGGCTGATCATACCACTGCTTAAGAAATATTGTTATATCGCTACTCATAAGCTTCTGAAATGTTTCTTGCCAGTAGATCTGTTGCGCTCGTCTTTGAATACCATTTTCAAATCCAATATGTGCGGATTCTAAAATGAGACCTTGCCATTTTTCTGGGTATAAACTAACCAATTGCATGGCTAAACGGCCTCCCATAGAATAGCCATATAAATAACAAGCTTTATCGTAATGATTGTCTATTAATGTATTTAAGGTTATTGCAAGATCAACTAAGGTCCAACAGTTGTTATCTTGTATTAATTTACTCCAAGGAATTCCTACTAAATCAAAGCTACTGTGTTTCTGAATTAAACTGTTGGCATCGCTATGATGTCCTAAAAATCCATGCAAATAGATTACTAATGGTTTTTTAACTGTCATATTATAATAAATGGTCGGGGTGATTGGATTTGAACCAACGACCCCCAGTTCCCAAAACTGGTGCGCTAACCAGGCTGCGCTACACCCCGAATTTATAGATTAGCATTCTAGCCCTTATTTATTTATACGACAAGAGACTTGATACGTTTTGTGTGATTTAATTATTAGCTGCATAGACAAATCACTTTATCTAAATTTAAGATGGCTTGTATTAATTTATATTATTCTACTTTATCAACATACTTTCTAATTAGTGCACTCGCCTTTTCTAATGCCTGCCCTCTATGACTAATTTTATGTTTGATATTAGCTCCTAGTTCAGCAAATGTTTCATGATACCCATCTGGTATAAATAAAGGGTCATATCCAAAGCCTTGAGAGCCTTTTTGTTCATAGGTTAAGGTTCCCTCAACTACCCCTTCTACACAATACTGCTCCCCTGTTGGAAAAATGAGTGCTATGACACAACGAAATTTAGCGTGTCTTTGAGTTTGATCTTTTATTTGTTCTAATACATACTCACAGCGCTCTGAATCACTTAATGCCTCCCCTCCATAGCGAGCAGAATAAATTCCAGGTTGACCATCCAAACAGTCTATTTCTAATCCTGAATCATCTGCAACTAACACAGCATCTTTTAAATGAGCGATTGCGTTTACTTTTTTAAAGGCATTCTCTTCAAATGTTTTTCCATCTTCAATTACCTCAATGGCATCCCCCACAATATCCCGATATCGAACTACGTCTAATATATCACTGGCAAGAATTTCTTGAAGCTCATCACATTTTTTTTGATTATTTGTAAAAATTATACATTTCATTTTTCTAGACCTAAACTGACTCGTGATACTGAATATACATCTTCAATAGCATTTAAATTTCTCTTAATATCATAAAATTGCTTAATATCTGTAATATCAATTGTAATAGAAGCAAACATACGCGTATTATCTGCATTTACTTTTGTTTTTACTTCTCTCAGATTTATCTTTGATTCATAAATTATACTTAAAAGATCTTGTAATAGACCTTCTCTATCATAGCCTTCTATGCGTAATGTACAAGTATAATTTAATGGTTTTGATCGAGCTATATCCCACTGAACATCTAATAAGCGTTCTGGACTACTATCTTTTATCGATGCAATATTTAAACAATCCTGTCTATGAATAGATACCCCTTTACCAATAACAACTATTCCTAATATATCATCGCCAGGAATTGGCATACAGCATTTAGCAAGGGTAAATTTAACGTTTTTTTCTCCCATAACATAAATGCCACCACTGATTTTCTTTGATTTCTTTGATTTTTCACTTATTTTTAAATTGGGTTCTGCTTCCTTTTTGAGTTTTTTTATGACGTAACGTAATACCTCTCTTGGAGATAAATCTCCTTGTGAAATATATACATATAAATCATCATATTTTGAAACATTAAATCGATCGAAAAATTCTTTTGTATTAATTTCTTCCAAACACGATTCTAGAATTAATCCTTCTGAAACAAAGGCTCTTTTTAATCTATTTTTACCTGATTCTAGTAAGTCTTCTTTATTTTGAGAATTTAAATATTGCTTGATTTTATAGCGAGAATGTCTTGAATTAACCAATCTTAACCAATCCACCGTTGGTCTAGACTGTTTTGAAGTCATTATTTCAACTCTATCACCATTATTAAGCTCAAATCCTAATTGCACAATCTTGCCATTAACAATTGCATTTTTACAACTATGACCAACTTCTGTATGAATACTATAAGCAAAATCTAATGCTGTCGACCCTCGTGATAATACTTTTAAATCACCTTTTGGTGTAAACACAAATACTTCATTAACAAATAAATCCATTTTTAATGTTTGCAGATAATCATTGGGCGCTAGTTTTTCATCTTGATGCTCTAAGATGGTATTGAGCCAATTTAATTTTGCTTCTAATTGTTTCTTTTTATCTGACTGCTTGTATTGCCAATGTGCAGCAAACCCAAACTCAGCAATTTGATTCATTTCTTTTGTTCGAATTTGTACCTCTACGCTTTTACCATCCTGTGTTAAGACCGTTGTATGTAACGATTGGTAACCATTTGGTTTACTGATTGCAATATAATCTTTAAATCGCTCTGAAATAGGCTTAAATGTAGCATGTATAATTCCTAAAGCAGCATAGCAATCTTCTAGTTTATTAACAACAACTCGAACGCCTAACAGATCGTATAGTTGATTAATACTGGTATTTTTTTTATCTAATTTTTGAAAAATACTGTAAAGATGTTTGGGCCTACCCTTAATACTTGACGTAATACCTGCTTTTTCTAACACATCATGAATTCGTAAAATAATATCGTCTATAAATACTTCTCTTTCTTCTCTAGTTTGTTCAACGAGTTCTTTAATTTCTGAATATTTTTCGGGATAGCTGTACCTAAACGCTAAATCTTCTAATTGCCATTTAATATTATAAATACCCAATCGATGTGCCAATGGGCCATAAATTTCGAGTGTTTCTTTTGCAATTCGTTTCTGTTTTTCTGGTGCTAAAAATTGTAATGTTTTCATATTATGCAGACGATCTGCTAATTTAATAATAATCACTCGATAATCTTCTGCCATAGCTAAAAACATCCGACGATAATTTTCTGCTTGAGCTTGTTGTTGTGAATGAAATTTTAATTTATTAAGTTTTGTAACTCCCTCTACTAACAAACTAATTTTTTCTCCAAAAACATCTGTAATCTGACTGTTTGTAACATCGGTATCTTCCACCGTATCATGTAATAATCCTGCCACGATTGTATCTAACTCTTGTTCTAACTCACACAATATTAATGAAACAGCAATTGGATGTGTAATAAACGGTTTTTTAGATTGCCTTCGTTGCCCTTCGTGAGCTTTTTCAGCAAATAAATATGCTTTACGCAAAACCTCCAAAGCAGCCTCATCCAAGTAAAGGCTAGCCTTAGTTAATACATCTTCAAATCCGTGTTTATTATTCATTTAATATCTTGTATATTGAATTGAATTTTTTCTTGGTTATTCCACTCATTTCGTTCTAATGAAAAGGCAATAAAGTTCTTTTTCTGATAAACAACTGGCAATTTTTTTCCTAAGTTAAAGCCTATTCCATCAAAACATTTTTTTGTTTGTGGATCTTGTAGCGTTACTTTTAAATGTTTTCCATTTCCAACTAATTTTGAATCAATTACTCGAAATTGATCTGCATAAAATGTTGGGTTTGGGTTACCATGCCCAAAAGGACCTAAGGTATCTAAGGTATCAATTAATGAAAATGAAATATCAGCTGTTTCTAACTTCATATCTACCGTCATGCTATCAACCAATACATCCTTTGTAATGTTCGTTTTTACAATTGTTTCTAATGTTTCTTTAAATTTCCCAAAATTTTCAGGTTTTAAACTAAATCCAGCTGCTAATTTATGGCCTCCAAATGATGTAAATAAATGAGAACATTCTTTAAGTAACTTATAAATATTAACATCTCCCATAGAGCGGGCTGATCCTCGCGCAATATCTTTTTCTAAACCAACAATAACTACTGGCTTTGAATACTCTGAAACTAATTTTGAAGCAGCAATTCCAATGACACCGGCATGCCATTCTTGCTTCCCAAGAACTAATACAGATTGCTCTTTATAATTACTTGAATTATTAACTAAATCCATTGATTCTGCGACTACATGTCTATCTAAATCTCGTCTTTGCTGATTAATACGTTCTAAATAATGAGCGATTTCTTTTGCTTTATGTTTATCATGAGTTAATAATAATTCAACACCATAAGTAGCTGTCGATAATCGTCCAGCTGCATTTAATCGTGGCCCAATAACAAAACCAATATCATATACTGACAAGCTCTTTTTATCCCAATTAGCTTCTTTTAATAATGCCATTAACCCGATATTTTTAACCTTATATAATAATTTTAAGCCTGCTTTTACGATTCGACGGTTTTCTCCTTGTAACGATACGACATCGGCAACGGTTCCAATCGCAGCTAATAATAAATAATACTCTTCTGTTATTCGTTTATCTTGGGTACTGATATAAGATACCAGTTTATAAACAAGACCTGCTGTACATAACTCTCTTAATGCTAGCGGGGTATTAGGTTCTTTTGAGTTAAATGTAATATCTGCATTTGGAGCAGGATCTGGAATTTGATGATGATCAATAATAATCACATTTGCATTGGTTTCAGATTTAATTAAAGCAATTTCTTCTACGTTCGTAATACCACAATCTAATGTGATAAATAATCCAATATTATCTTGTTTTAAGGCTGATACAATGTTTTTATTTAAACCATAACCATCTTTAAATCGATGTGGCAACTTATAACTAACAACACCGCCCATTGTGCTAATGCATTTAACCATCATTGCTGTTGATGTCATACCATCAACGTCATAATCTCCATAAACACTAATTGGTTTGTTTTCTTCGATACACTTTTTAATCATTTGGTAAATGGATGCTAATTTTTCTTCGTTAAAATACGTTGCTCGAGGATGAAGATCTAAAAAATCACTTGCTTGTTGTAGGGATGTAATATTTCTGTTTAGCATCAGTTGAGCAACAACAGGAGATATCCCCAGTTTTTCTGCTATATTACTTGCTAAATCTTTTTGTTGATGATGTAATTTCCAGCGTTTTTCAGCAATCATCCCTTTTTGATTAGGAATAAGGTTTGCCCATATTCAACTGCTGATTCATTTGGAACACAAATTTCTTCAATAATCCCATCTTCTTCAGCTTCAATTTCGTTGAACAATTTCATAGCTTCGATGATACAAATAACCTTACCCTTTTCAATTTTATCGCCAACCTTAACAAAAGGAGGTGATTCTGGGTTTGCTGATTGATAAAACGTACCAACCATTTGAGCCTTAATTTCTGTTAAATTTTTATTTTTTGGGGCTTCTTCCTTAGATGATTGCTCTAGAGGAGCTTGAGCTGCGGCCTGAACGACAGGAGCTGAAACAGTTTGTGGTAAAACTACCGATTGTGTTTCTTGAATTTCTTTTTTAATCTCAATTTTTGTGCCATTTTCGTCAATACTTAAATGTGTTATGGCGGCATTTTCAACTAACTCAACTAATTTTTTAAGTTCTTTATATTCCATTTATCATAATCCTTATTGATTGCTAACTATTATTGTAATCTATTTTATCGGTTGAATTGAATTACGTCAAAATTCTAAACTCTTTTTAAGATTTTTATCATGTATCAACTTGTTTTTTACTTTAATTAGCACTTATTATTTTGCTTAACTTAATTACTGTAAAAAAATTTCATGAAATCTTTACCTATACGTCTTTCTACTCGTTTAATAGCTTCCATGCTCCTTTTCTATGGATCGAAAGAAACGCGGACGTCTTGTCCCGCCAATCCTCATAAAACATCGTGTTCTAATACTTCAAAATCTAAATTTTCTAAAAAATAAATTACGTTAGCAATATGTAAAGGTGAAACCTCTGTAATATTATTATTCCCAAACTATTTTAGTAATTTTTATTCTTCAAAAATCATGTGTGTTATAGTTGCGACCGTTGATTCTTAATTAAACACCCTTTAAACTGGAATCATGGCTTTTTTATTTACACCTTTAAAACTTAAGCATTCAAATATCATAGATACTATTCCTGGTGATAAATCTATATCTCATCGAGCCATTATTATTGCTTCTTTAGCAAATAACACCACTACCTTCAAAGGGTTTCTTTTTTCTGAAGATTGCTTGAATACGCTTAAAATTTTTCAACAATTAGGTGTTTCTATCGCTGTTGATTCGACAAAAAAAATTGTTACTGTTCATGGTGTTGGTATGCATGGATTAAAACCAACTGAAACGTTTTTAGATGTTGGTAATTCTGGAACTGGTATTCGACTGATTACAGGTATTTTGGCAGCTCAAAATTTTGAGTCGGTAATTACAGGCGATAGTAGTATTCAAAAACGCCCTATGAAACGTATTGTAGATCCTCTAAAACATATGGGAGCTATCATTGATGGCCAACAAACTAACGATATTTATCCCCCACTTAGAATTTCTCCATCTCACGTGCTTAAAGGAATTAACTACACCATGCCTATTGCAAGTGCTCAAGTAAAATCCTGCTTATTATTTGCTGGTTTATTTTTAAAAGAACCCACAACGGTTATTCAACCTGATTTTTGTCGGGATCATACAGAAATTATGCTTAAAGCCTTTCAGGCAACGCTTACTACCGATACTCATCGAATTACGATTGAGCAATCTGAGTTAGCTAATCCTTTTTCTGATCCTATCACGATACCTGCCGATTTTTCTTCTGCCGCATTTTTTATTGTTTTGGGGCTGATTCATCCAAATTTATCACTCACGTTAAAACAGATTGGCATGAACCCGACACGCTCTAAATTAATCGAAGTCTTACAGGCTATGGGCGGTAATATTATTGTGTCGAATCATAAAATGGAAATTGAACCCTATGCAGATATCACTGTAAGTTCATCAAACTTAACAAATATTTCTATTGATGAATCCGTAATTCCTATTATTATCGACGAAATCCCGATATTAGCTGTAGCTGGAATGTTTGCTTCAGGAACCATGATACTATCTCAAGCAAAAGAACTCCGCTTTAAAGAATCAGATCGCATCACGCAAATCATAAAATTAGTTCAGGCATTTAATGGGTCTATTATTGAACATGATGATGGGTTTGAACTCACAGGTGGTTTTAATATACAATCATCCCCCAAGATCGATACAGCTTTTGATCATCGTATTGCTATGTCAGCTATTATTGCAAGCTTGGCATCAGGATGCCCGATTACATTAGATACGACTGACTGCATTAAAACATCATTTCCTAACTTTTTTGACATTATTGACGGTCTTGGTTAAAATTTAACATAATTACTTCAAACTTCAGCTTTCAACTTTTTGATTGCTCACTGTTTGTATAAAATTTATTGATCTAGTTATTACCAATACTAAATTATACCTTAATAAGGAATTAAAAAATGGATTTTTGCTGTCCCGCAATTGCAACCTATCTCTATAAACTACGCACACTTTTACCCTCCACTAAACCTATTGAATCTCCTGAATCTCGTGAAGATAAATATGAATCATTTGACCAACCTACATGTTGTGACAGGTTATTTAATCTTTTTACTGCATCTGCACCTGCATCTCCATCTTGGTCTTTAAGAAACTCATTGTTAGAGAATTTAGATCGCCTACCAGAAGACCTTAATCACTACGACAGTAATGCCTTAAGTATTCAAGAGATCACTTCTAAGCTTAGAACACAACAATAAACGGTTCTCAATGATCTTTATCTTCAATATCTACTTTAGTTATTTTAACAATTCTTATTTTTCGTCTAATATGACATTAATATCATGATTCAATCTTTTCTTTCATGCTGTTGTCCTGCTAAAAAGCCCCTTGATGATACTCCTCAGCTCGATTCTTTCTCTACAAATTATGCTCCTAATCACTCATCTCAACCCTTGTCACTTAAGAATGGACAGCCCCTTGATGATATTCCTCAGCTTGATTATTTACCTACAAATCCTACATGTATTCCTAATCACTCATCTCAACCCTTGTTATACAGCATGAGAAAAAAGAAGGTTGGAATATCCCTTAAGTTTGGAATGATCGAAACTATACGAAAACACCAAAGTTTTTTTCCCATTAAAAATCCTGATGATCTACAAACTAAGGATATTGCGGAACTAAGTGCGATACTAAGTAAAATGGAAGATAAATTAGATGAATCGAAACGTCTTTACAAACCGATACTTCACGAATTGGAAAGCAATCGTAGGGATTAGAACTAAAACAATGTTACTAAATCTTCATAGCCATTTTCTTTTAACTTATTCTTAGGAATAAATCGCAGGGCTGCAGAATTAATGCAATATCGTAATCCAGCTGGACCAGGGCCATCAGGGAATACATGCCCTAAATGTGATTTAGCTATTTTTGAACATACTTCGATCCGTTGCATACCTAATGAATGATCAACATGTTCAATAATGGCCTCATTGGTAATTGGTTTTGTAAAGCTTGGCCAACCTGTTCCTGAGTCAAATTTATCATAAGATAAAAATAAGGGTTCTCCCGAGACAATGTCTACATATACACCTTCTTCCTTATGATCCCAAAACTCATTTTGAAATGGAGGCTCTGTCCCCTGATTTTGTGTTACATCATAACTTAAGTCTGATAAGGCTTTCTTTTTTTCGTCTAATGACTCATTACTATCCATAGGTTAAGTATAATCTTTTTTTATTAATTTTATGAGCATTTCTTCACTCTTTTTTTGTATCCCATTGTTTTCTTTTTAACTTGTCTTTTATTTTTTTTTGACTTATCATATTTTTGCAAAATTGTACTTTTCATATTTTTCACTTAATTTGTTTTGAAAAGTTTTATCCACTAATGAAGTAATAGTTAGCGTATACTAGTTTGCTAATTGTTTGGTTTTTACTTTATAAAACTATGTTTATTTAACCTTACCATCTCACGGTATTGTTGTTATGTCTAAGTAAAACATAGTGTACTAATACAAAGTTTAAACTCTCAAACATGCCCTATTACTTCATTAAAATTTATACCAACTCATTTGCAGCTTTATTGGATATTAACTATATAAAAAGGAGTTTTGCATTTATGAATCGTAGGAAAACTATTTTATTAGCAAATTGTTTAATCATGGCTTTTCTTAATTTGGGGGGATGTGGTGCTTTAAATAATACTAACAATGACACATTATTAGGTACCGGATCTTCAGAAAATACTTTATCTCAAGAAAATTCATTATATCAACACTATCAACATCAATTTCCTGATAATTTGATGGATATGACCGTTGATGATTATATGGAACAATGGCCCAATGCTGGATTTATTGTTCAATCAGCCGATGGGACTCAAGAAACCACGGCTTTTGCTACCGCTGAAATATACCTTGATGTTCTAAAATCAGTAGAAGAATCTTACCCTGAATTTGACGAAGATGCTTTTTTAGAAGAACAGGCTAAAGAAATTGTGGGAACACAAACTATTGGCAATTCAGCACAACACGATATGACAGAAGAAGAACTAGGCAAAGAACTCTCAAAAAGAATGGAAGCAAAACTAAAACGAATAGCAGCTGAAACACTCTATATGACAATGCAAGAAATAACCAAACCAGAGATTCAAAATCAAATTGCTTCTAGTATTGCTTCTATTCAGCAATCGATTTTAGATGAAACTAGTCAAATTATAGAAATTCGTTCTAATGGGAAGCTTATTTTAACTAAAAAACAGGTTTCTATGCTTATTATGGCAGGCTTTATCTCAAGACGAATCCCTATTCAAACATTAGCTGCATCACTAGACGTTGGATTAGCTAATAAACTTTTACAATATGAACAAGATAACAAAAATAATGCGTTTACTCATTCTCTCTGGGCAGCTCTAGTCGCGGATTCATGTAGCGGTATTCCTTTTATAGGACCCGAGTTAGGTAAATGGTGGGGGTATGAATTTACAGCAGCTAGAGAAACAGAATCAGATGGTTCTGCTAGAATGGATCTTCATAATGATAAAGTGGGTGCTAATGTTGCTTATGCTCATGCTCGCTCATCGTGGGTTTATAAACGGATTTGGAGATGGCGTATTCCTATTTGGTTTTCAACTTCTATTAATATTGCTAAAACCACAGCAACATTAAAAGTAATGTCTAATAATGCTAAAAAAGTTACAGATATCAGTAAAGAAAAAAGATGGAAAGAGTCTGTTCATCATGGTCAGTTGATTTATTTATATTAAATGATAATATTTTTAAGTTAATAATGTAACATTATGATAATACGACTTCTTTTATTTATCGTTATTTTATCCTGTTTCATAGGGTGTGATTTTTTAGATAATAAATTTCACACCCCTTACTCTGGTTATTATGTATCTGACTGGACTTTGCAAGGGGATATTATTACCAATTTTCAGGCTGGTGAACAGACTGAACATGATCTTTTTGAGCAGAAAAATCGTTTTGGTACAAGCAATATTCTTATTATTGATCTGCTATCTCCTGAACGTGAAGACATTATTATTAGCAAAAACACAGAATATATTCAGCATAATGACAATCCTGAATGGGAGATATTTCTTACTCTATCATCGTTTATTGATTCTAATAATGATCGTTATATAGCCTATACTTCTTTTCCTATGAACCTAGATCTTGATTCTACTTTTAAATTTTATAAGAATAATAATCTTTTAAGCTCCTACCCCTATAGAAACTCTATATACACTACGGGTCCCTCTGAAATTGAATATGATACATATGTACAAATTAACCCCTTTACCAAGAAATCTTTTCTGTTTTCGTTTGGTTATACCAAGTTATTTATCTTTTCTATTACAGGTGAACTGGAACATGAGCTAGATTTAGGTGGTTATGCTATTTGGAAAACGGCTACATCATTTTGGTATTATGATCCTATTCAAAACACACTTGCTTCTTATGATCTAAATACTGCGACATCTACAATATATGATATTGATTTTAAACCTAGTTATTATAATCATACGGATAATACCCTCCAAACCATCGATAATGGGGTATTAAAGACATATTCAGTTGCTAGCAATATAATTACTGCTTCTATCCCCGTAACCTATGATTATAAGACACTGAATGAATTTAAATTCTCTCCTGATGGCTCAAAACTGTTAGTGTATGAAAAAGGATGGTTTTATGAGTTTCGGGATTCGGATGCAATCTTTAAATCACTTGGCATCAATGTCTATGATATTGACACTCATACGCTTACTCCTATTCGAGATTAATGATAGTGATGATAATACGATTTCTTTTATTTATCGTTATTTTATCCTGTTTCACAGGGTGTGATTTTTTGTATCGCAAATTTCACGAACCTTACTCTGGTTACTACGTCTCTGACTGGACTTTGGAAGGAGATATTATTACCAATTATCAGTCTGGTGAACAAATTGAGTATCAAGTTGGGGATCAGGTAAATCGTTTTGGTACCAGCGACATTCTTCTTATTGATCTGCTATCTCCTGAACGTGAAGACATTATTATGAGCAAAAAAACAGAATTTATTCAGCATAATGATAATCCTGAATGGGAAGTATTGTTTGCACTATCATGGTTTATTGATTCTAATAATGATCGTTATACAGCCTATATTTCCCTTCCTTTTAATTCAGAGTCTGATGATACATTAAAATTTTATCGAAATGGGACCCTTTTAAGCAGATATCTTATTACGGATGAGCCCATCTATAGAGTTGAATCCAATAATTTTGTATACGATGAATTTATCAAAATAAATCCCTTTACCAAACAATCTTTTCTGTTTTGGTTTGGTTATACAAAGTTGTATATCTTTTCTATTACAGGTGACTTGGAACATGAGCTAGATTTGGGTAGTCATGCTATTTGGAAAACGGCTACATCATTTTGGTATTATGATCCTATTCAAAACACACTTGCTTCTTATGATCTAAATACTGCGACA
>PBEQ01000027.1 GCA_002719695.1 bacterium | reverse complement strand
CGGCTATCATCAAAAGCGGGAATACATTGAACAATGGTAAGCCAATTTAACCAAGAAAGATTGCCACTTAAAATTAAGGTAAATTGAAATAGAATAATAATAAGAGCTGCTAGATGACGGCATAAACGAGGTCCAAACAAGAAAAAAGGAACAATTAGTTCGGAAAAATGATTAAATAAAACGCCAACTTTCAAAATAGGAACGGGCAGGTGATGAAAAAACCAACTGAGTGGATTTGGAATGGGCTGTGTTTCAAAGTGATAAACAAGGGCTGTTAAATCAGTCCAAACAGCATCCCCACGTAGTTTGATTAAACCAGCCCCAAACATATTACGAAATAAAAGCCATAAAATAAGAATAAAAATGATAGTAGGCCGCGGAATCTTAGAAGAAAAGGGTTGCCAATCAAAAACTGGGCATAAAAAAATAGCTAAAAAGCCTGTTTCTAAAAGTAATGTTTCCCAACCAAATCCATAAAACTGTTGTCCAATATGCATAATGGACATATAGAGAGCCCATAAAATAAACATGGCAATAGCATTGGTGAGACCACACGCAACAAGAACTGATAAGGTTAATCCAAAACAACCTGACCAAAATAAAAATGAATCTGATATATAAAACCAAAAAATGCTAGGAAGATCCCAAAAAGAAATAGATGCTTTAACAGATTCAAGAAATAAATATGCAGGAGAAATTCCATTTGAGCCAAGTAAGCCTTCCCCTTGGTTAACAAAAACTAAAAATGCAATAAAATAAATAATGCCTAATGAGCGTAAAAATAAGAAATGAGTAAGAGCTGTTTGTTGATACGAAAAGAAAGAAAATACATAACGCCAAAACATACTTTATTATAGCCTGAGAAACGTTTTTCTCCCATTTAGCTCATACTATGCGACGATATCTAAAATAAGTTTGTCTTATTTTAGTGACATAAACGGTCGTTTATGTCACACCAATAAAAATTATAGAATTTTTTGTCTCTAAAACACGATAACTAGATATAAGCTTTTAAATAATGAGGCAAAAAGCTATAAACTAAAAGAAAAAAATAAAGTAACAGTGTCTGTAAAATCAATCCCAAGGCCACCAGCAGGAAAATCTTCACAGGCCTTAGATAAGAAGAAAGAAAGAACACAAAGAAGACATAATGTTGAGCCATGGATACCTACTCATAGCGAATACATTACATATAGTAGTATTCCAGCAGCATGTCAATTAAAGGAAGGTGAGAATTTGCAACCGCATGCAACGGGTATGTGTTTTACAAAAGCATTAAAATATGTAGAAGAAAACAACCTAGCAACAATGCATTTAAGAGGTGATAATCATATTATTGTTGTTAAAATGATAGATAGGAAGACATGTCTGGTTTCAAGTTTTGGAAACATAGAGTCAACAATAAAATTGAAAAAAGATCAACTACTAGTTAAGCGTAATTTTCCTTGTAAAGACCAATGCTTTTTATGGCAAGGGGAAACAATTAGGCAGTATGAAGTTAATAATGGGAAAATATCTAATGATCAAAAAATAAATTTAAATCTAAAGCTATCAGAAAAGGATCTTATAACTATCGCAAAATCTTATTTTGAGAAACAAAAAAAAGCTATTTATGTTCGTACCTATCCACAAAATTTACATAAGCCAGACCCAAATACAGCATTTAAATTATTTGTTAAATTTGATTTTGAAAATCCAAACGAAAGAATAACAGTAAATATTAAATGTGGAAGAGGCCTACCAGAAATGATCGCAGCTTTTTCAGATCAAGATATACATACTCAAGGGATAAAACGTCTATTTACTAATTTAAATCAGTATTTAAAGAGAGTTGGACTACATGAAGATACAGAATTTTTAAATCAACTACAGTCTGCATGCCAAAGTTATAACGTTTTATGAAGAACTAGGGTAATTAACACGCGCTTTACGCTGCATTTTGAGCCCCCCTGAGTCATCTTCAAAAGGACATAAACCCGCTTTTTGAGATAAGCACTCTTCAGGATCAATTTCAGGAACCTTGCCACAGGCATCATGGCTTGCTGTTTTACCAAAAAACAATACACCAACACCAAAGCCTAAAAAAGCTAAGCATATAATAATAAAGGTGCCTATAAGTGTTTCCATAGTTTAGTTATACCATAATTACAGTGTATATAAACAGAGTGTTACACGTTGTAAACAGCTAACTTAAGAGCAATTCTTACATGTTCCATAAATATGGATAGATTGATATGACATTGTAAAGTCAATCGTATCACAATAATTAGTAATTAAATCCTGAAGGTTATCATCATGCATTTCAGTAATATTTCCACATTGATTACAAATAATATGAGCATGTTGAACTTGAGCTTTTGAATGCTCATAAAATACTTTTCCATCTAAGGTAGAAATCTTTTGTAATAGATTGGCATCTAATAATTGTTTGATCGTACGGTAGACTGTGGCACGAGAAATATCTTTCGTTTGAGAACGTAGATGATCAATAAAGTTTTCAACTTCAAAATGATCTGTTAGATTAAAAATTTCTTCAGTAATAAAACGCTTATTCTTGGTATAACGACTATCATTTTTTTTAAGATAAGCCTCAAATATCTCATGAGGACTACTATGATCCAATGTTTGTGTAGACTCTTGCGCAGAATGAGCACGGTTTTGAATATGAGACATCAACTGATCAATATGTTTTCTCATAAAAAAGATAAGATGTGCAGCTGGTTTATCTGTATCATATAAGGTTCTTAAATCCGTGACGATACTTTTGAACTTTTCATGTTCAGCTTTATCTGAAGAATAACTAATATAATCAGGACTTTCTGCAAGAGAGTTTTGATCTTGATTAGTATCATTTGAAAAGTTTTCTAAAAATTTAATAACTAAATTTAATTCTTTTCGACGACATGTTTGAATCGCTTTATTAAGCATTGTTGAAAGATTTAGTAATTCATCATTTTGCTCATCAAGTTGATGAATTTTATTTTTGTATTCCATAGTTAAAACTTAGTGTAACGCAAGTTGTCTAGCATCTTCAAGTATGTTGATAATGTAATATTAAGTAGCAAGATTAACGATATGACTATTATGATAATGATAATGAAACAACACATTCAAGGTGATAGGTATGAGGAAACATATCAACTGGAGTAAATGTAGTAACCTGATATCCATATTCAGTAAGTAATTTAAGATCTCTAATCAGACTAACCGGATTACAAGAAACATAAACTAATTGTTTACAATTAAGTTCGCAAACACGTTTAAGTGCTTTTGGAACCATACCAGATCGAGGAGGATCAATAATAATACAGTCAGGAGAAAATGAGTTGAATTTTAAAATATTTTTTACTCTACCAGAAAAATAGGTAACATTCTCAATGTTGTTAAAACGCGCATTTTCTTTAGCATCTTCAATTGCTTCAGAAATCTCGTCAATCCCAACTAAGTTATACTTACCTTGACTAACATATTGACCAATCGTACCTGTCCCACAATATAAATCCAATAATGTTTGTCCCGGTTTTAAAGCACAGGATTCTTTAACAATCTCATACAATATTCCAACTTGGAGACTATTTGTTTGAAAAAAAGATAAAGGAGAAATACGAAAGGTAAGATTATTAATGGTTTCAAAAATATAGCGATCTCCATGTAAATAGTGGCAAGATGTAGAAGAAGGCGTACCTTTTTTATTGATAAACTTTAATAAATTGATAGATTTTATTTGAGGAAATTGTTGATATAAAGAGAGCGCATAATCAGAAAATATAGGTTCATAAGAACTTGCTAAAATATTAACCATATAAGTATCAAATGCTTTTGAATGTCTGATCATTAAATGACTTAAGCAACCTGTTTGTTTACGAGAATCCCAAACACTTAATTGAGATTTTTCAAAAAAGTTTCTTGTAAAATTAAGAATGTGATTAGAGGTTTCAGACATTAACAAACATTGTGAAACAGGAATAACATTAGTTGGGTTAAGTTGTTCTTTAAGACCTAGCGTTAAGTTTTCTGATTGATAAAAAGCAAATTCCATTTTATTACGATGATATTGTATTGTTTTACAGGGAACAATTGGTTTTAAGTAAGGTAGTAAAAACGGTGCATCATGCGTAATAGTATCATGAAGGCAATCTTGCTTAAGTGTTAGCTGGTTTGCATAATTAATATCTTGAAATTGACAACCACCACAATCATTAGCATGATTACATGAATCAACTTGCCTAAAAGAAGATTTTTTTATGTATCGAATAACTTTGGCAAAAGAATAATACTTTTTTCTACGAGTTAATACGACATCAACGTAGTCTCCGGGAACCGTTTTAGGAATAAACAATGGTTTGTTGTTATAATAACCTAAGCCATAGCCCCCATTTACAAGTTTAACAACTTCTATAGGTTCATTAGAAATTTGAGTTAACATCGTGTTTAATGAGGCGGATACACGTTTCAGATTTTGGTATTTTAACTGTATCTGCTTGAATTATAATTTCTTTATCATTTAGTATAAATGACTTGAACTGGTTTTGCGTATTAATAGAAATAAAATCAAAAGACTTTCCTTTAGCCGGTGTTATTTCCAAAATGGTTTCAATAGGAGATTGTTTAATAGATAAGGAAATAGTTTCAGAACCAACGTTATAGTTAGAAATATGCCATGAATGATCCGTTAGCCATTGAGTAGGAATACCTGAAAATAATGCTAAGGTTTTTTTGTTTAGGTTAATTATGCTATCAAATACGTACTGAGCGAGTGCAACACCATGTTTAATATTATGCCCATCACCTTCACTACCACCATTCGTTGTAGGGTGGATTACATCAGGAAAGGTGTAGGTAGATGTTGAGCACGCTAGAAGATTAGTCACAACATCAAAAACAGTCGTAGGATTTAACTTAAGGAGTAAATTAATATACTCTAGGTTATGCTCAAGTGAAAAACCAGAGGGTTTAATCATAGAAAATATCAAATGATTGTAAACTAAGTGATTTTTAATATTTTTTAATGATTCAGTAATCCGATTTTCTTCTTTCGGAAAATAAGTTGCATACAAAGCAAGTGTTTTAATTAAATTTAAATTGATTGATTGTGTTGTTGTTACTGGGACAATATCCTTAAAGTAGATTTTTTTTGAAACTAATTCACAATAATGATTGATGGAGTTGTTAATTAAGATATTATATTGGTGTAACTCATCAATATTAATTCGTTTATCTGGTGGAAATGATAGCTCGGTTGTTAGTAGTTCAAACCATTTTATACTTCCATGTAACCCAATAAGATCAGATAAAAATGTTGTTTTTTGGCTGGAATACATATCAAAACGCGGAGCCAGTGTTTTAAAATCATGGGAATAAAACTTAAATTGGTTGATACCATATAAAAGTATTTTGTAAAGAACATGATAACAGTCTTGAGTAATAGTGATAATATTTGCGTTATTACAATAATGAATCATCTCAAACCAACGATCCAAGTCAGTAAAAAATATTTTTTTTCGTTTTAAATAATCATATACTTGATTGAGATAACTGAGTGAAAAAATATTAGAATAGAGTGCTGGTTTATAACCAGCTATATAAAGAGTTTTGATAAAAAATAAATGATCTAAAATACTATGGTTAATGTCTTGATAATACCCATGCTTAAATAATTGAGGATGCATTGAAGAGATAAGATAGGAATATTGAGCCATTAAAAATTTGTTGAGCGTTTTATCTGGAATAGAAAATGTTAAATCCTTATGTCGT
This sequence comes from bacterium, assembly GCA_002719695.1. Classification (GTDB taxonomy): domain Bacteria; phylum Margulisbacteria; class Marinamargulisbacteria. The sequence continues at coordinate 45,350 of PBEQ01000027.1, read as the reverse complement.
AAATCAGAGTTGTTAAATGCTATTTCTTTTAAGATGTCATTAAATATAAATGGTTGATAGGTCTTTTTAATTTGATCTAACGACAATTTCTTAGAAAAAAACGTAGGACTATTTGATGAAAATTGTTTGGTAATACAGGGAAGTTTATATGATAACGAAATCGTTTCATTAGGCGCAATAACCAACCGATATTCAGCAAATGCAGAGGCCTTTTTGATTTTACAATGAGCATCAAAAATCATTTCTAGTTTATTAAAATGTTCGCTAACATCACCATCTTGAGAGGCAAGACAGACAATATTATCTGGCTTTTGATCTAAAATAAGACCAATTTGGTCATTAACAATAAAGTTACCACTTTGTAAATATTGGATAGATTCTACTGTAGTGACACCTTCACAATCAAAGGGTCTAATAGCAATATAAAAAGAAAACTTAATATTTTTTTTAGTATTATTAGATAGTTTGTAATTACAAAATGCAAAGTCGTAATTACCAGGTAAATGAGAAAATATAACATGAGATTCAATATCGAGTTGTGAAAGTGAAAATGATGTTAAAACACTATTAGAATCCGTAAGATACTGCTGTGATATGTCGTTACAATTAGATGGTGTAAATAAGCTATCTGTATTACTAATCCAAAAATCAACAGAAAAAGGTTTTTCTTTGGTATATACCAACCCGGACGGATCTACTATAACAGCATTATTTGAATTTGGATTACTTAAATAAGTCCAATTGCGATATTTTGTATTGATCAGACCAGAAAAGTTAGGTCCTGAAATATGAGGAGGTGAGCTTAATTGAAGTTGTTTTGCAACCCAAAAAGGCCATGATCTGTGCAAATGTTTAGGAATAAAGTTCGCATTTTCAATTCCTTTCTGAATAAGCATTTTATTAAAAAGAAATGAATTTGGGTAATTTTTTTTCAAAAAATTGTCCAAAGATAATTTAAGTGTTAATGATTGTTTCATTAAGTAAAGGATACAATGCAACTACCATATCAAGCAACGTTTTAGCTATTGGTTTCTTCTTTATTTATGATCACATCAAATGAAATAATTCGTCTATTTTTAATATCTCTAACAATAAAATCAAAATGCTCGTAAGAAATTTTATCATTTTTCTTTGGAAAAGAACCAATTTGAGCTAAGATAAACCCAGCTACCGTGTCGTAATCTTCATCTTCAGGAAAAGCAAAGCCAAGTGTATCAGACAACTCTTCAACTCTAACACCTGCATCAATAATAAAGCGGGATGATGTTAACTTCTTAATTGATAGTTTTTCATTATCATATTCATCTTGAATTTCTCCTACAATTTCTTCAATAATATCTTCCATAGTTACAAGTCCAGCAACGCCACCATGTTCATCAACTACAATTGATAAATGAAACTTTTTCTTACGCATTAGTTGTAACAACGACTGAATTTGTTTAGTTTCTGGAATAAAGATAGCTTCTCTCATAAAATTATGAAGTAAATTAGATTGATTAGCTAAGTTTGCATATAATAGATCTTTTGCGTAAACAAAACCTACAATGTTGTCAATTTTTTCTTCATAGATGGGTATTCGAGAGTGTCCTTTTGATCGAATTACATCAATTGCTTCTGCAATAGAACTAGATCGTTCTAAACAGACCATGTCTGTTCGCGGAGTCATGATTTCTCGAACGACTTTATCAAATACATTGATAACACCATGTAACATTTTTTGTTCTTCTTTTTCTAAAATACCTTCTTCTTGACCTAATTGAATTAATAACTTAATTTCTTCTTCTGACAGTTGAGATGACTTCGATGTTGGAATTCCAAGTAAAGTACTAAGTGCTTTTGTAATAGAATAAAAAAGCCAAATAAAAGGGAACTCAATTAAATAAATGTAATAAATAACAGATGATATGTTAAACGCCCATTTAGAAGGGTTTTTCATAGCAAGTGTTTTAGGCGTAATTTCACCAAATACTAATAAAATAAATGTTACCAAAACGGTTATAATACTAAGTATTGCAGCGGCATTTGTAATGCCTAAAGATCGAAAAAGATCAATAAAAAAAGCAGTAGCAAATGTTGTAGCTGCAATATTTGCTAGATTATTTCCAATTAAAATGGCAGTAAGTAACTTTTTTGGGTGCAATAATAAAAACTCAATATGTTTTGCTTGCTTCTTTTTGTCTTCAATAATGGACCGTAACTTGATGCGGTTAATTGCAGTAAACGCAGTTTCAGCTGCAGAAAAAAAAGCAGAAATAAAAATAAAGAATATAAAAATTAAAGTCTTTAAAATAAAAATATCGTTCAATTTAGTATAACCTTCCAACTTTTAAACAAAACTAAACATTTTGGTAAAAAAATAAGACCCCCAATAACAATAGAGAAAATACTCATTAACAGCACACTTGATGCTGCAATATCTTTGACAACTTTTATATTTAAATCATAGTTGGATTTGCAATAATTAGCTAAAAATTCTATAGACGTATTCATTAATTCCAAACATAATACCATTGCATTGCAAAAAAGTATAATACACCACTCAATTATTGAAAGATGACATAAAAAACCAGCAATAATTACAAAACACGTGACAAGACATTGAATACGAAAATTAGCTTCATAACACATGGCCAAGTGTAGTCCTTTTAAAGCATATTTTAGAGAATACGGAAGAGCCTTGTGTTTCATTGAACCTCTGATTGTTGAATTAATGTGATTAACCGAGTTTGTTCATCAATCATATATGTTTTTTCAAATGGATTATAATCTGTGTAACCAATCAAATGTAAAATACCATGTAAGATTAAATGTTTAATTTCATTTTCAAAGCTTGTTTTTAGATGGTCTGCATTACGTTTAACCTCATCAACGCAAATATAAATATCACCTAACGGTTTTATAGAGGATTCTAGATTAAATGTAATAATATCAGTTTGAGTTGCATCATTTAGATATGTTTTATGAAGCGATATCATGTAATCATCATCAACAAACGTAAAATCAATAGATCCTTCTGAGACATATTTTAAATCTAGGGCTACTTTAATAAATGTTAATCGATCAAAATTAAAGGACGTATTGGTTTCATCATTGATAGATACTGCTACACTCATTATTTTAAGAGATAGGGGTAGATTTAGCAGGCAGGTTTTGAGAACCCAGTTTCTCTAATTCTTTTACATAATCAACACGACTATGTTGGGCACCTCTAAAAAAATATAAAAAACTAGATTTAATCATAAATACTTCATTAAGACTTAACGGGCATTCTGATAGTTGTAAATCATCTAATTTATCTTTAAAAATTTTATTGATCATATTTTCAATTTTTTGTGGGGTTGGTTTTTCAATAGAACGTGTTGCAGCTTCGACTGAATCTGCAAGCATAATTATACCAGCCTCTTTAGTTTGAGGCTTTGGTCCAGGATAACGAAATTCATCATCAGTACTAGGAACTTCTCCTTCTTTTGAAATGGCTTGGGTATAAAATAAAGATAGTAACGATGTGCCATGATGTTGTTCTATAAGATCTTTAAGAACCGATGGAAGTTTATGTTTAATTGCAAGTTCAACACCTTCTTTAACATGAGACAAGATAATCATTTTACTAATTCGTGGAGCAATTGTTTCATGGGGGTTATCTTCTGTAAATTGGTTTTCTGAGAAAAATATCGGTCGTTTTAATTTTCCAATATCATGAAAATAACTGCCTACTCGACACAAGATATTATTTGCGCCAATGACTTCTGCTGCAGTTTCAGATAAATTAGCAACCATCATACTATGTTGATACGTTCCTGGCGCATCCATCATAAGACGCTTCATTAAAGGATGATTTAAATTTGCTAATTCTAGTAAGGTTTGATTGGTCGTTATTTTAAATAAGAGTTCAAAATAGGGTAAAATAGCAAGGGTAACCATTGCTGAAAAAACACCATTTCCAAATGCAAATAAAGCATTATAACCATACCAGGCATAACTAATTTCTTTTGATAAAGACCCAATAGCAGCAACACAAAGAATATTAAATAGGCCAATAATATATCCTGAAATAATTAAATCAGACCGTTTATATGATTTTAAAACAACAAAGGTTGAAAAACAGGTATTTAAAAATAAAAATATAAAAGCATGAAAATCCATTCTAAATAGAAGCCCTATAAAAATACTAATTAAACTTCCTGTAATTAAAGCAATATTAGAAGACACTAAAAATGTCAGTAGCATCGATGAAATAGAGATAGGAATTAAAAGATATACCAGAATATCAGACGGAATATAGCTGCTAAAAATACTTAAGCGACCAATTAAAACTAAGGATGTTAAAATTAATAACATTAAAGAAATGTGTTTAATCGTATAAGCTTTCTTATAAAAATTAAAAATAAAACGTTCTAAAACAAGTATGCTTAAAGCTGTAAAAATAAATATTCCAATTAACTCAATATAACTAGCTTTAGTATTATACATATTAAGGGCTTTAAATACTTCAATCTCTTGCTCTTTTACACGTTCACCTTCATAGATAATTGGCTGACCTTGTTTAAATATAGTTTTTTGTTTTTTAAAGGATGTTAATGCTTGTTTAATGATAAGATCGGTTTGTTTGTCATCAATAATAAGGTTTGGTTGTAGATAATGTATTACGATTTTATATGAAATCATTTTAAGAGAGGTATTATAAGATTCTAAAGAACGAAAAAGCATATCTTTAATAGCAATATTATTGATGTCTTTAATCCCATTTAGTAAAAATTGTTTAACAAGATCAAGGGTATCGGTTTGAAATTTTTGAAATGTTTTGTTAGATAATTGTTTCAATAGAATAATATCTTCAGGTGACAAAATTTGTGAAATATAAACGCTCATTTGATCAGCCGAATTAGATGAAAGATCATCAAAAAATAATGAAATATTATCTTGAATAGCTTGATTTATTGTTTGATTAATGGAGTAGATAGGTGTAATTCTATTAGCAATTTTTTCTTCTGCTTTTTTATTAACCAAAGCATCTAAGCGGGACTCAAATTCAAGGTAACGTGGCGAGGTAATGGTTGTTATAGCAACATCATTAATCTTAAGGTCAATGTTTTGAGGAATATAGGGGCTATAGATAATCGCTGTATTTAAAACAACCGCTAAGGCTAATAAGCCATAAATCGCATATTGTTTAAAAACATTACTATTAATTTGTAATTTTCCAGAAAACATTTTCTATTTTTTTAAACAATGTCATTTGACGTTTTGAAAATTGATGCGTATGAACTTTTATTAAGTCTATCATTTCAGCTTGTGATATACCACCATTTAAATAGCTAATCGTTTCTTTGTAACCAATACAATTTAAAGCAGGTAGGGAAGGTTTATATCCTTGCTCCAAAAGATGCTTAACTTCCTCTATAAGACCTTGCTTAATCATTGTATCAACTCGTTTATCTATACGTTCTGTTACCACACTTCTATCATTGGTTAAACCTATAATAGTTACATCTTGTCTTGGTTTGGGTTGTTTTTGTTTTATTTTAGAGGGAGCTTTGTTAGTAATTAGGTATATTTCAAGAGCTCTAATAAGCTGATGTTTATTGTTAACATGAATCGTTGTCGCAGAGGTTGGATCTACGCTATTTAATTGGTTCCAAAGGGACTGTTTTTTACCTGTTTCATAATCATGAATTAACGTATTACGAATGTCAGGATTACTTTTTGCTTTTGGAAATTGATAATTATAAATAAACGATCGTAAAAAAAGACCATTCCCTCCACAAATAATGATTTGTTCACCAGATTCTAAAGTCTTTTTACAATATCTCATAAAATCAATGACAGTATAAGGATCGCTTGGTAAATGGGTATCAATCAGATGATGAGGGACTTCATTGCGATCGTCTAAGCTGACTTTGGCGGTTCCAATATCCATCCCCTTATAAACTTGATAAGAATCTGCGGAAATAATATCGGTATTAAGGTGCTTTGCTAAGCGTAGTGCAAGGCTAGATTTACCAATGCCTGTTGGACCAATGATATAAATAATAGGGTTATCAAAATTTGCATCACAAAAATTCAATGTTTTAAAATCCTTATTTTTCGGTAATTTTACATTAAGTAATCAATATACACTAATTGTAATTAGTTAAGGAGTAAAAGGGTGCAGTCAGGTAAAAATAATAAAAAAGAATCTTCAAAGGAAGTCCTTATTCTAGAAGGTGTGTTTTTTATTCGTGTTGATGCTATTAAAAATCAATCTCATATTGCTAAAGAAGCCTTAAAAGAGATGAAGGCTTATATTTCTAAGAATTAGTAAAAATTTATAATCAAACATAATTAAAAGTCAAATAAATTCTTGGTGTCTAAAAAAGAGCCTTGAACGAGTGAGTGTATCTAAGATTTCAAATCAATGTCAATTTATTCACAACCACTGCAATAGCAGATAGTGAAATTGAATCAACGCCAATTAAGGATGTCATATCATGTTTATAAGACGCTAAATGGTCATTATACATTGATTTTATGAATGGTTCTGTAACCCCATTAGGATCTTGGCAGTGGGTAATACAGTGGGTAATAATGGCTAATTTTTGTTGTGATAATTTTTGATGTAGTAATTTATGTTGTTCAACTTCCCATGTCGATAATAAGGTTGTGCTATCTAACATAGATAGTAAATCTTCAAACTTAAAATACTCGTAAATAACATTAATAGATTCAAATAAGGTTGTTTTCTGTGACTCTGAAATAGTTTGATAAATACTATAAAAAGGAATAAAGTTTCGGGCGCTTAAATAAAGCGTTGAAGTGGATTGCTCTATCATGGATGTATCATTTTCAAGGAATTGTTTGTGAGAGTTTGTAATGAGTTCAAAATTATCTAAAGAAAAAGGTGTTTTTGTAAGTAATAATGCATCTAAAACCATATGTTTCAGATAATCCTCAATAGCAATTAATAACGCGTATTTATCGGTATAGGATTTTTTTGAAGCTAAAATTTGAGTACGTTTGGTATCACAAGAAAAAAGTTGGTTAAAACAATAATAGGCATTTGCTACCACATCAATTGGTTTGCCACTAACTTCTTTCATAAAGTTAATCGATAAAATGCCAGCATGATTAATACAATAGTTAGTAAGGGCTGTAGCAGTTATTTCTTTTCGTAATGGATGATCAAAAATATCATCTGCATACGTTTTGGTAACATGTGTTGGAAAATAGGAGAGATAGAGTGATTCATAGATGGGATGCATTAAATAAGAACTTTGTAATAAGGATTCAGATACCTCAAGTTTTACCAAAGACTGTAATTGTGCCAGCAGGGGACGTGGCAATGGCAGTTTTTTCTTATCTAGTTCATCAAATTCAGATGCTTTTGGAATAGCATCTATTTTTGGATTAATAATACCTTGTTGAATAAACGTATTAATAAGTGTTTGATAAGGAAAAATAGTCTGTTGTGAACGTAATTCTTCCATAGAAATAAGCTGGTGTTGATATTGATTATTATGTAAAACAAGATCAATGACATTATTAGCTAATTTTTTTAATAGCTTAGAACGTTGCTTATCTGTTTTTAGTGATTTTTTAGTAAGCAGATGTTGAAGAAATATTTTTAAATTAACTTCATAATCAGAGATATTTACTCCAGCAGAGTTATCAATAAAATCTGTATTTAATTTTACAGAATTTTCACTTAAATAAAATCGTGCATGTTGCGTAATCGCTAAATTGGCACCTTCACCAATGATGGTTGCCTGGCATTCATTGGCATTTATTCTCACAGAGTCATTTGCTAAATCACTCACAAAAGCATGAGATTGATCATATCCTTTAATATAGGTGCCAATACCAGCAAACCATAATAGTTCAACCTGGCATTTTAAAATGGCATTAATGAGTTCAGATCCATTTAAACTATTTGTTTGTAAACCAAGCATGGTTTGTGCTTCTTTCGATATTACTATATTTTTTGCTGCTCGATCATAAACACCACCGCCCTCACTAATAAGGGCTGGATTATAATCTTTCCATGTTGATTTTGGTAAATTAAATAAACGCTGTCTTTCTGTCCAACTTTGTAATGGCTTTGGATTAGGATCAATAAATATATGAATATGATTGAAAGCAGCAATTAATTTAGTTTGTTTAGATAATAACATCCCATTACCAAAGACATCTCCTGACATATCGCCAATACCAACACACGTGAAAGGTTCTTTATCAATATCTTTATTAAGCTCTTTAAAATGCAACTTAACACATTCCCAAGCACCTTTAGCGGTAATACCTAAATCTTTATGATTAAAGCCATTACTACCTCCAGAAGCAAAGGCATCATCAAGCCAAAACGAATGATCATGAGAAATTTCATTAGCAAAATCTGAAAAAGAAGCCGTTCCTTTATCTGCCGCCACAACCAAGTAAGGATCATCTTCATCATAACAAATAACCTGATTGGGTTTAATAATGATATTATCTGGTGTTGTATTGTCGGTAACAGATAGTAACCCTCTAATAAATAATTGGTAGTGTCGTTTTGATTCTTCCATAGCATCATGACTTGCTACATTTTTTTTAATAACAAAACCACCTTTTGATCCATTAGGAACAATAACAACATTTTTAACTCGTTGAGTGGTAGCTAAGCCCAAAACTTCACTTCGAAAATCATTTAAGCGGCTTGACCATCGAATGCCACCACGAGATACCAAGCCATAACGAATATGGATACCTTCCATATCGGGATGAAAAACAAAAATTTCTCGAAATGTTTTCTCCTGGTGTGAAATAATAGCTTGACCATCAATTTTTAAACTAAGTAACTGAGATGTTTCAAGTTCATGCTGAAAATAATTTGTACGAAGGGTATGTTTAATTAAACTAAAAAGCCATTTAAAAATAAAATCTTCATCAATATCAGATACCGATGATAAGGAATCAAAAAACTGTTTTTCACGATTTTCACACAATTGATGATGCTTTGAGGATGGCGTGTTCGATTCATCATATTTAAATTTTTCAAAGAAATAAGTAATTAAATGCTCGGTTGGAAAACGGTGTTTAATCAACGTTTTATCTATTTTGTCTTTAGTATAATTTGGCTTTAGTTGAATTAAGTAATTACGATATGCTTGTAATACAAAAATATGTTTCCAGGATAATTCTGTGCAACTAAGCAACCCATTAAGTGGATCATTCGGTAGCTTATGGCTAAAAATAGCTTTGAGCAGGTTCAAAAAGCGAGGTTTAAAGCTATCAAAAGAAGGTGAGTAAGATGAGTTTTCTAAAAACTTAATTCGAAAGGCATGAATATAACCAATCATTTTTGTGAGCGATCCAACACGTGTTGTAAGTTCATCAAAAAAATAAATATTTAAGTTTTGAAAAATTGGAATAAATTGAAAAAGGTCAATTTTTTCGTAATAATAAATATTAAGTAAGGATGCTTTACCAGATAATAATGAATCCTTAAACACAAATGGAATTAGATTAAATTCTATTTGTTTAGTTTTATTTGCTTGTTCAAATAACTCAATATCCAAAATGGTATGCTCAGGTGTGCGTCTAATTTTATGATGTTCTGGAAATAAATTAAAATAGTGTTGAAATAATGCTTCGCTTTTTCGCTTTGAAAACTTTTTTTCAAGTTCTTCTTTTAATCTTTCATCCCAAGATTTGAGTAAGTTAATAATATCATTTTCAATTTTACTTAAATCAGGATGAAAATCTGGTAAATGAGGCTGGTCAAAATAGATATGAAGTCTCGCAAATAATTCACCTGGAATAATCAGATACTCATAGCCGTGATGAGGAATTGTTTCGGTTAAATATTGAATTACCTTTTTTATAGTTTGTTCTGAAAATACATTATTAGGAATAATGCCTAATAGAAATAACTTTGATTTATCAATTTTACTTCGTGTAAAAAACGCAATATCGTTAGGATTTGTAATAGATAACAAGTTTTCAACAATTTGTTGCATATTTTCTGTAGGCGTTTTAAATAACTCAATTTTAGGAACATCATTTAGAAGACGAATGGTTTGATTATATTGATGACTTCCTTTCCAAAAACGTTTGTTTTCAATAATTTTTTTTATTTTTAATTTTATAATTGGCGTTTCAGTATTTTTAGCTAACAAAGAACTTCTCTTTAACAGTCCAATAAAATTATAATTAACCCATTTATTTTTTTCTGTAGGTATTTTAAGGCTAATTCTCATTAAATTTTCAAATCGTTTGACAGGACTTTTAAAGCGTAAAGAGTCTATTACGTACGGTGATCGATAATCAACTCTTAACTTAACTTGATCTTTGGTAACATCCAATAGCTTTGATTCTGAATAAGTAAGGTAATCTTTCGATAACAACCCAAATTGTTGACTTTTATTCACTGTAATTTGGGTACGTTTGGCGGTTTCATGAATGTTAAATTCTGCATAACCAAAAAACGAAAAATTATCGCTAGATAGCCAATCTAAAACTTCTACCCATTCAGTATGAAAATCAATTTTTGGTGTTGGTACTTTAGCAACATCATTTTGAACTGAGGATAGTTTCTTTAAAATAGCATTCTGATCACGAGTTATGCTTGATACAGCATAAATACGTTTTAAAATTTCTTTTTTAAGATCATCAATAGATACAGTTAACGTATCAAATGCGCATTCAATGTAACAGATCGAATAACGCAAACTATCTTGATTTGGATAATCAATCAGAACTACTTTATTCTTTTTGTTAATATAAACAGATAATAGAGGATGGTAAAATTTTGTAATAACCATATTGAATTGTTTAAAGATATTTTCTAAGGTAAAAATAAGATAAAAAGCATCTGGAGAAATAATGGATATGTTTAATTTATGTTTTGTAACTGGAGTAATAGTTAATTCTTTTTTTTCAGATGATTCAATAACACGAATAAAATGATTAAACTGATCTTCAATAAAACTCTGTAAGTTACTTGTGGTTTCATGTTGCAGTGATTTAGCAGGGAGTGATTTTAAGTAACATTGACTAAATTGTGATAAAAGAGGATTATCCGAAAATTTTTTGGATAATGCTGTCTCAAGCATAACTTTATGAGAATCAATTTGATCTTGAGTTAATTTATTTGCCATAACTAATCTCTATTTTACAACTTATTTTTTCTTTTACCATATTGCCTTTTAAAATTAATTTACTTAAGATTCCCAAAATGGAAAAAATAAAAACATATTTAATTGATATTGGTAATTCTTTTTGTGCTTTTTGTGAATTAACAGACTTAGGGGGTTTTACTAAAAAAGATCAGATTCCAACCGATAAGCTGACACATGATCATGTTCAGAAGTTATTTGCGAATTCATTATGTTACATTGCATCCGTTGTTCCCAAAAAAGATGATCTTTTTAAAGCCATACAAACATCACAGTGTTATTTTGTTAATCACCAGATCTCCATGCCTCTTAAGATAAATTTACCAACTCCTGATGAAGTGGGGGCTGATCGGTTGATGGCAGCTTTAGGAGCCTATCAGGTTTACGGGAGTCCAGCCTTGGTTATTGATTCTGGAACAGCATTAACATTTTGTTTAGTGAATCGTAATGGCGTCTATGAGGGAGGCGCTATCTTTCCCGGAATGAGATTATGTTCATGGGCTTTAAACGATCAAACAGCAAAGTTGCCATTGGTATGGGTAAAGCCTAAAGAAGATCTGTATGGAAAAAATACAGAAGATGCAATTAAAGCAGGACTGTATCATGGTTTTCATGGAATTATTGAATCTATGATAAAGCAATATCGACAATGCTATGATGATATTGTAGTTGTAGGAACTGGGAGTGGACTTAATGTCTTTAAAGAGATGTTATCATTGGATGTGTTAGATGATAATCTGATTTTTCACGGATTAAAGTACATTGCTTTAGATAATCAATAAATTTTGTTAACATATTAGAGTTCTGTAGGAAAGTAAAGAAAAGCAGTAGTTTAAATTTATTGAAATTTTTTTAGATTGAATAAGGATAACAAGATAATAGGCAGTAAAATAGTTAAAAAAAGTAAAGGAAACTATATTAGGTAAATAAGGTGAGTAAAAAACAAAAACTATATTATTATGAACATGATTATAATGAGTTAGAAGATTTTGCCCCATTAATTGGAGGGGGAGAATTTCGTTGGTATTTTAAACATTTGGGGGATTCTGTAACAACATTATTATCGTGGAAACGTTATGATAAAAAGCACCCATTATGGGTGCTTTTTTTATGGAGATATCAAAGCAAACAACAGCGTAAAGAAAAGATATTAAAATCCAATTTATATGATTATTTTAAAGAAAGTAAACTCGGTATTTTAGATAACGGAAAGACTAGAGGCTGTAACATAACAAAACTGAACCAAAGGTTAAGTGTGGTCTAAGAATGTTAACAGCACAAGAGTATTTTCAATCCCAATTATTAATTAATATGACCTTCTCATTAGGGCATATTCGTTGGGACTATAAACCACCACAGTTTGTTAATAGTATTTATAAATTAATCTAGAGATCCTATAAAGATAGTTGATAAGTGTCTGTAACGGCGTCTATCTTTCAAGGGGTGCTAGCTTATTACAAGCAACACGTATAAAAGAGGTGTTGTGACTTGTCACAAAAAAACAATAAAAAACAAAAAAATCATCTTTTTAACTAAAAAGATGAAAGGATAAAATAAAATGAGTAGTAATGTAAGTAATCAAAATATAGGTGTTAGGCCACTACAAAGATCATTAGATAGATTAAATTTATCAGGGAATATTTTGACACCAAAAGAAAAAGCAAGAGATATTTTAGATTACTTACAAACTGATCCAGATCCAGATATAAAAGCAAGGATCGCTATCGTGTACGCAAAAATAGGACATATCGATTTGGCGAGAACTATGTTAGAGGGCTTACAAAAAGATTTAAAAATGTCGGTAAGATTCATGGTCGTAGATGCATGCAGAAAAATAGAAAATAGCGATTCAGTTCGTCTTATTTTACAGAAATTACAAACTGATCCAGATCCAGTTGTAAGAGAGCGTGTTGCAGATGCGTGCGGAGAAATGGGAGATAGCAAATTTGCTCGTCTTATTTTACAAAAATTACAAAATGATCTAGATCCAGGTGTAAGAGTGTGTGTCGCAGAGGCGTGCGGAAAAATAAGAAATAGCGATTCGATTTGTCTTATTTTACAGAAATTACAAACTGATCCAGATTCATTTGTAAGAGTGTGTGTCGCAGAGGCGTACATAAAAATAGGAGCTATCGATTTAGCTCGTCCTATTTTAAAGAAATTACAATCTGATCCACTCCCAGCTGTAAGAGTGGGGGTTGCAGAGGCGTATATAAAAATAGGAGCTATCGATTCAGCTCGTCCTATTTTACAGGAATTACAAACTGATCCAGATTCATTTGTAAGAGGGCGTGTCGCAGAGGCATACGGAGAAATAGGAGAGGCTCGTCCTATTTTACAGAAATTACAAACTGATCCAGATTCATTTGTAAGAGTGTGTGTCGTAAAGGCGTGCAGAAAAATAGTAAATAGCGATTCGGTTCGTCTTATTCTACAGAAATTACAAACTGATCCAGATCCAGTTGTAAGAGAGCATGTCGCAGAGGCGTGCGGAGAAAGGGGAGTTATCGGTTTTACTCGTCTTATTTTACAGAAATTACAAACTGATCCAGATCCAGTTGTAAGAGTGTGTGTCGCAGAGGCATACGGAAAAATAGGCGCTATCGATTTGGCGTGTCCTATTTTACAGACCTTACAAAATCATCCATATACAGAGTTGAAATTGAGGATCGCAGAGGCTTACATAAAAATAGGAGCTATCGCTTTGGCATGCCCTATTTTACAGGCCTTAGTAAATCATCCAGATGCAAAGGTAAAAGCGAGGGTCGCAGAGGTGAGTGGGAAAATAAGAGATATTGATTTGGCGAGAACTATTTTAGAGGGATTACAAAATGATTTAGATCCAGGTGTAAGAGTGAGTGTTGCAGAGGCACTCATTAAATATTAACCCATCTTTTTAACTAAAAAGATGGAAGAAGAAAATAAAATAAAATAAATACAATTTATAGAAGCTTCTGCAATAGGGCTTCAACGGTAAGGAATCCATTATAGCCAGCAGAAACACTACATCCACATCAGCAGGAGCTTTAGTATCTTTAGTAGCAGCTTCGATAACTTCGCAAAGATCAACTCCTGACACTGGACTTGAATTAATACAAACAGCAGAAGGAGGAGAAGCATTACAACAAGCAGCCGCAACAAAAATTCAATCAAGAGTGAGAGAATATATAGAAAGAAGCAGAAGAAGTATGATTTAGTAATGAAGCTGCACGATTAGGAAAAATAGATGTAGAGTCAATTAATAATCCAGCACTAGAACCAGCAGCATCTAGATAAAAGGGGGGCTATGGAGGGGGTGAATCACATGACAAACAGCTGGTAGAGACAATGCTAGCAGCTGTTTGTTAAGATCATAAAAACATATTTTATTATAAAAAATAAACTAAAGACTAAAAATAAAAGTAGAAAAAAGAATGGCTAGTGCTGATCAGACATAAAAGAAAGTAAACCGTGATAATGCTCTTTTGATAAGCGAGGGCCAAACTGTTGAACAAGTAAAGACGCTGCTTCATTAGCAAAGACAGCGGCGTCATAATAAGAGTTTTGTTTTAACAAAGCTGATAAAAAGGCTCCAGCAAAAATATCACCAGCCCCATTAGTATCAATAGCTTTAACGGGTTTTCCTGGAACAACATGGATTTTGGATCCATCATACATCACAGCGCCATGCTCTCCTCGTGTAATCACAAAGGTATCAGTATACCTTAATAACGATGTTTCAGCTTCTTGCAGAGAATGTGTTTTGGTAAAAGCCAAGGCTTCGGCTTCATTACAAAAGATAATATCCATTTTGGGTTCACAAAGTTGAACAAAGGCATCATAAAAATGAGTCACAATCCCAGGGTCTGATAATGATAAAGCACGTTTGGTCTGTGCCTGTTTAGCATACTGAGACGCTAATAAGGTTGTTTTAAAATTATCTGGATTAGTAACCATATACCCTTCTAAATACATGATCTTAGATTGAGCAATAATAGATTCAGAGATAAATGATTCTGTCATATGCGCACTGATACCTAGGTAAGTACTCATAGTGCGTTGAGAATCTGGGGTAACTAAGACGACACAACTACCAGTCGGTAACTCATCATGATCATGGCTGTCTAAGTGATGTGACTCAACACCAAAGTCAGTTAAATTATTTCGATATGTATAACCGGTATTATCACTAGCAACACGATATAGTTGAATGCAAGACGATCCAAAACTAGAGGAGGCTACCAAACTATTGGTTGCAGATCCGCCACAACTTGAAATAAAAGGAAATTGTTTGTCTGCTAAAAAATCAAGTAAGGTATTTTGCTCATCAAGCGTTGCTAATGTCATTTGGCCATGGGTTAAACCTAGTGTTTCTAATGTTTCAAAAGGAATTTTATATTGCTGATCAACTAAAGCATTTCCAATACCACAAATATCATAACGCTTGCTCATGATAGTTGCTTTAAAACCAGATAGTCTCTCTCGGAGAGATGCATCCCATTATCTCTTAATGATACTGTTTCATCTCGTTTCCAAGATCGCTCGCATCGGGGCTCATCACGTAAATCTCTAATATCAATAATATCGCTATCATGGAATTTAACTCGAGAAACCCCAAAAATATCTGCTAAATCTAAGAAGCCTGATTGAAATTGCCTTAGAGATTCTGGCAGGATTAGTTCTGCATCCAGAGCATTTTCAATGCCTTTATCTTTATAGGTTTCCAAACATTTTTGGGCTTCTTGACGAGCTAAAAAAAGTGGATCCCATGATTCTAAAGTAGATCTTTTTGGTAAATCAAATGGAGGGGCAAGTGCAATCGATAGTGTTTTATCTTGATATAGCGATTGAAAGGCTTCATCGCTAGTATGAGGTAAGATGGGGTAGATAAGGCGAATTAATTTTTCAAGAATGATTTGATATGCTATTTGAATTCGAACTCGTTTAGGAGCTTGTGGAGCATCGCAATAAAGCGTGTCTTTAGTAATTGCACAATAAAATGATGATAAGAGATCGGTGCAACATTCATAAATTAACTGATGAGCTTGTTTAAATTGAAAGGAATCAAAGGCTTGCTGGATAGATGTTTCATAATGATCTAATTTTTCCAGAACATAAGACTCAATGGATGTTTCAGGAAAGAGCGTATTAAAGTCTGATTGAATGGCTTCGTTTGATAGAAGTGTATAGTGAGTTAAGTTGCTTAGTAAAAAACGAATTGTATTGCGAATTTTCCGATAGGTTTCAGATGCTGTATCAAAAAATGATATATCAACCTTAATATCATTTTCATAGTTAAGAGAGCTAACCCACCACCGTGTTACTTCAGCGCCATATTGGGCTAAAATATCACTGACATCAAGCGTATTTCCTAATGATTTACTCATTTTCCGGCCATCTTTATCAACAATAAATCCATGAGTAAGTAATTGTTTATACGGTGCACGCTGATGTACTCCAAGGCAAGTCAGAAGTGATAAATGAAACCAACCACGGTGCTGATCAGACCCTTCAAGATATAAATCAACGGTAGAATTACCATGTTGTGGCTGCATAACTGCCTGCCATGAAGAACCCGATTCAAACCACACATCAAAGATATCATATAATTTTTCAGCCTTACTAATATCAAATGTTTCAGGGCAATCAGGATCGTTAGCTAAATCATAATCAGCTAGTAACTCTTGAGCAGATTTTTTAAACCAGGCATCAGATCCTTCTTGTTCAAAAATCTGAGCAATATGAGTAGTTGTTTTTTCAGTTAATAGCAACGTATCGCCCGATTTAAAAGCGGGGATAGGTAGCCCCCAAGATCGTTGACGAGAAATACACCAATCAGGACGTGATTCAAGCATACCACGCAAACGATTTTTTCCCCATTGAGGAACAAATTCAATGTCATTATCAATAGCCGCTAATGACAACTCTCTTAATGATTTTTGAGAGGATGCTAAGGGAGTATCTACAGAAATAAACCATTGTTCAGTTGCACGAAAAATAACGGGGGTTTTAGATCGCCAATCATGCGGATATGAGTGATTAAATTCATAAGAATAAAAAAGATGGTTGGTTAGCCTAAGGTGATCAATAATAGTATTGTTGGCATCCCAAATTGACTGTCCCTTGATCCAATCAGGTACACTGTTATCATAGGTGCCATCAGCCTGAACAGGGCAGAATACTTCGAGTCCAGCTTTAAGGCCTGCTATATAATCATCTGTTCCATGACCTGGTGCAATATGAACGAGTCCTGTGCCATCTTCATCTGTTACAAAATCTCCAAAAATAACAGGGTTCGTAAGTTTCATAAAGGGATGATCATACGTTAATTTATGTAATGTTTCAGGAGAAATCGAATGTTGTATTGTAATAGTAGTGCCTTGTTTTTCTTGAATGGATGCAACGCAATTTTTAGCAACTATGTAGTTATGGTTATTTATTTCAGCAATTACATAATCTAGCTTTTCATGGATGGCAATGGCCCGATTTGCAGGTAAGGTCCAAGGTGTTGTTGTCCAAATTAAAAAAGAAACTGAGTTGCAATCTAAGCCTAATAGCTCAGAATTAGTGGCTGACTTATGAATAGGAAATGAGACATATATGGATGTATCTGTTTTATCATAATACTCCAGTTCAGCTTCAGCTAAAGCCGTTTGATTTGCAATGGACCAATGAACAGGTTTTAACTGTCTATAAACAATGCCTTCTGATATGAGATTTGCAAAAACCATCATTGTTTTAGCTTCAAATGATTTACTCATAGTTAAGTAAGGTTTATCGTAGTCTGCTAATGTAAGTAAGGACTGCATCTGATTTGCTTGTAGTTTAATATATTTTTTTGCAAAGGCACAACATTCATTACGTATAATCATTTTTTGATGATCTCTTGGTAAATCACTAATTTTATTAAGTTTTCCAGATTCCGTAAGTGCTTCCATAACTTTATGTTCAATTGGTAGTCCATGACAATCCCATCCAGGAGTATAGTTACATTGTTTTCCTAAGAAATGTTGGCTTCTAACAACAAAATCTTTAAGTACTTTATTGAGTAAATGCCCTAAATGAATATTTCCATTAGCATAAGGAGGGCCATCATGAAATAAGAATGACGGGTTATCTTGAGACGAATCCATGATTTGTTGGTAAAGATTTAATTTTTTCCATCGTTTTATGGATTGAGGTTCATTTTGAGCTAAATTTGCTCTCATAGGAAAATCTGTTTTTGGAAGATTAATGGTTTTTTGTAAATTTATTTTTTTATCGTGATGTGTCGCCATTTTTTTATCCTTTAAAAGCTAGTTAAAACTATCATGATAAGTATGTTTTTGAAAGGTTTTAATAGTATTTGATTTATTAAAATGATCAGAAAATTTAAACATAGTCTATTCGTGTTTTTTGATTTTTTCGATCAATTAAAATAATGAAAGGATGATTAATCAATTGTGTAATGTATTTACACATAATGTTTCATTTTGGGGAATTTAGGGAACAATTTATTCAAAGAAATTAGGAGGGTTGTTATGAGTGCCAGTCCACAAGCATCACCAATCGATATAAAAAAAACAGATTTAGAAACAAAGAAGAAGATTATTTCAGAAATTCAGAATGCCTATTTAGGAACACAAATGAATTATTCTCTAGATAAAGGATGGCAAATACTGCCTAGTGATAGTTGTGAGGTTGCTTTTAGAGTTAAGGGGGCAATTAGAACTATTTGTAAATTAACCCATGTTTTGGACGTATCAGGTACGTTTATAAGTTTAAAGGCTTATGCTGATAGAGATGAGGGTTTGCTTGATGCAGAGGATAAAGAGTTGCTTAAGGCAATTAAGCCAGCATTACAAAAGTTTCAGCATGCGGTTGATCGGTTAAATAATTTATCACTTGAACGATTTGATTCTGGAATCCAAGAATTTCGAGTAAGTGCTCGATTGATGGAAAAAATTAGTAATATTTTATTTCGAGATTAATTTTGCTTAGATTAAGTTAATATTTAGTTAACAACACATTTAAAATTTACTAATTAGTAGTAAATAATGATCTTAAAAAGGTAAAATTAAGAACTTGCATTGTATTTAATTTTATCAAATAATTAGATCCATAAAAAAAGAGCTAACCAATGTATAGAATTAGCTAGCTCGAAAAAATCTCTGAATTTTCTTGAATGTTTGTTTGGTTAAAAAGGGCTTTAAAAAGCAGTCAGAGTAAACCTTTAGATAAAAAAGTAACTGATTAATGGATATCATATAAAACAAAATTATCCCATTGATCTTGCTCTGTTGCTTGAACGTAGGTAAGAATATCCTTATCTACTATATATGCCTCAACGGACGATGGATTTATATTCATGATTAAGCTCCCTTTCTTTGTTTTTTGGAATAACCTCTTATACCTATCATTTAAGAGAGTAAAACATCGAAAAAGATTGATATGTTAATTGAAAAATAGACTTTTATCGCTGATTTAAATAGATGGTTTTTGAACGGTTACGGATAAGCTATTTTGGATGCTTAAAAAATCATGGTAGCTAGCTAGGCAAGAATGTGGGTAGTTACCTTTAATGCAGTAATTAATATCAATACATGATTGAATAATAATGACAGGTAATGATGGAAACTGATTTTTTATAAGTCGATGAATTTGTAAGGGGGTTAAAAAGGAAATATCTTCTGTGATAAAAATTCCGTTTAATTGTTTACCAAAAAGGCTTATCGATGCAATGCCTTCTTCGCAATGTTTATGATGAATCCAACGGGTATGAGGTAGCGAGGCGGTTAAAAAGCTAAGGTTAAAATTTTCTTTGCTGATCAAAAAGATATTTTTCATTATTAAATATTATATAAAAAAAATATATATAATTAAATATTTAAAATTAAATGTAATTAAGTTTAATATTTGTTATACTCTAAATCAATGAAATTAAATGATTACATTAAGTTAGAAAGAAAAAAGAAAAAATTGACTTTGGTTCAACTGGCAAAAAAAGCATCGATATCATATGGGATGTTATATCGATTAGAAGAGGGTAATATTAAACAACCAAAACCTAACTTATTAAAGAAGGTAGCGGAAGCTTTAGAGCTTAATTATGAGAGTATCTTACTTAAATTTGGTTATATTGGCTCTAATGATTTTGATAAAAAAAGATCAGTGTTAAAAGAAAAAGAAGTATATAACTTAACGGACTTCTCAAATGCTAGTACCGTTGTCGGGGGTACTATTTTAAGCGCTAATCCAACAAAAAATAATATTGTTGTTAAGTCTGATACAGATGATTTTTTGCCCATGTTCAAAACGGGCGATATTTTAGAGTTAAAAAAAGTATCAAACATTATTAGTAATGAAATCTATTTAAGAAGGTATAAAAATAATATAAATGTTGTTATTGGAAAAAAAAGGGGTTCTGAAACAGTCTTAGTTGACTTTCTAAGACTGTTTCAGGACGTAGATTCATCAAGTGGTGAGTTTTATAAATTAATAAGCAGGTATAGTGATGAAACCCTTTATAAAAAAACAAAAACAATCGTGTCTTAGGGAGTTTTTAGAAAAAACCTTAATCAGCATTCTTCCTTATCAAGATGCAGGAATGATATTAGAGCTATTTTTAGTTTATTTTAATCAACTGAAAGAATTTGAATATGCATACATTCTTACCAAACATCAAAAACAGAAA
Source organism: bacterium (assembly GCA_002719695.1). GTDB lineage: Bacteria > Margulisbacteria > Marinamargulisbacteria. The sequence goes on along the minus strand of PBEQ01000027.1, from coordinate 24,569 downwards.
CTACTAACAAAACTAATAAAGCCGAGTGAGTTAAATAACAAAGATTTTCTAGAGCTTAAAATAATAAGATCAAGGTTTATCTATTTTCCAATAAAAATACACAAATCACTCACTATTGATGTCATTCTAAAATTAAGTAATAATACAAGCTATAAAGAAATTAAAGAAAATTTAGCAGAAGTCCATTATTACATAACTGTCTTTATGGATAGAGCAAATTATATTGCCTCATTAACTCAAAAAAATAACATTCTTGCTAATTTAAATCGTAGAATGAGAGCTGTTAACAAGTCCTTGAAGCAGCAGTTAAAGCGTGAGTTAAAAAATCAATTTTATAATTATAATACCTCTCAAAAACTGATCAAAGATCATACGGCATCAGAGATTACAAAGCAGTTATGCCATGAGATCAATAATCCTCTTAGTATTTTAAAGTTTGATGCGTTAACGATGAAAGATAATAACCTACAAGCAGATAAGGATTTGGTAATGCTTATGGCTCAGCATTATAACGTCGATAGTCAGGATTTAATGGCTATAATTGAGCAGAAAAAAGACTGTCAAAAAACTCACAATAATGGGATTTTTTTAAAAAAATACCCAATCATTGATCAGTATAACAGACTAGTAAATCAAAATGTTAAATTTCATCAAATGAATGATAGTCATATTATTGCCATAACCCATATTTCTAATTTAGTATCAACAATTGCGTATCAAGCAATAGGAAATACTCACAAAAATATTACCTTGGAGCTAAATAATGTTATTAATGAATGCATTACACTGTTTAAAAGCACCTGTGAGATAAAAAGAATTAATATTGTTGTTATTAAATCCAAACAACCATGCGTGATTGTTGCAAAAAAAGTTTTGATTTTTCAAATTATAATTAATTTAATAAAAAATAGTATTGAATCAATGCGAGTAAGCACAAACCATTCTCTTAAAATTGTTTTAAAACGTTTTAAATCACAATGTCTATTGCAAATTACAGATACTGGCACTGGTTTTAGCGAACTAGACTTAGTATCTTTAATTAAAAAGGGACCAACTCGAGTAGGGCTAGGTGTCCCAATCATTAAGTCGTTAGTTAAGAGTCTAAAGGGTCATATTGTATGGCGAAAAAAGAATCCAGGCACTGTTGTAACAATTACAATACCTATTGTTACAAACTATAAGAGTAAATCATCCTTAGATAGTGGTAATCTTCGCACTCGAGAAAACGTTAGTGTTTGATGAATTTTTTTTAATAACAATTTAGGATCAAAAGGTTTTGTAATATACTCAAAGGCACCTTTTTGCATACAATGTAATAGTGACTCATAATCTTTGTAAGCAGTAAGGAGTATAATAGGTGAATTTTTACTTACAAATCGTAATTGAGAAATAAGATCAGTACTTGAATTATCTGGAAGACCAAGATCTAGAATTATAAGATCAAAAGGCATTTTTCTACATAACAAAATAGCTTCTTTAGCATTAAAGGCAGCAGCTGTTTTGATAGAGTAGCTTTTGAGCCAAGAACAAATTTTATTATTAAGTACGATATTGTCTTCAATAATTAATAGCTTTGGTATAGTCGGTTTAGATGATAATTGTTTTTTGTGTAAAGAAATGGAAGAGTAGCTAAAATGTTGGTAAGTTTGAAACAAGTCTTTATCCAAAACGTAACGTAATCGATTTTTAAGAATAGTTTCTAAAGATGCTTTAAGAGCTAAAATTTCGTTAACATCTAGATCGATTATAGCTTCATGAACAGAGATATTATGAATACTAAAAATACCTAACTTTGCAATTTCAGAAAAGGTAGTAATATCATAATTACATGATATTAAGATAAACTCAGGAATAATAAAGGCTTGCTTAATCGTTTTTATACTTTCATAATCGCTCATCGTAAATGAAGTGCAGTATATGATTATACGAATAGATTTTGAATAATAATTTAAAAGCATTAAAACATGATTATGTGTTGTACAATAGATGCATAGTTGCTTGTTTTTGAAGCTTGGAAAGGATTGTTGAAACCTTTTTTTAGGATCAAAAATGATGATGGTTGGTGTTTTTTCCATAATTATATATAAATTATATAAAAATTAAGTTTAAAACAAGTGTAAGTTTTTTTTTTGATTTTATTATAAAAAGAGGTTTAAAAAGTTTGCTTTTGGAGCATATATGTAATATGACTAGAAATATTTTTTTAGTAACAGTGTTAGCCTCTTTAATAATGATTTTTCAAATCAAAGAAATTAATGCAAGCCAGATCGATGTAAATGTAGTTATTGAGCCTGTAGCAAGTTACAGAATGAATCAGCTTTATGATGCTGTTATGGGTAATTCGAATACGTGGTCAATTGATGGTATAGCAATGCTGCAATTAACAAATAAAACTGAACAATTAAAGAAGCTTAAAATTCGCGTGAAACTATATTCCAATAAAATAAGTAGTACGAAGCCGTTAATTGATTACACAACAAGTTACGATCATTTTCCTATTGATCTTGAGCCAGGGGAAACATTAACAATTAATACCAAAAACCCAGAATACATAACAGGTGGAACATTAAGAAGCGATCGATCTGAAATTAAAAATAAAATAAGATCTGCTTATGGCGATAATCCATTAAATTATTCTGGCTGGATTCCAGAGGATATCTATCGCTATGAAATTTTAGTATTTAACGAAGATGATAATGAAACATATGAGCCTATTGGTTTTACATCAGAAAGTATTTTTATTCCTCAACACTCCAATAGTATCTCAATAATTCAGCCGGCAACAACAATGGTAGTTGAAGAAAACCCTGTATTTATTTGGGAGCCCATAGAGGTAAGAGCTGGCATAGATATCACATATAAAGTTCAGTTATATGAGATTGATTATTTTGGTGATACAGATTACAAAAAGAAAGTATTTGATGAAGATGTTGTCTCTAGTACAATAAGTTATTCAGGAAATAAAAATTTAAAAAAGGGTAAAGTGTATGCTTTGCTTGTTAACGCAGTAGATGAAACAATAGGCGCTATTACATCAAGTACTCCTGTGGAATTTCGCTACGGAGATGTAACGTTACCTGAAATCATTAATAATGATATTAAAGCATTAGGGTTTCCTATTATTTTAAGTTGGATAACCCCGGATATTAACAACGAATTTAAAATCATAATTTCGGAAGATAAAAATGGAAATAGGGTTATATTCGAAGATATCATTAATAATAGAAGTCAATATGAATTATCATACAACGAATCTATTCAACCAGGAAAGAAATATTATTGGCAAATCCTGCAAAGAGAGTCAGATACCCAAAATTTTATTAAAGATGACAAATTTGGTAAATTTAGTTTAGAGCAAACTATTGATATTATTTCTCCAAAAAATAATGAAGTAATTGAAGATGAAACTATGATTACTTTTTTTTGGGATGGAAATGAAAGTAGTCAATACATTCTAAAAATTTCACATTCCCACGGTATGGAGTATTTTACTCCTTTTATTGTTAACGGAACAAAAAAAGAAATATTTATTAAGGATATTGATTTAACAAGAAATTTAACACATTATTGGACAGTCAAAGAAATAGATGAATTTGGTAACGAGTGGGGTAAGCAGCCAAATCCTGGAACATTTAAGTTACCAGCACTAGATGCTCCAAAAATCATATTTCCAAAAAATGACATTATCTTTGATGATGTAATGTTTTCATTTCAAACATTACATTGGGCGGATTCATATCGGTTAGATATTTTTGATAGAGATGATAATGTTGTGCATAGTCAAGAAACCTATGAGAGCTTTTTGAAATTAAATTTAGTTGAGATTAGCAATTTTATTCCCGAAAATGATTATACTTGGAAAATCACCGCCATTTCTGAAAATTATAATGATTCAGTAACGTCATCTGCAGGAAAGTTTAAATATCGAGCAAGATATACTACAAATACTTATAATGATGAGGATAATGAAAATGGTAATGAGAATGGCAACATCAAAATGATACGTAATGACAATGGTAATGGTATTGATATCAAAAATAATAATGAAGTCAATAAAGAGACAGAAAAAACAAAAAGCTCTAATAATAAAAAAATAAGGTATGGCATAGAACTTATTAAGCAGCCAGAGTTTTTAACACCTTCAGCTGTAATTTCCTGGAAACGCATCGATGAAGAGGGGGTCACATATGAAATTCATTTAAGTAACGATATAGACTTTAAGAACCCTAAAATAGTTCCTTTGGACAAGCCAATGTATGCAATAGAGCGAGTTGATGAGTTTAAGTCAGATCTATTTTATAAAATTGTAATACTGGACAGTGAGAAAAGAAAGCTAGACATATCTAAAATATTTAAAATTAGTATTTCAGATGTTGATGTTTTATATGAAGATATTATGATTATTTATCCAAAAGATAAGTTAACTAAAGGACAAAAGAGAGCATTTGTCTGGATGCCAGAACTAAAAGATGCTACCTTGCTCATTTCAACTAAAAAAAATATGAAAGATTCAGAACAATTTTTAGTTTCTGGTGATGGTATTAATTTTAACGATATTAAATATGATTTTAAATATGGGGTAACTTATTTTTGGACAATCCAAAAGGAAAACCATAAAAGTAACATGATAAATAAGTTTACCCTTGTACCAGGGGATATCACTCTTGTGCAGCCTTTTAATCAAGAGGTGATTGGTAAAAATCTTGTTTTTCAATGGGTTTCTGATTCAGATTTTTCATACAAATTACTCATATCTAAAGATGATAATTTTAAAGATATTTTAGACGAAATTGATACCGATAAACTAGAGCATCGGTATGTACTTAATGAGACAGGTAGATTTTTTTGGAAAGTTAAGCAGCTTGATAACGATAAAAAAGTAATTCAAGAATCTGATGTATCTTGGGTTGAGCGTAAAGAGGTGCAAGGTAGCTTTGATATTAATCTAAGAAAAAATCTAGAATATTTTATTAAGCAAAATTTAGATAATGATAATAAGATAAAAGTAGATGAATGGAAATTAACTAAAATTCAAACAATAGGGAATAATCCTGTAACCGAGGATGATTTAAGCTATTTATTAGATAATAAAAAGGATTTATTAAGGATTACACAATAATGAAAACACTGCAAAGCATTTTAATTTCTTTATTACTTTTCTCGGTAATTACGGTAGCGCAAGAATCTAAAGATCCAATTGCTTCAGTAACCATGTCATTTGGGGAGGTATATATAAAACACGTAGACAAGAATGATTGGCAAATTACAAAAGTAGGAATGCATATTTATGAAGGCGATAAAATGAGAACCAAAGATACTGGTAAGGCAGAGGTTATGTTTATTAATGGATCGATTGTTTTTCTTGGCAATGACACAGAGATGGAATTTTTAGAAAATGAAAAGGGTAAAAGTAATCAAAATTCATTGTTTTTGTTTTTTGGATCAATTTGGAATCAAGTTACGGAAGGATCTGACTATAATATTGAAAGTGTTCATGCTTTAGCAACAGTAAGAGGAACGTACTTTAATGTTTCCGTTAAGGATCTAATGGAGGTTTGGGTTAAAGAAGGGCGGGTGGATATTGAAAATCAATATGGAAAGGTTGAGGCTGAAGAAAATACGTATGTTAAAGTTAGTAAGGCAGTTGCACCTGTTTTAGAAGATGTTGATGAAGAAAGTTTTCCTGATGATATATCATTTGAAACAGATATTGTGATAGAGACCAATTTGGTTTCACAGGTTTTTAAACAAGAGTGGAATGTGGTTACTGGAATTATTAGAGAAAAAGACAGTAACATGCTTTATACAGATCCAATAGAAATAACTATTACTGGATCTGATAATTTAGTGTTAAAAAAGAAAAAAAGAACAAAACCAAACCAAACAATTATGATTGAACCAAAAAATGGGAAATTTAAATTTTATATTTTAGCAAAAGAAGATAACGAAAGCTTTACAATTAGTTCAGCTAAGACAACATCACAAACACTTTATGTTGTTGCTAGTGATGAAGCTCAAAAAAAAGATGTGTTGATTGAATTTCGTAATAAAAAAGGGCAAGTAAAGCGTATAAAAGCGACATTTGAAAAGCAAGAATGAGATTAGTTTTTTTTGTGTTTTTAGGACTGTTGAGCATTAGTGCTCCCTTGAAAGCACTTGATATACAGCATAACCCTCCTAGAGAATTTACCAGTAACGAGCCGATTGTTTTACGATTAAAAATTACAGATTTGGCAGATTATGAAATTAAATGTTTTTATAAATTTAATGATGCAGAGGAATATTCAGTTGTTGAATTAGATAAAATAGGAAGAAGGTTATTTAAAACAGAAATTTTCCCTGAAGATGATGCAAATAATATTAAATATTATTTTTGGGTTTATAAAGATAATCAATTTCTACAAACACTACCAAAAAATAATGCAGTGAGTATCCCATTTTCAATTTTAAATACACGCTCAGAGTTAGCTTATTTTACAATCTTATCTCCCTTTATTACCAAACAAAAATTGCCTTATGAAAAACAAATGATGTTTGTTTTAAGAAATAACTTTCCCAATGCTATGACATTTAAATCGGCTACATTAAATAATGATGAACCTCTAAAAATTATTAGTAAAAAAAAGATATTAGTAAATTTGCAATCTTCATTTCCAATAAGGCAAGGAAAAAATAGGTTAGAGATTATAGGGTATTTAAAAGATGGAACGCAAATAAAGCAAAAGTTTGAGTTTGTAACAGGTAAAATTAAGAAAAAGAAACTTTACAAAAAAGAAACAGAAGTAAGATTAAATAATATCTTTTATAAAACAAATAACAGTCAATCGTTACAAGACGAGTCTGAGCTACTCTATTCAGTTAGACATAACATAGAAACTAATTTATTTTTTTTAGATGCATATGGGTTGTATGATAACCGAGGATCTCAGTACACTCAGCCCTACTCAAGAATCAAAACAGATTTAATAGATAAAAAATTTCGTTGGAAAATAAAGGTTGGCGATATAGAAGAAAATTTTTCACCATTAACTGTTAATGGCCGACGATTTCGAGGATTTTATACAGATATTGATCTCCTAAAATTTTTTAATATGAAGGAATCTCTATCCCTTCGATACATTAATGGTTTATCAAATCATGCTATTGATGTTAGTTCCCCAAATGTAACTATTCCAACTTATAAACAAGAAATTAAAGGGTATCAACTGCAGTTTTCGACCATGAAAATAAAATCATCACTACAATATTTAAAAATTTATGATAACCCTAGCTCTATTCAAGAAGAATCAAGGGAGCTTATTAGCCCAATAGAGAATCATGTAGCTGGAGCATTTTTGCAAATAAGGCCTACTCCATTAAGTTATCTAGAAAATGAGTTTGTAATTGCAGCTTACTATTCTGATAACCAAGCAAGTCTCATTAGTATTGAGGAGTTAAGTGTTGATAGTAAATATAAGGATTTAATCAATAAATATTTACCTGTCAAATCAAGCCTAACGGGGGGGTATAGTAATCGCTTTACAATTCAGCTGCCTCTGCTTACAAGGCATAATATTTTAAAATTAGGTCATGACTATACTCATCCCAATTTTCATAATGATCTAAATTCATTTATTGAACCCGATAAGCAGGAGTTGAGTATCGAATTAACTCAAAAAATTTTTAATAGAAAATTAATGTTAAATTATGCATATGAGACAGAGCAAGATAATTTAACGAAATTATCCTCAGATACAAGCCATACAAATGCCTACAGAATTAGTTCATTATATCGTACGAATTCATTTGGATCACTAAGTGCTACAGGAATGATTACCAGAAAAACCGAAACAGTAACAACGAGTAATGAAGACTTAGATAATCAATTAAATTATATCATGATTGGTATGTCTGGAATTCCATTAAACTCAAAAATTGGAAAGGTGTACACAAATGTATCTTACTCGATAAGTGATTATTTAGACTACATTACAGCAATAAACAATTCTAAAAGTTATACATTGAATAGCAGTTTGAGTGCCAATACAAGAGATTATAAAGTAGCTGTTGGTCTAACTCAGTCAAAGACATCAAGTTCGGTATCTGGCATCTCTCGTTATTTGACGGTTTTTACAAGAATATCTCGCAATCTTTCAAAGAGTCTAAAAATAAATTCAAAGCTTAAATTTACACTTGGAAAAAATAATAGCGATGCAAATAAGTTTAATTCTAGAAAAATTACAAATACTTGGAATTTAATTTACAAGAAAAAAAAGCTAAAATTTTTCAAAGAAAGTTATACTCAACTTGGCTTAGAGTTAGTGTATATGACAGATGATTTAAATCCAGATCAAGAGTCATCAAATTTTAAAGAGGGCTATACAACATTTTCGATAACAAATAAGTTCTAGATCTAGGAAGGCTCTGTAAGCGTAACATCTGTAACTTCATAGATTGGATATGTATTTTCTTTACCTTTTACAGGAATTTCGCCCAGTGGTTTAACGGTGCAGATGTCTGCAACAAGGTTATAGGTAGCCTCAGAAATAATAAAACGACATACATGATTATCATCAGAAAAATCTCTAGTAATGGCTTCTAATCTTGCGGCATAGTTAACATCATCGCCAATAACCGTAAAGTCTTTATGCATTGAAGAACCAATATTACCTACAATGACATGTCCCGTATTAATACCCATGCCAATATCAAATTTAGGTTTTTCCTCTTTTTCCCATTTTTGTTGTAGTTCTTTTAAAATGCTTAATTGTTCCCAAGCACATTGAACAGCAAGTTTTGCATGGTTATCTTGATCAAGCGGTGCTCCCCAAATTGCCATGATTTCATCACCAACATATTTATCAAGTGTTCCTTTCCATTTAAATATACATAATGTCATAGCATCTAAATACTCATTGAGTTGCGAAACAATAAGTTCAGGAGGGTTATTCTCGGATAAGGATGTAAAGGAACGTATATCAGAAAAAAAGATTGTAATTTCTTTTTTTTCACCGCCTAAGCGTAGTGCTGTTGGAGACATAATGAGTTTATTAACAACTTCAGGAGATACATATTGACTAAAAATATTTCGAATATATGTTTTTTCTTTTTCCTCAAAAATTAATTTAAAGATAATAGATCCTAGAAATGAAAATAAAATAATGATAATAAAAATTGCCCAAGGCATAATAGTAAATGTCTGAGTGAACATTATCATGACGATTAATGAGTAAATAGCTAGTATAGAGGAAACGGATAAAAAACTAATAAGTCCATTTACTCTCAGCACAATATAGATTGTTAAAAAGGAAAGAAAAAATAATAGTAAGTAAATGATAATCGGGTTTAACTCTTTAATATGCAAGTCTTCTAAGCATGTAAGAATAGTATGCGCATGAATATCGATCCCTGGAATAAGGCCTAGTGGCGTAAAATAAAGATCATTCAAACTTGGATCTGATGCCCCAATTAAAACAATCTTATCCTTAAATATTTCTGGGTTTGTAACACGATCTTCAAGCACTAAAAAAAATGGTATACGAGAAAATCCGTTAGATTTTGAAAAATTAATATAAAATAATTTGGACTTTTCTACATGAGAAGGATAAGTGATGTTTGGATATTCACTGGTATAAAGTGATGTTATTAAAAAATCAAATGATACTGGAGACTGTGTTTGATTTGATTTTAAAGTGGTGTAAGATTTTCGAATAATCCCATCTTGATCAAAAGGAAAATTAACAAAACCATAATGGCTATGGTTAGCAAAAATAGGAATTGGGTTTGACCATAATTCTAACTCATAATGATTTTTTTTTTCGATATATTTTCGACTTGCAAGAACAACATTATTATAATTTTTTAAAGCTTCTGAAAATAAAATATCTTCATTATTATCTAAGCTTTTAGCATCAAATAAAACATCAACACCAATAACAGATGCCCCATATTTATTGATGTTGGTGATAGCATCACCCCAAAAACTTCGAGGCCATGGCCACAAGGATAGTTTGTTAATTGAAGAGGCATCGATATCAACAATAATAATTTTATCAGTTTGATCGTTAATTTGAGAAACTCGATAGCGAAAATCAATTAAGATGTTTTCATACTTTGATAAAAATGCTTGAAAGGATCTAAATTGAAATAAAAGTATAAATAAAAATACTGTTATAAAAAAAATTATAAGTGTTTTTTTATCTAATACATGAAAATTGTTATTGGTTTTAAGCATTATTTATGACTATAATAAATTATCATGATTAAAAAACAACCAAAATTTTACTTGTTTATTATATGTTTTATTTTAGTATTGCCAATTACGATTCATGCTGATTCGATAAAAAAAATATGGGATTTTAGTATTGATGATATTTTTAGTACAACGTCGATATCAACCAACTTTTCACCCGTTTTATCTGGTACCAAACTTGTTTTTGGAGATTTAAAAGGAAATGTAAAAACATTAGACATTACAAATAGAAAGGTAGAAAAAATAATCAAGTTGCCAATAGCTGTTGAAAGATCTATTAAATTTACTAGCAAATCACTTAAGAACTATGTTGTGTTTTCTGGAAAGCATTTAACCAATGGGAAGCATTACTATTGTTCAATAGATGTTAAAAATAAAAAAGTTAAAGGTGTAGTAGCTCATAATAATGATCTTATATCGTTTGGGGAATTTGCTTTGTTTGAAAAAAACAACAACTTTATTATTTTTAATCCAAAGGTTGGAAGAGGTGTCTACAGGCAAAAAACAACCTTTAGTATTTTAAAACCTATTTATACTCAGGATTATAACAGGAACGTTTTTCAATCTAACCAGAATGAAGTTGTTGATATTAAAGTTCCTAACTTTGCAGCTAGTTTAATAATGTCTTCAAAATCAAATAAAAAAGATGTCTTAGAGTTTAATACAGTGGTAACAATAGAAAACAATATAATTGCTGATAATATTGATTCAGAAATTCTATACTTTCATAGAAATAATGGTTTGATTGGCTTATTAGATGTTAAAAAGCGTAAAATAATATGGGAGAAAAAATATTTTTCAAGTGATACAAAAATTCAAGGTCCCTATATTGCAGGAAAAAACCTTTTTTATTTAGTATCCTATTCAGGACAATCTGAAAATAAAGAACGTTTAGGCAAGATTATTGCTTTAAAAAAAGAGTCTGGATTAGCTTCATGGATTTCTGAGGATCTACCATTTAATAACTTTGGAATTGTTCACTTTGATAAATATATCATTTCATCAGATCTCGAGGGCAATATTTTGTTTTTAGATATTAAAAATGGCGAGATTAAAGATAAGATAAATGTTGGTAAGGGAATTTCAAAACCAATTATAAGCGGTAGAAATGTATTTGTTGTAACTAATTCAGATATAATTATGCTAGAAAGTAAGAGAGTAAGGTTTCGTCTTAAATTATTAGGTCGAAAGATTAAGAAATATTTTACTTAGAACTCGTTAAGGTATGTATACCATAACCTACAACTGCAAAGCATAGTGATCCCAAGCATAAAGAAAATATGCGTGTGTCATAAAAGTTATAAGTAAGAAAAAATCCAAGAATGCTATAAAAAGCAACAGTTGGGTATGTTAATAGGATTCGAAGCGGAGGAATAAAATTTCCAAGATATTCAATAAAGTTTGATTCAAATTGCGGTTTATTTTTTGTTTCTACCTTTTTCTGTTTTAAGGATATTTTGACTAATAAATCTTGAAATAAAAACTCTAAACCTAAAATAATAATAAAAAACATAAGTGCAATTGAGAAAAAAGAAAAAATATCATTATGAATAAAATAAAACCCCAGAATACCACCTGTAATAGAAGCTAGCATGCTTGTAACAATAACCTGTGGTGTTAGAAAGAGTGAAAAGGAAATATTTAAATCTTCTAGAACCTTTCTTTTTCGCTTATAAATACGCTTATATTCTGATTTATGTGATCGAAAAATTAATTCAAGGCCAATTAACATCATAACAAATAAGAGTGCAAGCGATAATTTTTCAGAAAAGTTAAATGATTTCACATAGGATATAGGTAATAAAATCAGCGGTGTTCCATATAAAAGTATTACTTTATCTGAAATATTAAAAAGATGTTTATCAATTGTTTTTTTCATATATTATTTTATACCCTGAAAAAAAAATTACTAAACACAATTAATTAGTAGCTGAAATATTTAGGATAAATAAAACTTTTATGCTACAATCAACATCCAAATTAAAAATGATGGAATATATTATGGATCAAAATAAAATTAGAAATATTGCAATTATAGCTCACGTTGATCATGGTAAAACAACGTTAGTTGATCAGTTATTTAAAGCATCTGGTATGTATCGTGATAACCAAGAAATTCAAGAACGATTAATGGATTCAATGGATTTAGAACGTGAAAGAGGCATTACAATTCAATCCAAAAATGGAGCCTGTATGTACAAGGACCATTTAGTCAATATCATTGATACCCCTGGCCATGCGGACTTTGGAGGGGAAGTCGAGCGTGTACTAAAAATGGCAGATGGTGTGTTATTTTTGGTTGATGCACAAGAAGGGCCTATGCCACAATCTCATTTTGTATTAAAAAAAGCAATTGCCTTAAATTTACCTATTATTGTTATTGTTAACAAGGTTGATAAGCAATATGCACGAAGTGATTGGGCTATTGATCAGGTGTTTGATTTAATGGTTAATTTAAATGCAACAGATGACATGTTAGATTTTCCTATTTTATATGCATCAGCAAAAAATGGGCTTTCTGGATTATCATTAGACTCAATGAGTGAATCAATGGAACCGATTTTTGAATCTGTTATTAAAAATGTACCGGCTCCTAATTGTGATGAAGCTGCTCTTTTTAAGTTATTGGTAAGTTCAATATCATATTCTCCTTTTATGGGGCGGTTGGCTATTGGTAAAGTATCTCAAGGTAAAATTTTAATTAACCAAGAAGTTGTTATAAGTTCAGAAGATAAGGTTTCTGAAAAAATAAGAGTAACAAAAATCTACGGGTTTAAATCAGATTCATTTGAAGAAATAACGCAAGCTTCAGCTGGTAATATTGTAGCCATAGCAGGATTAGAGGCCATACGTGTTAATGAAACAATTTCACATCCAGAAAGTCCAGAACCTATAACAGGAATTAAGGTAGATCCCCCAACAATCTCTATGCAATTTATTGCCAACAATTCTCCTTTTTCTGGCCTTGAAGGAGACTATGTAACATCAAGTCAGCTTAAAGAACGATTGTATAAAGAAACATTAACAGATGTGGCATTACATGTTGAAAATCTAGCTGGTGATAGTGGTTTTACTGTGTCTGGAAGAGGGGAGCTTCATCTTTCAATTTTAATCGAAAAAATGAGACGAGAGGGGTTTGAATTTCAGGTTGCAAGACCAAAAGTTATTTTAAAAGATGTTGATGGTACCTTATCAGAACCTTTTGAAGAAGTTACTATCCAAGTTCCTGATGAGGCAATGGGTGCTGTTATTGAAAGTATGGGGAATCGTAAAGGTCAAATGCAACATATGGACCAACAAGATGGTATGGTGAACTTGAAATTTGAACTACCAACTCGTGGTTTGTTAGGGTATCAATCAGAGTTTATGACTCAAACAAAAGGGCTAGGTCTTTTATTTAGCAAGTTTTTAGATTATCGAAAACATACAGGTGATATTAAAGTTAGAAAATGTGGTGTTTTAATTTCAAAAGAAACCTGTAAAAGTATTGCCTATGCTCTTGATAATTTACAAGATAGAGGAAGGCTTTTTATTGGACCTGGCGTTGATATTTATGAAGGACAGATTATTGGAGAAAATAGTCGCGAAGAAGATATGGTTGTAAATCCTTCAAAATCTAAAAAGTTAACAAATATGAGGGCTTCCGGATCAGATGATAGTGTGATTTTAACGCCGCCTCTAAAAATGAGCTTAGAACAATATTTAAGTTTTATTGATGATTCAGAGCTTGTAGAGTGTACGCCAAAATCGATACGAGTCAGAAAGATTATACTTTCAGAAAGCGATCGAAAAAGAAGTCATTAATTATAGATTAAACCCAGTCTCTAGGAGAAGAGATCACATTTAATAGCTCTTGGTGTGAATGAGTTAGTAATGCTTCGTTATAAGTCCATAAAACATGCTTTGGTAAAGACATAAAGATACTTTCTATTCTACCATTGGTTTGTAAGCCAAATTTTGTTCCTCGATCATGTAATAAATTAAATTCAACATAGCGACCTCGTCTATAGCGTTGCCACAAGGTATCATCTTCATCATAATCTTTATCTTTGTAGGTATCTATAAATGGCAAGTAGGACTCTAAAAATGTATTTCCACATGCTGAAATAAGGTGAAAGTAATGGTCTTGAGATTGTTTGTTTAAATAATCAAAAAAAATACCGCCAACACCTCGATGTTCGTGTCGATGGGGTAAATAAAAGTACGTATCACACGCTTTTTTATACATAGGATAATAATGAGGATCAATCAAATCACAGGCAGCTTTTAAGCATTGATGAAAATGTGTTATTAATTTTAAATCTAAATAGTAAGGCGTTAGATCACATCCACCCCCAAACCACCAGAGTGTTGACTCAGAAGATTGAATCTCAAAGTAACGATAGTTCATATGAGTCGTAGGAATAAACGGGTTAATAGGATGGCAAACCAAACTTATTCCAGTAGCAAAGTACTGTGCTTGATCTAGGTTAATTGCAGGGGATTGTAGTTGTTTTAATAACGATAAAAACATGGCTTTTTCTTTTTCTGAACCAAATGATCCTGAAATAGCAGAAATATTAACCCCTGCTTTTTCAAAAAGCTTGCCATCTTCAAAAATACAGGAGATACCACCTCCCATATTATGAGGTCTTTCCCAGACATCGTTAAAAAAAGCTTCTTTTGATTCAAACGTTAAAAATGATTTACAAATGGTTTCCTGTAATGATGATATAAAATCAAGGGCTTTTTGAGCCATAGCACTTGGAGGTGTTGCCAATGTCATAATGGTTTATTATAGAAATAATTTACATACAAGGCTAGTTTATAACATAAGTAAATAAGAGGCTGGTATTAAGAAAAGTAATGATGATAGTTTAAAATTTCCATAAACTGCAGAATCTTTAAATCTAAAATCATATGTCAAAGAAAAATAAGATATATGATCGTGTAAGATATAATCACTTCGTTCATAGGCATAATGAAACATAAGATTTAAAAGCCTTAAATCAAATCCTAATGACGCTCGAGAATGTTTTTGGCTTGTATAATCTAGTAACTCTCGATAGCCTACATTAAATTTTAAAAATGGTAAAAAACCAGGAATATATTGAATTCCTAACGATGGAAGATAGACATTTTGCTGATATTTAAGTTGTGGATAGACAATAAAATTCCATAATATGATTCGTAGCGAAGAACTTACAGAGAGTGGGACGGTTTCAGAACCATTATAGGTGTCATCTGAGGAATCTTTATAGTTAATTGTACCCTTATTAATATTTTGAACAAATGTTGATAGGGTAAAGTATTTAAAAATTCGTAATATACCAAAATCAACTCCATAACCTTCTGCCTTAACATCATGAAACTGTACTTTGTATTTTGTAAGGTTTAGACCTAGTTGAAGTCGTCTTGTAAGTTGTTTTTGATAGGCTAATTTTGTAACTAAGTTATTATAAGTGAATTGTTCCTTAACATAAAATTCATTTGTATCAGGATGAATTCCTGTAAACGGTATATTATCAACAGTTGCTGAGTAATAGCCAAGTCCTATTTTTCCAAATTTAGTATTTTTACATAAAGCGATATTTAAATAATCAATTTCATTCATTATGGTTGTTTGAAATAAACTTAAAGAATATGAGTGAACTCGATATAAACCGGCAGGATTTGAAAAGATAGCATTAGCAGATCTACTAGAACCATCAATATTACCAATTGCAATAGCTTGAGCAGATGCCCCCATATCAGATATAACCGCAAAATTATTTCCAATTACGGATGATGAAAAAAATATCATTAAAAAACAAAACATAGTATTAAAATACGTCATTGAAATCCTCACGGTTTAACCACAATTTTACCTTTACTTAATACCTCGCCTTCATGCATTAATAAATAAACATAAACACCTGATGACATCTTAGGAATGGGTTTGCCAAAACTTTCTTCTGAAAAATTTAATTTTTGATAACTACCACCTAAAATCTGATCTTGAAAAAATGCTTCAAAAACCTTAAATCCTTTCATATCGTAAAGGTGTATTTCAAGAGAATTTTCTACAATGTCTTTCGTTAATTCGATTCCAATTTGAACCGTATCATGGGCTAAACTAAAAGGATTTGGATAAAATAATGCTTCTTTAACAACTTCAAGAATAACACTTTGGGGTTCAACATATTTACTAATATTAAAAATGGGAGAAAATGGATTTAATTGAGGATTCCCATAACCTAAATAGGTGATTGCAATTGCATTACTTAAATCTGCTGTTTCAGTAATATACGATGTATAATTTACATCCATTTCGTTATTTGATTGTGGGTCCGAATTTGAAGAAGCGGGCATGGTAACCGTAAGTGATAATATACTGGTACTAAAGCAGATCAAGCAAATTCCAATCACACTTAAAACATAATTTGAACTGTAAGATAACGTCGTCATTATGCCCCCCAACACTAATTTGACTAATTCTTTACTACGAGCTAGTTTTTTTAAGTATAATTAGCTCTAATTATATATACCCAATATTTGAAAAAAATAAACGTTATTAAGTACAAAAATAGGTTGTTAACGTCGATTTAAACGATGAGGAAGCAATTCTTTGGTTTTTATACCAGGAAATGTTCTACTCCATTGCTGAGCTAATGAGGGTGCTGTGATATAGCCTTTGGAACTAAATCCTGAAAAAATACCAACCTGTGGAATCGAACTTAAAAATCCCATGCTAGGCTTATAATCATAAAAGGTACAACGATGTGCTGATGCAATATTGTGAATAGAATAATCACAAAATCCTAAACGATCTAATGATGAACATAACTCATAATAATTAGATTTCTTTGGAGCTAGGCTTGAATCTTGCTCATAAGTTGAGCCAAATTTAAATAAATTATCTTCTGCTGGTGCTAGCCATTTATCAGACTGAATAACCTGTTTTTCAGGATTATGTAATCTTAGTGATAAAATATCACCCTTTGAGTTAGTCATTGAAAAATTTTTAAATAAAGACCATTCTTTTAAGAAAGACCCCACACAAAAGATAATATAATTAGCCGTTATGTTATTAAACTCAACACGATCTTTTTTAAAGGTTAGTTCATGTTCTTGTAGTGTATAAAGCGTTAACATATTTTTTTTGATAAAAAAGTTAGTAAATAACGTTAATAATAACTCTGTATTTACAACATATGTTTCATTAAATTTAATAGCTTGATGAGTTTTTTGATTAATTGAAAATGGTGAAAGATTAAGCGGTAAATAGGCGCTATAGCGTTTTTGGGAGCATTTCTTTTCCCATAATTTAAGTTGTGATGAATCCAAAATTCGAAAAGTAGGGTAGTTTTGAATGATGGGTATTTTAAAAACGGAATTTAGATTGTTGTAAAACGATACAGCATCATCAAAATGATCTTGAATAAGATCTGGTAAGGATAAAAAGTTGCCAGAAATACGTTGGATTAAACCTCCTGCAATGCGAGATGCGTTTGGTTTTAATGGGGATGAAATAATATGTGTAGAAATACCCTGTTGCAGTAATAAGTATGCTAAACATGAACCGGCTATTCCTTGACCAATAATTAGTACATCATATTTTTGTTTCATCTTGTATCTGCGAATATGGTACACTACTTCTTAATGTGGATAAATCTATTTGGATATTGTTATAAAGGTATTCGCAACGTTATAAAAATAGTGATTTTTACTGCTAGAAAAATAGTATTAAAGCCGAAGGACTTAGAAGGCATCGTAAAAAGTGGCCATATACTACTAAAATTAAGTAAGCCAGCCTGGCCTGTAATAAGACACTTAAGCAATTCAAATAACGTTAATAATCAAGTAGATATTTACAATTTAACATTTAAAAATCCATTAACATTTTCAGCTTACGAATCAAATATAGATTTATTATCATTTTTCTTTGAGTTAGGAATTGGTGGTGGCTGTTATAAGACAATGATGACGCATCCTCGAATGGGTAATCCTAGGCCTCGATTACAAGAAGTTATGATTAATAATCAACCTAGTTTAATTAATGCGCTCGGATTACCTGGAAAAGGAGCTGAGGTGACGATTAAAACTATTTTAGCAAGTTCATTACTAGCATATCAAAGGCCTATCGGGTTAAGTATAGGAGGCGATAATAGTGATGATTATCGGCGAACCTTTATGATTTATGAAACGCATATTAAGACTAATACATTTCCATTTTATTATGAAATTAATATTAGTTGTCCTAATACAGAATCAGGGCAATGTTTAGCTGATAATCCAGAAGAGTTAGCTAATGTATTGAGAGAACTAAGATCTAAAACCAAGCGTGTAATTAGCGTTAAGTTATCACCCGATCAGACCAATGAAGATCTCTTAAATTTAGCAGATATTATTAGTCAGTTTGATATGATGATGATTAATGCTGGAAATACAACATATCGATTATGCAGTGAAATTGGTTTAAGTAGTAAGGCTATTAGCAAGGGTGGTGGCGGATTAAGTGGCCCTAGTTTATTTCCAAGAACATTAGAAATCATACGCCTACTAAATAATATAAAGTGTCCCGTTATGGCTACAGGGGGTATTCACTCAGAAGCTAGTGTTAATGCCTGCTTAGAAGCAGGTGCCTCATTAGTCGGAATGGCAACAGCATTGGTTATGAATCCTTTTATTATTCCAAAGATACTTAAGTAATATACCTTATTGTTCAGGAAAAAATGTAGGTCATAAACGATCGTTTATGAGACAGCTACTTTTAGTTTATATTTGATTATGAAACAGGGTTATAGACAGGTTTGATTGAGTGATTTTGGGATGTGTTTCTGATTCTTTTAAATCTGATTCTTTTAAAATAGATTTACTTATTTTTTACTAGTTTTGGTTCGGCACAAAAGGAACCTTGTCAGGATTCCTTTCTAATCTTAAATTTGTAGTGAGGTAACATGGGAATGATTATGCGACGTGGGTTAGGAGCGGTTTGTTGATAAAGTTACCGAAGAACCATGTTGAATACCTAAAACAGCTAGTGAGATTTTGCAAGCATCAGGGAGTTTAACATGCTCATCAAGACGGTTTGTATACTATTCAGATAAGCTCTAGATTTGAATTTAAACTTTCTATATATTAAAACAGAAATATGGGTATTATAACTCAGAAAAGGTATCCTCTAAAAACGTACCCTCTAAATCAGTATCATCTAATTGATACTCATCAAACTCGATAAAAGGGTCATCAAATTCAATATCAGCTTCCTCTGCAGAAATACCCGCAAGTTCATAGCTAAACAGACCTTTTTCAGGTTCAGTAAAGGTTAAGATACCCTTAATTGCTACACCTCGATAATCCATATTTAGTGGGATTTTTCGTTTCATTTTGACATGGATCATCTGATTAGGAGGTGGCGGAGGGACATGGATGCATGACATTGGATCAGGCACTAACAAAAATTCTTTAACATAATCAAAACTAAAGTCATCTAAAGGAACAATAAATCCAGCAACTTCGACTAATTGATTATCAAGTAATCGTAGTGATGCTGGCATCGTTCCTGTTTCATAATTCATATTGCTCATTATTTCCCATGTTACGTCTGTTACATCGTTAGCAAAACCATGACTTGTTAAACAAATAACAATACTTAGTATGCAAAAAGCCACGTTCATAAAGAAACAAATCCTTCTGACAACCCTTTTCGATAGGCTAGTAATGCAGGAATACTGCTCGTAAGAATTCCAATAAAAATAATACATAATGCTAAATATAATTCTGGTAAAGTTAACACATTAAATGACAATATTAGACCCATTTTTTCTTCAAAAAAAGGTTTAAGAGCATAACCGAAGCTATTCATAAGACCCAGTCCAAAAATAACACCACTTGTTGTAATAAATAAAGATTCAAGTATTAGTAACCATGATAATTGTAAAGGATGAGCCCCTAAAGTTCGTAAAATAGCTAATTCACGTTTACTTTGTTGTAATGAAATAAGAAGTACTAGTAATAATCCAATAAATGTAATGAGAGTAACAAGGAGAGTTATAATAAAAAAAGCAGTATCAATAGTACGAATATTATCCCATAATCGAGATAACGTTACTCCAGGAATAATTGCCATAAGAGGTTCTTGTTTCCAGTTAACAATTTGTTTTTGAACTGAAAAAATACTAATTTTTGACGTTAATCCAATTAAGCAGCTAGTAACTGATTTTGGTGTTAAATCATATGTCTTTATCGTCTTTTTATCTCCTTTAATATGAAGTGCTGTAAAACCTTCAATCGGTATATGAAGTGTTTTATCAACCGGAGTTCCTGTTGGCTTTAAAACACCAACAACGTTAAAAGAATAATTTTTATGGATGGTAAGATTTCCTTTTGCAATACCATGGGCTAAAAATAATCGATCATTAAGTTTATAGTTTAAATGTTTTGCAACTTCCGAACCCAAAACAACTTCAAAAACATCTTGAAATAAGCGGCCAGTTTTTAGTTTAAGAGGTTGTTTAGAGGCATATTTATAATGCTTAAAGTATGGTAATGTTGTACCAAGTACGGGATACCCTTTGTGGGAGTCTCCAAGTGATATGGGGACCACCCAACTAATTTCAGGAAAAGTTTGGATTTCTTTAACACTTTTCCAAGACATATTTGCAATGGGTTGACCTTGTCGAAAAACAGTATAAAGTAATAATTGGGTATCTCCAGAACGTGCACCCACAATAAGATCTGTTCCTGATAGACTCTGACTAAAACTATCTTTAGCACTTTGTTTAATTTTTTGTACACCAACTAAGAGCAGGGTACTTAAACCAATTGATAAAATTAACAATAACGATGTTACTTTTCTGCTAAACAGACGTTTTAATGTAAGCTTAAGTAATGACATGATCGTTGTTAGAGTGAGTATTATTTAGATTTTCTAAATGATATATTTGATT
This sequence comes from bacterium, assembly GCA_002719695.1. Lineage (GTDB taxonomy): Bacteria > Margulisbacteria > Marinamargulisbacteria. The sequence goes on along the minus strand of PBEQ01000027.1, from coordinate 3,428 downwards.
AAAATGAGATTGTAATGATGTATCATGCGAAACAAAAATAAGATCTAGATTATATGTGTTACATTCTTTTAATAATAAGCTCATAAATTGATTTTTTCTATCATCATCAAGCGCAGAAGTTGGTTCATCTGCAATGATGATATCGGGCTGTCCTATAATTGCTCGAGCAATAGAAACACGTTGTTGTTGACCAATGCTTAATTGGCTGATGGGTTTATTAAGTAAAGAATCAGTAATATCAAGTTCAGTACATAATCGGCGAGCTTCTTCTTCTAACGTTTTGTTATTAGCGAGTGCCTTTTTACGTCGTTGAGTAGAAAATGTGCATGGCAAAATAATATTTTCTATAACAGTAAGATAAGGAATTAAATTAAATAGTTGAAATATAATTCCAAAATGATCGACTCTAAATCGATCACATGCTACTTGATTAAGCGCAGTGATATTTGTATCTAAAACATATATATTGCCCGTAACAGGCTTAGTAAGGCCTGTAATAACATTTAAAAAAGTAGTTTTTCCGCATCCGCTAGGGCCTTCAATAAATATTTTCTTATTTTTTTCAAGTATGAGATTCTTAATTTGCAGTGAGAAACTAGTATCAGATGGATAATTTAATAGAAAATTATCAAACCGAACAAGTGACATCAGTCATTACAGCATTCAGAAGGACAACACTTGACTAAACGATGACTTAAAAAATAAGAACTTAAAACAAACATAGTTCCAATAGTAAAATAAATTTTTGCGCCATTGATATCATGATATTCAAATGCAGAGTGCACGACCCATAAAACGGTGCCCATTAAATAAAGGAAAAATAAATGCAATTTTTTATGGCTGCAATAACCTTTATAAATAATAAAGCTACCGCAAACAAGAGAAATAAGTAAAAGAGAATATTCAATAATAGGATTTTCAAAAAAACTACCTAAAAAAGGCGCAATAACAATTAGAAACGGTGTCGCTAGACAGTGTAAAACACACGCCATCGATGCAATATATAATAATTTTGATTCACTATTTGCCATTAGATAATCCTCTCAATCCTACTTCAAGTAGCTAATAGTATTACTGGTCTTTTCAAAATTGTAAACCTTATATTTAACATTGTTATTAAATAGGATTAAGTTTAACCATAGAGTTATCACGACTAATCGTATAGTTGATTTGCCTATCATTACTAATAAGCATCAAATTAAGTTCATGTAGATCAGGAACGTTATCTAATAAATGAATATCTAAATTATTAATAGATTTATTTGAATCAAAGACATAATGTTTTTTTATAATAATTTCAGCATGAGTTTCTTCGAGAGATGGGGTATGTAATGAATGATCATGGCCTTGATGGTTATTATGATAATTATGTTCATGATGATCACGAGAGTTACCATGCTGATTATGATTTTTTTTGTTATTAACAACAAGATTTACGGTGTTTTCTGATAGTCTAGTTGTTAATATCTCATTTTTTTTAAGCCACCCTTTTTGATGTATAAATGTAAATAAGGGAGTCTCTTTTAAGGATTTTGATACTCGTTGTAATAATTGCTGTTCTTGTGTTGATTGAGGAGAATGCTCAAATCCTAGAATCGATATAGCCGGAATCCGAACTTCAATTACAGCTTCAGTCTGAGTAAGTATCAATGAAGCTTCAGCTTTACCATGAACATGAATTTGTTGCTCATATGCAGATAGTGGTGAGATTATAATGAATATTGTAATAGCTATAAAATTTAATAGATGTTTCATGTTTTTTTCCTACTAATTGTAATGTGAATAACGTTTAAAATACTAAATTATGTTAACTAAGTTTTGTTCTTATTGCAATAAAGTTGCGATAAAATTCAATTTGTGGTTTATTAGTAGGCTAATTAAGCATAAAATTGCTGGTGAAGTAATGATAAACGTTAACTCTAATAAAAATTTAAATGATCTTAAAGACATATTAAAAAAATCATCTTCTGTAAATTTGCCAACAGAATATGGTACGTTTAAGTTTTTATGTTATATCGATTCTCAAACAGCTAAAGAACATTTAGTTTTAATTCATGGTGACATCAACAAATGTAAGGCTCCTTACGTAAGAGTTCATTCAGAGTGTGTTACGGGGGATGTTTTTTCCTCATTAAAGTGCGATTGTGGTGCCCAATTAAATCGGGCAATGTCTTTAATAACCAAAGAAGAGGCTGGAATGATTATTTATCTAAAGCAAGAAGGTCGCGGGATTGGAATAGAAAATAAAATTAAGGCCTATCAATTACAAGAGCAAGGTTATGATACAGTAGAAGCCAATGAAGAATTAGGCTTTGCTGCTGATTTACGTTCTTATGATATTGCGGCCTATATTTTAGCGGATCACCATGTCACAAGTGTTCGTCTTTTAACCAATAATCCAAAAAAGGTTGCAGGGTTAGAAAAGCATCAGATAAAGGTAATAGAACGAAAACCAATTCGAATCACATCAAATAAATATAATCAAAATTATTTAATGATTAAAAAAGAAAAATTAAATCATTTTTTTTAAGTGAAAAAGAGGTTTGCAATCAAAAAATATTTAGTTATATATTACATAAATTGAAAAATTAACCCAGAAACTAGAGCAAAAGTAAGCCAAAATACAACATATAATAGTGAAGGGGTTTTTCCAATGACTTCACGAGCCATGATAACTGTAGGAATACACGTGCCTATGGATCCCAACAAAAATGTCATAGCTGGTCCATTATCCAATCCCAAGGTAATTAGTGATAATGTCACTAAAATTTCTTCCCCTTCATGAACGTAAAGTGGAATGCCAATCAGTAAGGCAAGTAAGAAAGATAACAAGCCAGCTGAGCCAATGTATGTAGGGATAGCTTCATTAGGAATTAAAATTGTTAAAAGAGTCGCTAAGATCATCCCAATAAAAAAATATTTTCCTAGCCTATCAAAAATTTTCCAAAGGTTTTTAAAAAAAGGTGAGGAATGTTCATGCTTAGTATGCGTGCATGAACCATGATGATGACTATGGTTATGACTTAAGTAATTGCCATGAAACCCTGAAATATTCTTATTTTGTAATTGCTGACAAATAAAACCAAAGGTTATCGATCCTAATAAAGCAAAAAGGATTCGTCCAAGCGTAAATTTTAGCCCCAGTAATCCATACGTTAAAATAATCGTTTGAGGTGATAAAAGTGGCGATGCCATAAGAAAAGAACTAATAGTACCCAAGCGTTTAACTTTGCTTTTTAAGCCTTCTATCATTGGCATTGTTGTACAAGCACATCCTGGTAAAATAGCACCTAATAAACAAGCATTAATGATGGGTCCCAATCCTTTATTAATATAATTCGTAATAACACTTGTTTTTAAATAAGACTGTAGAAAAGCACTTAAAATTGCACCTAAAATAAAGTAGGGGAGTACCATAAGTACAAAAT
>PBEQ01000026.1 GCA_002719695.1 bacterium | reverse complement strand
ATTTACATCCATAGCTTTATGGTTTTTTGACATAATTAACTCCTATATTTTTGGGATATGTCAACTTAATTACACCTTAATTTAAAATCTTAAACATCAAAACATATTAGATGGTTTTAATTAAGTAGATTATCAATATTGTTTAAAAATTTATTCCATAAATATTATTATTTTTTGGATAAGATTAAAAAAAATACATGCTTAAATTAAATAATTTTCTAGACGACTAAAACACCAACTCCGAATAATCCACATAACCTTGTTTCTTTTTCATCTCCATGATTTGGTTCCAGATATCCTCCTACACTTGTTATAACAATTGGATTTAGAGTATCAAATACCAGCGCCTTGATTAAATTTTCCTTATTTAATCAATTTGCAAAGGATTTTTTAATGAATACGGATCTGGATCACGATCAATTGTGTTTAACAGCTTAACAACCAAAACATTGGCAGCATCATCAAGAACCTCCTGCAAATAATAAGACTCCTCTCTAATAATATTACCCTTACGATACCCTTTATACTGCTGAGAATAAGCCATTTCTAAAATATCTTTCGATAGATACAAAAACTCTCCAACTCTTACAGTTTCAACTGGATAAAAAACTTCAAATATATAATGTCCCACAACATCATTAGCTAAATACACAGCGGCATTAACAGAAGCAGAATATATCGTTTTAGTAGTAAATAACTCATAAAAAACTGGATATTCTTCCCAATCAGCATGCAAGTTAAATTGGACTAAAAACGTATCCTCAATCTCTTTTCGTTCTTCAATTAATTGTTTCTCTACATTAACACCTACCGAACATACTAACCGATAATGAGATAACATCATTTGATTAGTATCTTGATTTAAAAATAAAACATCACTTTTTTCCTTGTTAAAATAATGCTCAAAATGTCTAAAAAATTCTACAGGAACATCTGTCGATAACTGAAATAACGTTTCTCCTTTTTTAAGGTAATTAGAATAATGATCCTGAGGACTCTCATCTTTAAAATCATCAATATGATTGTCATGAACTCGAATTTGATCAACAAACAACTGCCTAACAATATAGTTTTCTAATTGTTTTAATAATTTATTTTGTGTTGGTAACAGCGGTTTTTGATTTTGCAATACCTCCAAAGATGAACGAGCTTGACGATATCGATGATGATGCAGTAAAAACGTAATATCAAATTGCTTTTTTGCAATATATTTCTCAATAACCTTATTAATAGCCGTTATCAATGTATCATACTCCAATGAGTACTCTGAAAATGTTATTTTCCACTTATCTAAAGAAATTAATAACCGCTTAAGACGATTTACATCTTCATCAGAAATAGATTCATCAAACTGCTGTATTTCAAGCAACAAATTCTTGCTGAGCCTCTTTTGATTACGTTTTAAAAATTTAGTTAATTGTTGTAAAAATTCAACTGAAACATCATCTTGCTGTGTTAAAATCACAGCATCAATAAAACGATCTTGAAAATAATATTGTTCAAATTGTTCAAATTGATTAGGACACCCTGATAATAACACCAGCAAACTTCCCATTAAAACAGAAACCCATAATCCCTTGGAAAAAAAATTATTTAAATAAAGAAAACAACGGTTCATAGTTGAAAATATAATACCATATGATAAAAATTTAGAAGGTTACTGCCATTTTAAATAACATTTTTCTTTAACCGTTATGAAGTCTAACCAAAATTTTCATTATGAAGAGCATAATACTATCTAATGGCAATGGCGAAACACCATTGCCATAAACATCATAAATGCCTTCCTAAAACATAAATTTGATATAGAATTGGCATATTTAAACCCCTATTATGTTTTCAAATGTGACTAACGCTAAACTACCTGCTCGTCTATTAAGATCTTGTATAGGTGATACTCCTGATTCCAAAAATGTCTTATTCATACAATCGATACAGGAATCTATGCTACTAGTACCAGTAAGTTCTCTATAATCTTCCCAAGTTGGTCGTACAGTGCTATAAGGTTCAGGATCCAAATCTCTAACAGGAGCCATCACATTCAAAGAGGCTATATATCTACAATGGACTTCTCTTTTCTCAAAAAAAACTTGGCGTTTTTCATTAATAAAACCATCTCGATTAGTTAAATCAAAAGTTGCTTTAGATAAAAATGTAACTAAAATTACTTGCTTATTTGGAATTAAAAACGACAAAACACCTGCTTCAATTACATCTCTTGGTAAATTTTGAAATAATAGGGCTTCTGGTGCTGGTGCTGGTGCTGGCCTTTGTGGTAATGTTCAGTTTTTACATATTAATCTTACTATACAATTCATTTTAATATCTCCTTTCATCTTCTTAGTAAAAAGATGCCTTAATTGTTTATATTTTTAATTTATTTATTTTTTGATGTGACAAACTAAAAAACACCGAGTAGTGGTGTTCTTTATTAAGTTATCTAGAGGGAATTAAAATTTAGAATTAAGTCACAAAGTAATTACTAAAATCAGGTACTAACTTCCCCTAAAGTAGGGAAATAGACATATTAAAAAATACAGGAGGAAGCCAACCCCACACAACATGCATAAGAGTAAGTGTTTTATTCATACATTTCTTTATTTTGATTATTTTTTGCATTATTTGACCGCTTAATTTTATATTATTCTCACCATTTTTGTTAGGCTTATACTATATTATCGGTTTTTAAAACCAAAAAGTTTCAATTAAATTTTAAACCCCACTTTTTATAAAGCCCTAACTCAATTAATTGCTTTAAACCCTCTTAATCAAAATAGCTTAAAACAAAAATTCTTTTAAGAGCACCTAAGGTAGTCTAAACTTTAACTATGTCAATATTAATCATCTCAAACGGGCATGGAGAAGATACCATTGCAATGAACCTCATTCATGCCATCCAAAAAACAACGCCACACACAGCAATCATAGCCTGCCCTCTAGTAGGAGAAGGGACAGCCTATTCAAACAATCAGATAAAACCCATACTTAAAAACCCGACATTCCCATCAGGAGGCTTCATTCGATCTATTAAAGATCTCATAATAGATATCAAAGCAGGCCTCATGAGTCATATCCGAACCCAAATAAAAACAATTAAAGCCATCCCTGATAATACACTAACAATCGCTGTTGGCGATGTATTTTGCCTGTGGTTAGCAAGTTTTAGTAAAACACCTACCTTTTTTCTACCAACCGCAAAATCTGATCATTTTATGCCCCATAGTTTTCTTGAACGCTGGGCAATCCGAAAACTAGCAACACACTCATTTCCGCGTGACATGCCAACCACCGATAGCTTTAATCAGCACAATCTTCCTGCATCTTTTTATGGAAACCCAATGATGGACTCTTTAATAACAAAACAAAAGGCTATTAATAATCCCACAAATGCCCCTGTAATTGGACTACTTCCAGGTTCCAGAGAAGAAGCTTATCAAAATCTAATACACATACTTACTATCTGTGAAGCATTTTTTCAAAAAACATCTAACCCTATTTTTGTGTGTGCGTTACCTCAAACATTAACAATTCAAAAAATAGCCCAAGAATCCAAATGGTCTTACAATCCTACAAAAAAATATCTACAATCACCAAAACAAGGCTGCATCGTTCACTTAACAACTCATTTTAAAGAACTGATTAACCAAGCAAATTGTATCATTGGACTAGCAGGAACAGCTAATGAACAAGCGTTGTATCTTGGAAAAACGGTTATTTGCTTTGAAGGATTTGGGCCTCAATCATCGCTAAAACGTTTTAAAGAGCAGCAAAAACTAATGGGAGATACTTTAGTTATTAGTGAAAATAGACAGCCAAAGAACATTATAAAGATTCTAGAAAAAGCTCTCCAGCAAAATCCTACTAAACAAAAAGGTAGTAGCAACCTTAATGCATCAGAAAAAATTTCAGAACAAATACTCCACACTATTAAAACGTAATCTGCACTATCATAACCATTACGCATCCAATATTACTAACTAAAAAAATAATTAAGCCAATACCATCGAAATGAATAATTGCTAAAATAATAAAAAATCATTTAAAATTAATCTTATTCCAAAATAATTTAGGAGAATTTCTATGGCTCATTTCAAACAAATAATACGTATCGCTATTATTATGTTACTACTAAACAGTTTTACATATGCAAAATCATTTTCATATGACACTGCTCATTCAAATGTTGGGTTTACAGTTTCTCATATGGTTGTGACAAAGGTTCATGGATCATTTAACAAGGTAGATGCTGACTTGTTTTGGAATCCCAAAAACTTAAAAAAATCGTATCTTAATGGCACGATATCTGTAGCATCTATTAATACCAAAAATGAAAAACGCGATAATCACTTACAAGATAAAGAGTTTTTTAATAATAACGAATTTCCAACAATTACATTTAAATCTACCTCAATAAAAGCGATTAAAAATGAATCTAACACGTACACATTAAAAGGAAAGTTAACAATTAAAGATGTTACTAAAACCATCTCCTGTCCTCTTAAAACAAAAGGCCCTATCATTGATCCATGGAATAATGAACGAATCGGATTTGAAGCAACCTGTAATATAAAACGAATGGATTATAATATTTATGAAAATAACACATTAAAATCTGGAGAATTAATTATTGGGAACGATATTGGTATAACGATATCCGTTGAAGGAATTGCTAGAGCTAATTAGTTGGTGCGCGTGGAGGGACTTGAACCCCCATGCCTCACGGCACTAGATCCTAAGTCTAGCGTGTCTACCAATTTCACCACACGCGCACAAGGGAATTACAGTTTATCAAGTCATAATTAATTATACAAATACATATTAGTAATAAGATAGCGCTAAAAAATTAAGAAAATTATGATAAACTACCTTTATGACAACCTATACAACGCCACAAGGAATTAGTGATTACTTACCCAATGACACTAAAATTTTGAATGCCAATATTATTAAATTGCAATCATTATTTTCAGAAAATGGATTTAATCAAATTAAAACACCAACCATTGAGTTTGCTGAAAACTTAGAAAAAGGCTTAGGTCCAATTCAAAAAAAACATAGTATCGAATTTTTTGATCCCGCGGGTAATCGATTATTACTAAGGCCTGATAACACAACACCTATTGCAAGAACTGTAGCAACACGTATGAATGCTGAATCAACCCCCTTAAAATTATGCTACACCGAACCTATATTTAGAAAATCAAACCAAAATCATAGCGATACAGAAATATTTCAAGCTGGTTGTGAAATTTTTGGTTACACTAATTTAACTAGCATAGTTGACATTATATCAACCTGCATTAAGGGACTCGAAACACTCAATGTTACTGATATTGGTATTGATATTGGCCACATTAATTTTATGAAAGGGTTATCTGAAGAAAAAAAGGAAGCCTTACTTAAAGGTGATTATATAACATATGGAAAAATACCTGAACGCAGTGAAACCATTGATCCAGATTCAGAAAATCTAACTAACCTTGTAGCTAACTTAAAAAAATCTCATTCAACAATCCCTATAATGATTAATCAAGGTCTTGTAAAAGGACTCCATTATTATTCTGGAATTATTTTTGAAGCCTACAGCAAACATAACCGAAATATAATTGCATCTGGAGGACAATACGACTCATTATGTGCTCAGTTTGGCCATTCACTATCTGCTGTTGGATTTGCAATTAACCTAAATGAAATAGGATTTCAAAATGACTAACCAATTAACTATTGCTGTACCTAAGGGGTACTTATTAAAAGAAACCATAAAACGATTTGAGGCAATTGGCATTCATTTCCCCAGTGATTTTGAAGAATCTAGACGCTTATTTACCTATGATACATCTGAAACTTACAAATTATTAACCGTTCGTCCTTGGGATGTTCCTGCCTACGTAGAGCAAGGAGCCGCCGATCTTGGCATTGTGGGAAAAGATGTTTTATTAGAACAAGAACCTGATGTTTATACACTAAAAGATTTAAAATTTGGAGGTTGCAAATTAGTCATCGCAGGTTTAAAAACCCAATCCATTCAAACATTGAAACATCATTGTAAAGTTGTCACAAAATATCCCCAATCTACAACGAAATATTTTGAAAAAATTGGTAAAAAAGTAAAAATTATCAAACTATATGGAGCTATAGAATTAGGACCTTTAACCGGATTGTCAGATATAATTTGTGATTTAACGGCAACTGGAAAAACACTAAAAGAACACCAATTAATTGAACTTGATACCGTGTTTGAATCTACTGCACAATTAATTGCAAATCCCATAGGAATGAAAGTTCATTACAAACAAATTAGTGATATTAATTCAAAAATTTGATATGACTACACGATTTCTATCATTAAAAGAAATAACATTAATTATGCAAGAACTATTAATCCCTAAAGAAGCTTATGAAGCTGTTTGGGATATAAACCTGGAATTCCTCAAAGAACAGCAGATTACAACCCTCATTCTTGATTTAGATAACACCTTGCTATCTAACAAACAACGCAATTTATCCATCCAGCATCTAAACTGGTTACAAAAGTGTAAAGATAATGGATTTCAAATTTACTTATTATCAAATAATCGATCTAAAAAACGCGTTTCAAGAGCAGCCTCTCAAATTGAATGCAACGGCTTCTATCTTGCTATGAAACCTTTCACCTTTTCTATAAAACATCTCGCGGACACCTATAACCTTAATCTAAAACAGTGTGCCATTATTGGAGATCAAGTCTTTAAAGACGTGATACTAGGAAACTGGCTTAACGTATACTCTATTTTAGTTGAACCAATTGATAAAACCATGTCTATTTTTACTCGAGCTCAATACACACTTGAACGCTATTTAACAAAAAAACTTAAATAAAATCATCCATAGAATCACTTAAAACTTGTTTTGAAACTCGCAATAAAAGTGCTCTCATATCATTTCTAAAATCTAACTCATTTTGTTCAATAATCGCATGTAACGATCCAGCAAGTGAGTCATAAACATCATCTAATTTAGACTCTTTGATTTCATGGTTATGATCATCCTTTTTTGGCATTGAACCAAACTCGGTTTCTTTCATTTTAGCTACCTTATCATCTCTACTTAACTCAGCTTGTCCATGATTCGGTGTAATACCTAAATCTTGTGATTGTTTAAACGTTGATTTAAGAAAATTTTCATTGACATGATCCACATCAGTTATTACTTCATCAACATTTAAATCTTTATCAATTACAGGTGTAATATCTAGTACATTAGATGCACGCATCTCAAGTCCTAATGATGACTGGCTAGATCTATCTTGTCCTGCTAGCATATCAGCTAACTTAGATTCTACAGAACCAATATTAATTTGATTTTGAAAATCACCTTGAAAAAAATCTGAAGCAATATGAACCAATTGAATTAACTGACCAGGATCTCCAATCATAACCGCTTCTTTCTCAACAAAATCTTGAATACAGTCAGCTACTTTTATCATTAAAAGCGAACTAATATTAATCCCCAATTCTTTTACAAGTTTTAATAAAGCCATTAAATCATCCGTAGTATCTAAGCCATTACCAACCATTACTTTAATCAACTCTATAATCTCATCTTTATCACAATTAGAAACCATTGAAGTTGATAAACTATTTGAACGAACCATATCATTTTCAGATGATGAGCCCATTTTTTGAAACCCACTCGTTAAAAAAAAATGTTTTTTAGATTGATTTGTTGGCATTAATGAAGAAACAAAACTAGTCTTAAATCCTTCAGTTCCTTCCAAAGATAAATTTGGTTTTGAACTAGCTCCAACAAAATAATTAGCTGCTAAAATATAATCAGAAAATAAGAGCTGTTGATTCTGTTTTCGCAATTTTTTAAAGTCTGGCGAAAACTCTTCAACTAATTCTGAATGAGATTCCATAAGCTTATCACATAATTGTTCTGCTAACTTCACTAACTTTAGAGGGCTTGTTTGAGTTGAATTATCTTGAAGTAATATTTTAGAGAAGCGCTGGACATCATTCGCTATATTTTTAAATAAGCGACTTACTGATTTATCCATGGTGCTTAACTGCATCAAAACGTCATCAGAGTGCTTTTTGGCATCCCCCTGAACACTGTTATTTGGAAAACCTGCAGCATTAATATCAAAATGGTTCATCTTAGTTAAGTATACGTTTAAAAAACTTAAAAAAATGTAACGATTTTTTATGGTTATTAATAAAAATAACATAAATCATATAATTATTATGTTTTCTATAGCGGCTTATATTGAAATCATTTATAATTAAAATAATGAAATCTCCAATAAACATTTTAGTTATTAGTATTCATATTTCTATTTTTTTAGTGCTGGGAAGCTGTGGGAAAGTAGTACAAAAAGCAACATCTGATTCAAAAAAAGTTCCTGTTTTTTCACTATCAATTAAAGTTGAAAATATTGAACTAGGAATAGAACAAAAAAACAAAACAGCTACATCCAATACCCCATTATTAATTTCGCCAAAAACACCATCAATATTTTCTTATAAATATCCTATTTTTCTATCTCTTAAAGGGTATTCAAACAATAAAGCCCATGACCTAGCCTGGGGCAAAGCTATTTTAAAACGTAACAATAAGAAAGAAGACCTAAAATCAAAACCCGTATTACCGACAAAAAACTCAACATTAAACAAAGTTACTACCACGTATAAAGGATTCATGTATGATAAAAAAAACATCTCCGTAACCACAGCAAAACAATCCCAATTTGACGGAAAATTTAATCAATCAAAAAAAGAATGGAATTTTACTACTAACAACGTTAAGAAAACATATGATTACTATTTAAGCGTTATCTATACCCCTAGCGCAAATTACCAAATGACCATTATCGACCAAGCAGAGGTTTCATCCAATAAAAAAATAATGCTTGATACTAAACTCATTAACACATTTAAGTCTCTTGTATTCATAAATGCATTTAGAACTCTCGAATTTGATCAATCTTATTTTAATGCTATTGATATTTTATTTGACGAGACATTTTTTAATTCATTAAACTATATATTTCCAAAATTTAACAAAAAAGAACTAGCCAAGAAAAACCCGATCTTCAAGGCCAGTGATCCCATTATTGAGACATGTATAACACTACTTGAATTAAGTATGATTGACATCAAAGAAGCAATAGCATACATCAATAATTTAGATAAAAAGTTTTTTACAGATTCTCAAAAAGAAATCCTTTTAGATAATATTAAGCAATTTGAACAAACAAATTCTTAAGTAATATGCATAAGAAAGCAAAATACCAATTAGTAGAAAATGGTAGCATTTTAATTTTGAGTACCTTTTTAATTTTAGCAGTAACAATGATTTCTGTTACATACTGGAAATTAATACAAATGCGCATCCAAATGATTACCCAAAATCAATATACGACACAAGTTTTTTACGCTGCAAGAGCTGGCTTAGAAGATGCTATTTATGAATTTAGGCGTGGTAATAGTTGGGATATTAACGAAGTGCATAGCGATTGGATTCAAGAAGATAGCTCAACATTTTATAAAACTAATAGAAATTCATCTGCCTTGGATTATTTTGAATATCCTGTTAGTTTTTCAGTTACAGTTTTAGGAAACATTAATACTGGTTTTGTAACAATCAATGCCTCAGCCTCCGTTTTAAACCCAGAAAATAGTAGAATATATAACAAAACATTAATTGCATCTATCACCAGATCCTTTGATAATGAAATTATCATTCACTCGTTAAAAGATCAATAATATGGCCAAAGAATTTACACAAAATGTTATTGGAATAGAAATTACAGAGGAATATATTTATTTATCTCAAATTAATGAAGAAAATCAAAGTTACAAACTAACCAATTACAAAAAAATAAGCATGCCTCCTCGTTCAATAATAGAAGGATTAATTGCTGATCCCGAGCAAATTGCTGATCAGATCTCAAATGCTATTGATGACGATAATGAATTTAATGCAACAAATATTGTAATAGCACTGAATAACACATTTTTCTTAAAAAAAACAACCATACTAACGCATGAACCAGATACAGACTTAAACGTTAAATTAGAAAACTTAACGATTCAATCTCCCCTTGTTCAAAATAAAGAATGCCAAATTAGTTTTCAAAAATTTAGCCCTAATATAAACCCTGAAAAAACAGAATCAGAAGATAGTAATGAAAATGAAACAGAAAACATTCAGAAAAAAGATATTATTTTATATGCAGCACTTAATACAGATTTAATTGATAATATAGAAGATTTAGCTAAATCACTAGATATGAATCTAGTATCAATCGATCTAGCACCTCTAGGAACACTTAGAGCAATGCAATGGAATACCCCTAAAAATACTGACATCACACTAAGATTAAATTTTGATTTTGAATATTTTGACATTAATTTTACTTATAAAAATCATGTATTACTATCTCGAACATTTCGAAATAATATTGAAGAAGTTCTCGAAGAAGATTTATTTGTAGAGTCTTATATCTCAAGTTTTAAACAGCTTTTTTTAGAATTTTCTAACTTATATCCTAACTTTCAAATCCCCAGTAACTGCATATCCTTTAATCGAAATAACAATATTAATTCGTTTTTAAATAAGCTAAAGGAAGAATTATCATTATCTATTACTGAGTATGATATGAAAGAAACAGTTTCATTTAACAATGATAACTTAACAGATGAACAAAAAGACCAAGTTAAGAAACAATTCTTACCCTCTATTGGATTAGCATTAAAATACTATGAACCTGTCAATAAAACATTAAGTTTAACAAAAGTAAAAAAACAAATTGCGCCATTATTTAAAAAAGAAATTTTATTAAAAAGCCTTACACTTTCTACAATAGCCATTGGTTCCATATTAGCGGCCAACATTTATATTAGCAATCAAATAAGTTCTATTGAAAAAAAACTTAAACTAACACAAAAGCAAATTACTATCATTCAAAGAGGCGATAAATCAGGACAAAAGAAACAACTTGGAAATATCAGAAAAACTATTGATTACTATGAAACAATTCGATCAGAAAATGATTCCAAATATTTATTTTTTTATAACTTAATTGGAATTTTACCAACCGATATCACCTTTTCATCGATAAGCTATACTAAAAATAATAAAGTAGCTGTTAAAGGAGAAGCATATTTAAAAGATTCTATTTATAATTTTTATTCTTCTTTAGAAAAACAATATAAAAATGTTAAATTAGCTAAAATTAAAACCTCTTCTAAAAATAAAAGTACAATTAATGAATTTGAAATACAATTTGAGTAGGCAGAAAAATGAGCTTTATTGACGATCTAAATTTAGAAGAAAAACTTAACATCGAAAACTTAGATGAAAAATTAGATATTATAAGACAATATCAACAATACTTTTTTTTAGGGATAACAGTAATCATTGCAATACAACTTATATTTAGTCTAATCATACCAAATATCTCAACATTCTCTGAATCCAAAATCTCACTTGAAAAATATTCCAGATCATTAAACTTAAGAAAGAAACAAGCCGCTAGTAAAGAAAATATTAAACTAGAAGAAGATCGGCTAAATATGTTACTTTCAAACAAAAAAAATCTATTTTTTTCCAAAAAAGAAGTAGAAAGGTATTCAATCAGCGAATTACCAAAAATAGCTGAAAAATTCAAAATCACAGTAACAGATGTTAATTTTTCAAAATCAAAAAAATTATCATATAACTTATCAAGTCATCCTATTTCATTTAAAGGCACTACAACATTTTTTAATTTAATGAAATTTATTTATGAAATTGAAGAGTCTCAAAAAACAATTTCAATCAAATCATTTAAACTATCTCGAAAATCACTAAATCCAGTAACGTTATCTCTTGATATGACACTAGAGATAATGTCACTTAAAGGACTAGAGTAATGTTCAAATTAACTGCTTTGCTACTTTTAATACAATTATGTTTTCCAAACGCTATCTTTAGTGAAAAACGTTATTTTACTCGAGATCCCTTTAACCCCAACCCTATTGATGTTATTAATAAAACACAAACATTTAGCGAAAAATCATTTAAAGTGATGGGTATTATTTGGGATAAAGAATCCCCATCTGTTGTTATTCAATTTCCTAGATTTAAAAAAATCTTTTACGTAGGCGATACCGTTAATTCATTCAAAATTACGGCTATAACAAAAAAATATATTGAAATTGCAACGCCAAAAGAAAAAATCATGGTAAAATTAGGTGAGGAAAAAATTTTTGAATGAAAGTCTATTTTAAATTCATACTTCAACAAATTATGCTTTCAATGATACTTTTTTCAAGTATTATTGCAAACCAACCAATAATTACAATTATATCTCCTGTTGACAATACAGTAACAACAAAACAAAAAGTATTAATTAAAGGAACTGCAAAAAACACAAAAGTATTAACGCTTAACAATAAAACAATACCATTAAATAAAAATGGCCAATTTTATGTAAAAGAAGATCTTACAAATATTAATCGCTACAATTATTTTATTCTGACAGCCACGTCACCTTCAGGAGAAATTGTTAAACTTGCCCGAAAAGTATTTTATAAAGTTGAATCAAAAAGCGAAACAAAAAAACCACTCATTAAACTTACCTCTCCTCAAAATAATTTGATTACTACATCTCCAGACATTATGTTTTCTGGAAAATTATCTGGATCAAACAAACTAACCATTAATGGAGTAACTGTTAATGTAACTCAAGAAGGATACTTTAATTTTCCATACAAACTAACAAAAATAAATGATTACGAAACATTTTATATGATTAGTACAAGTAATGACGGTAAAAGCAAAACATCGATTAGTAGAAATATTTTTTATAGAGATAATAATCTAGAAGGATTATCCATCATGTTAACTAAACCAAACGATAATTTTATTTCTTCAGATGCAGTTATTACATTTACAGGCGTATTAACGGGTGCTAAAGCATTTAGAATCAATAATAAAGAAGTCCCTTTTTCTGAAAATGGACGTTTTTCGTATACTACTAGCCTAAAAAAAGTTAATGATTATAATGATTTTAACTTAGTAGCGACTAATAGCAACAACAAAAAAGTTTCTATCAAACGTACAGTATTTCTTAAATCGGATAAAACAATTCAACTATCTCAATCCGAAACGTCTTCTGAAATTAACTATCAAATTCCTGAAATTATTATCCAAAATCCTGAAAACAACTTTGTTACGTACAAAAATCTAATTACAGTAACAGGTAAAACAAAACATACTAAGGAATTATTCATTAATAACAGAATTGTAAAGCTTGATACAAGAGGAGGATTCTCAGAAGTATTTGAGCTTGAAACATTTGGTAAATATTTATTTAATATTTATGCAATAGGTGAAAATGGTTTAAATACCACCTCCTTACTTAAAATTTTTCGTATAAATGAAACAAAAAAAAACCCTACAACACAAGCTAAACCAAGTAAAAAAATCTTAAATAAAAAATTACAAAAAACAGTTTCTCTTAATTTAGCGGGAGCAGATCTTAGAGATGTTATTAGTATTTTAGCTCAAAAAGGTAATTTAAACTTAGTAACCGATAAATCTTTACAAGGTGAAATTTATATAACATTACAAGATGTAAAAATTATAGATGCCCTTGATTTTGTACTAAACTCACAAGGTATGTCCTATAAAATTATTGATTCAACCATTATGATTGGAGGAAAAGCAGCACTTGATCAACCATCACGACTTGAAACTAAAATTATTCGGCTAAATAATATTAAATCGGCCGTAATTAAACCCATTTTAGAGGAATATCTAGTTGCTGGAGAAGTTATTCAGACTCAAGAAAGCCTTGTAATTTTAACCGCAGATACAAAAAAAATAGAGAAGTTAACATCTATCATCCAAAAATTAGACTCAGAAAAAATTCCTCAAATTATCCTAGAAGCTCAAATATTAGAAATTACAAAATCAGTATTAGATAATTTAGGTGTTGTCTGGTCTGACACTTACGGCATTGGACTAGATATTACAGAAACAGCAGGTGAATTTGCATATCAATCTACTATTTCTGGTATTTCAGCTGTAATTAATCTATTAGAAAATGATGGAAAAGCAAAAGTACTAGCTAAACCAAAAATCAAAGCAATTCATGGTCAAGAAGCAACCATATTTATTGGAGACAGAATTCCTTATACAGAACTAACTATCTCAGGTGGATCTGTTGCAGAATCTATTAAATATGCCAATGCAGGAATAAACTTATCAATATTACCTGAAATTAATGCATTTACCCAAGAAATTAAAATCAAGATAATTCCAGAAGTTAGTTATATAAACGGATACCGTGGCAAAAACAATGATATTCCTGTTTTAAGAACTAGAAAAGTAGATACAACTGTTTATGTAAAAAATCGAAATACCGTTCTAATTGGAGGCTTATTTAACTCTTCTGATTCTGATACAGAATCTCGCTTCCCATTTATCTCAAAGCTACCATTTTTTGGCGTTTTATTTAAATCCCAGAAATCACAAACAGATCAAACAGAATTGGTTATTGCTATAACACCGCAAATTATCGATGATGCATTTGAAGAATCAATCCCTATCCCTATAAGCAATAAAAAACTTATTAATTAGTTTTAAATTGTTTTGATTGCCATAATTGAAATTGATATGTAATTCCTGATGTACTAGTTTGTTTTTCTGAGCAATTAATCCTTTCAAATATCTGATTATATTCTGGAAAAAAAGCATCACATTGATATTCATTATTAAGTACCGTAACATATAAATAACGACAATATTGATTTGAAATCATAGCTTCATAAACGGTTTTTCCTCCAATACAAAATATCTGATTTGCATCTCCAGATTGTATTAAAGTATTTGCTTGAAAAAGAGCATTATCAATGGATGTTGCTATAATAGTATCATTATCTGATACGTTAAATTTAGATTGTGTCAAAACAATATTAATGCGATTTTTAAGAGGCCTAAACGCTTGAGGAATCGATTCATAGGTTTTTCTGCCCATTATAACTATATTGGGTTTATGATCATAATGCTTACCCATTGTTAACTGCTTAAAAAATGCCATATCCTCTGGTAAATGCCATGCAAGTTGGTTTGCATAACCTATTCCATTATTAGAATCATGTGCAACAACAATATCAAATTTACGATTCATATATGTAATTTAACATAAATTATAAAAATTAGAATCTACTTCATCATTTTTCGTTAGTAATATTTAAAGGTTTACTCTTCATAGATTCATTATTAAAGAACGTTAATAAATTAACAAAACCCATAGACTCTACAAGAATAACCCCAGAATAAGCCCCTCTACAAAGCATAGCCTTCCAAGACACATTGAAAGTAAGCCTGAAAGGAACTTGATGATCACTAATTCTATCAACATTATTAACAAAAATATGATGAGGAATCATAGAAAATACTCCAGAAATAATAGCAGCTAAAATTTGCACACCTTTCGAATCTCTATAAGTATCTGGTAATGATGATAACATAGAACCAGAACATAACGTAAACTTTGTAAAAAGATAATTTCTTCCCAACGATGCGCTAATAACACTAGGATGATAAGAAACACGAAAAATATTCTTAATAGAAGAAAGTCTTAAAGCCGCAGCTCCAACACCAACAAGACTAGCTACATGTCCTATAGATAATCCTTTACCCATATTTCCTGACAAAATAAAATCAAGTCCTTATTCATAATTATAATTTAAGACATTTAGCTGCCAAAGCTTTACTACAAAACAACGCCAAATTAAAGATTAGCGGCCATCTGATTGGTCTTGAAAGTAATGTATCAAAATTAAAAAAACCAAGCAAACATAAAAACAGCACTGCTCTAATAAACCTCCCAAAATCAGAACTACCCCACCTATCATGATTTTGACTAATTTTCCAGAAATGAGAGCAACTGGTTTACTAAAGCTCTCTGCTATAATAAGAGTAAATACATTAAAGTTAACTAAACTTGAATATAAAAATAAAGAACTCATAACAAACCCTGTAATAGCCTCTAAAGATTTATAAAAAAAAATCAATAAAAATACCAAGTTAGTATTTAATAAAAAGAAAATTTTATATAAATTGCAAACAATAATGTTTATAAAAAAACATAATTGTTATTTTTTTAAAATAAATCATACTAACAACCATTCCTAATACAAAAAAACTATAAATATTACAATATAAAGTATAACAATCTTAATAAAGATTATCATTTTTTTGGTTTCTCACCATATTCTTGGCATTTTAAATGAAAAAAAATTTAAAAGCATTAATTTATATAGGAGTCATTATTGTGACAAATTTATCTGCAATATCCTTAGTCCTTTTAGCAGAACCAACTAAAAATAACAAATCAACAACTTTGTTAAAAAAACCCTCAGGTAATCATGAACCTACACCTAAAAAAAATCCCTCTAATGATCCATTAAAAACATCTTTCAGAAATATAACTAGTTTTTTGGGAGTGAATGGGGATGACCCTAATGACCCATTCAATATATCTTTCAGAGTTGCATTTTGCAGTGCTTTATGTTCCCCCATAAGAGTTTTATCAAGAGAACAAGGGACAATTAAGATATTGGGACAAATCTATGAAAACATCTTAAAGAATGCAACAACAACTGCGAAAGTTGAATTTTTAAGATTCTATAAAGACCAAAAGCCACCTGATCTTTTCAAAATTACAAAAGCTTTCGGAAATCTAAGTGCTATCCCATCCATATTAAAACAGAATCAAAAATTTTTGCTTAGTTGTAGCACAAAACAAGTACCAAGCTTTGCTATGGTTTTTTTTTGAAAATGCAATCACTCTAAAAACTGGAAGTTTATTTGCGGGGGCAATTATAGGAGGTATAGTATGCCCAATTACAAGAGAAGGATTTAGTTTTAAGTATTTAACAAACAATCCGGGCATGTGGGCTAAATATAGTACTGTGTCATCATTACGAAATTTTTGCTCTATCCCATCCATGATTTATGATTTTTCAGACGACCCAACAGCAAATAAGATAATTGCAGGGGGAATATATGCTACGTCTCGAGTTATTGATTGCCTGGGAAATGAGCTTGCTCAAAAGAAAAAGCTTCCACAAATGACTCCCGCACTTCAAGGTCAAATAGCAGTATGCGTCATAGGCTCATTTTGGTACACCCTGTCAGTAAGAGAACTTTCAAGCAAAATCAAAACACATACTAATTAAAATTTCTCCCTCATAAAAACAAATAACAATTTATCAATTAGATTAACATACCTAATTATAGCTTACACGTCACCAAAAAAGTCTCTTTATAACTTAAGCAGGAGACGAAGCTGGCGATAATCCTATAGGTGGTTCCGAATCATTCGCTTTAGGAACAACATCTTTAACTACCTTTTTAATTTTTTTACGAACAGACGCTTTTTTTTGTTCTAATAATGTTAAAAATTCATCCCTATCTATTGTTTCTTTTTCCAGTAAGATCTTTGCAATTTCTTCAAGTTTTTTACGATTCTTAGTTAAAATTTTCATTGAGCTATCATAAGCCATATCAATAAGCTCTTTGATTTCATTATCAATTAACGTTGCTGTACCATCTGAATAATCTTTGTTATCACTACCATATGACTTACCTAAAAACACCTGTTCTTGAGAGCCGCCATACTTGCGAGTACCTAAACTCTTAGACATACCATATGTACAAACAAATGAACGTGCCATTTGTGTTGCACGTTCAATATCATTGGATGCACCCGATGTGATTTCATTAAAAATTAATTCTTCAGCAGCACGACCACCCATTAAAACTTCTAAAGAACTTAAAATTTCATCCCGTGTCATCAAAAATTTATCTTCAACCGGTAACTGTAGCGTATAACCTAATGCACGCCCTCTCGGCAAAATAGATATTTTATGAACAGGGTCTGTTTTCTTGGCAAAAGCCGCTACTAAAGCATGTCCAACTTCATGATAAGCAATCACTTCTTTTTCATGATCACTAATCACACGAGACTTACGTTGAGGTCCCGCAACAACTCTCTCCAAAGCTTCTTGCAATTCTTTCATCGAGACAGATTTTTGATTATTTCGAGCAGCTAATAACGTTGCTTCATTCATCAAGTTAGCTAAATCCGCACCAGTAAAACCAGGGGTCCCCCTAGCAATAATTTCCAAATCAACATCTTTATAAAACTTTTTCTTTTTTGAATGTATTTTTAAAATATTAACACGACCATTTAAATCAGGTTTATCTACCGTTACTTGTCTATCAAATCGTCCTGGTCGTAACAAGGCAGGATCTAAAATATCAGGTCTATTGGTAGCTGCAATAATAATAATAGTTTGAGTTGGATCAAAACCATCCATTTCTACTAACAATTGATTTAATGTTTGTTCTCTCTCATCATGACCACCACCTAAACCAGCGCCACGATGCCTACCAACAGCATCAATTTCATCAACAAAAATTAAACAAGGTTGTTTCTTTTTTGCTTGTCCAAATAAATCCCTAACTCGAGACGCTCCCACACCCACAAACATTTCAACAAAATCAGAACCTGACAAACTAAAAAAAGGAACATCCGCTTCACCCGCAATTGCTTTGGCTAATAAGGTTTTTCCTGTACCTGGAGGGCCCATTAATAAAACGCCCTTAGGAATCTTGGCTCCAATCTCTTTATATCGAGCAGGCTTCTTTAAAAAATCAACAATTTCGGCCAACTCTTCTACCGCTTCATCAACACCAGCAACATCCTTAAACGTAACCTTTTCTTTATTCTCTTTATCCCATGGGGTAGCCCGTGATTTCCCAAAAGACATCGCCTGGTTATTCATACCTTGTGCTTGTCTAAAAATAAAAAACCACAACAACATAATTAACAAGAAAGGAAGAAATGCTTGCAAAAACACACCCCAAACCCAACCACTATCCGCAGGATTTACCTTAATAGATACACCCTGATCACGCAGTTCATTCATTAATTCAGGATAATTAACATAATATGTTTTAAATGACGTACCAGAACCTGTTTTTCCAATAATAATAGACTCTGATGGTCTGATAGTAACTTCTTGAATATTACCTTGTGTTAATTCTTGAATAAAATCAGAAAAATTAACTTGAGATGGGCCAACAGGCTCGTTAAAATACGTTGTAACAATAGAAAGAATCATTAATCCAACAAGAAAGTACCAAACTGAATTTTTCCAGTTTTTGTTTTCTGATTGCTTTTTCTTAGAGTTTTTAGATGATGTCATATTATGTCATTATCTCCTTATCAATTAAATTTATCAATATAATAACCATAGTAGAATACTAAAGTAATGCCCTCAAGACATACAACATTAAACATGGGTTTCATAATTTAGACCTTCCTTTATACTATCTTCTCCATCCTTTTCATAAAAAGAAATTTTTAATGACGGAACATCTTCTTTTGCTATCACTTTCCCCTTATAATGAAAATAAATTGGACGCGTCATACAATCACGATAAATCAAAGAACAACATTTAATTTCTAACGGTTCACCATAATCAGATAAAGCATTTAAACCAGCTATCATCGTTTTACCAGAATTAACCTGATCTGAAATTAAAACAACTGTTTTACCTTGCAATGAAAAATTAATTGATGTTTCTCCAATAGTAATAAAATGCTCCTTACTATCATGAGATTTATATAAGGTTACATCCAACGTACCAACTAAAATAGTAACATTAAATTCTTTTAACAATACATTTGCCATTCGCTTTGCTAAAATAGAACCGTTATCACCCAAACCTATAAAAACAAGTTGATTAAAGTTTGAATTATAAATTTGTAGAGCTAATGATTTTACAGAAGATTGAATCTGCTCTTCATTAAAAATATCAGTCATTAATTATAAAACTCCTTTTGTTGAAGGAACTCCTGACTTACGAAGATCAACCAACGTTGCCTTGTCTAAACAAACACCAAATGCTTTGAAACAAGCCTCAATTTGATGATGTGTATTAATACCGCTATCCATATCAAGATGCAAATTTATTCTTGCATTGTTTACAAATGCTTGAAAAAATTCTTGTACTAATTCCGTATCAAACTGACCTACTTTAGCTTGGGAATATGTTGCATTAAATTTAAGAAATGGTCGATTACTAATATCAATCACACAACGACACAGTGAATCATCCATTGGTACCGTAACATCAGCAAAACGAGTAATACCTACACAATCTCCTAATGATTTATGCAACGCTTGACCTAAACAAATGCCCACATCTTCAACACTATGATGAAAATCAACATCTAAATCCCCATTCACAACTAACTGCAAATCAAATAATCCATGACGTGTAAACAAATCTAACATATGATCAAAAAAAGCAATTCCTGTATTGATAGAAGACTGCCCACTTCCATCAACAGAAAATGATAGTTCAATTTTAGTTTCATTAGTCATTCGTTTTATAGCATGTTTTCTTGCTAAGTGTTTCATTTTAATAACTCCTTCATGTATCAAATAACAGTGATTGCATTGAAATTACCTCAGGTTTAGCTAATCCTAGATGCGAATAAGCTAAATGAGTCGCTACTCTTCCTCTAGGTGTTCTTTCTATAAAACCACATTGTAATAAATAAGGCTCCACAACATCTTCAATTGTACCAGATTCTTCAGAAATACTAGCAGAAATTGTTTCAATACCTACGGGACCACCGCGAAATTTACGAATCAAAATATCTAAATACAACCGATCCATATCATCTAAGCCAATATCATCAACACCAAGTTCTGATAAAATACTCCCTACATTTTGAGGTGTTACGACAGAAATTTCATTGACCTGAGCCCAGTCTCTAACACGCTTTAATAGCCTATTCGCTATCCGAGGCGTGCCTCGTGATCGTTTAGCTACCTGCAATGCAGCATCCTGCTCTATAGACATAGTTAAAATATCCGCTGCTCTCATAATAATGGATTGTAATTCCCTAGCTTCGTAAAATTCTAATCGTTCAATAATACCAAAGCGATCTCTTAAAGGTGCTGATAACGATCCTATCCTTGTTGTTGCACCCACTAAAGTAAACTGAGAAATATCAAGTCGAATAGATCTAGCAGCAGGTCCTTTTCCAATCACAATATCTAGCTCAAAATCTTCCATAGCTGAGTATAAAACTTCTTCAACATTACGATTTAATCGATGGATTTCATCAATAAACAACACATCTCCAACTTCTAAATTTGTTAAAATAGCAGCTAAATCACCAGCCCTATCGATAGCAGGTCCCGATGTAATTTTAATATTAACATTCATTTCTCTTGCAATAATATTTGCCAATGTTGTCTTTCCCAAACCAGGAGGACCATAAAACATAAGATGTTCTATTGATTCTTGTCTCATTTTTGCAGCTTCTAAATAAACGGACAGATTTTTCTTTAACTTACCCTGACCAATAAATTCGTTTAATAACTGAGGCCTCAAGCTTCCTTCTTGTTGATCTTCAACATGTGGTTTTGATGAAATAATTCTTTCTTCATTTTCTTCTATAGACATTCTTACTATTATAACACAATTCCTATTCAGTTTAATACGGATTAATGTAGTATATAGTGTTGAATATAAAAGAATGCTTTGATAGGATGTAAGATACATCGCGGGGTGGAGCAGTGGTAGCTTGTCGGGCTCATAACCCGAAGGTCGCAGGTTCGAGTCCTGCCCCCGCTACCAAAAAAATTAAAAGAAGTAATTATGAAACAAAACTATTTCATTCTTGGATTAATCTCATTGATGCTCTTTATATCGGGTTGTAGCAACTCTAAATTACTTAAAGAAGTAGATAATATCGCACTTGTAAGCATACGATTTGACCAAGAAATTAAAAATGTATCTAAAAAGCAATTTCAACGTGGCGATGTTTCTGAGACTGAAATTAGCACTGGAAAAGCACTATCTTTATTAAATAAAGCTACTAAAGAAAAATCCCAAACCCTTAATACATTAGTAAAAGCTGTTGAAGGAAAAGAAAAACAATATTTTGATGAGATAACAAAGAAACTTGTTACCCGAATAGATCAATCAAGCTTAACGGTAGTTCCTGTTGCTTCATTTAAAGATAACCGTTTTTATCTAAACCCAGAAAATTTTAAAACAGACCCTGGTGTTTTTGAAACCCTAAATTACTACACTCCAAATCCTTATAAATTTCATGATTTAAATACAAATGTCATAACAATTAAAAAATCCAAATCTCCAAACTTAAAAGATGGCAAACAAAAAGCAATTGCTTTAGCAAAAGAACTAAATGTTGATGCAGTTGCAGCATTTAATTTTCAGTTTGTTAATATCAAAAGCAAACGATTTTTTATTATCCCTAACACCCAGTTAGGAGTAATTGCTCATTTAATTGTTAGAAATAAAGATGGTAAAAAAATATTTAACAAAACAATAAAAGTTAAATCAAGTAAGAATTTTGATTTATCATTAGATTTTGCTGGTCTTACAACATTTCAACTAAATGAAAAAACACAAAAGCAATACCAAGAAATTGAAGAACTATTCTTTAACCAAATTGATCAATTAATAGCCAAGGCACTTAAGTCTTAGTTACAAACATAAAAATTTAAAAAAAGACATGCTTAAGTGCATGTCTTTTTTTTTCTAAAAACCCAATATTCACATAGTAAGTAAATACCTACAATTCATCATTGACTTTATAAAAAAATTTAACTATAAATAACATCTTTATGTAACTTTTAATTATTGCAAGGTACATAAAGATGTTATTAATCCTAAATTCAAATCTAAACCTTTTCTCTTTTTCTTATGATATTTACTTTAGGAGGGATATAAAAACTAATTAAATTACAAAACTGTGCATTTTTTGATTTCAAAACTTAACTAAAGGAATTTTTATGAAAAAACAATTTTTAAATTATGCAATTTTTTCAACACTACTAATTAGTTTTAATGTAACGTTGCAGGCAGAAAGTAACCTGACATTCAAAGGAGATCTTCGACTACGAACTCAATATGAAAATCAAGAAGAAGATACTCGCCTACGAGAAAGAATTCGCTTTCGTTTGGGAGCAAGTAAAAAGTTATCTAAGCAAACAACTGTAAAATTTGGTTT
>PBEQ01000025.1 GCA_002719695.1 bacterium | reverse complement strand
TTCCAATTCCAGCTTACGTTACCTTTGGTAAAATAATTCCAAAGTTTATCTTTTGTGTTTTCATAAAGTGCTAATGTTATCATTGTCTTTTTCGTTTTAGTTTATATCATTTTTGCCTTTTTATTAGGCTTATACTTTATTATCGGTTTTTAGAGACAAAAAATTTCACTTTTCAACCACTTTTTAACTATCTCATAAGTCCTTTTTTTATGTAATAGCTATTTTAATCAAAGGCCATCTATTTCACATTACTGAATCTTTTGTTGTTTTCCGTTACAATCTAAAGATGTCTATTGCATCTATTTGTATTTTTCGTGGCGTTGATAGAACCTTTGATTATTTAATCCCTGAGAGTCTACAGGATACGCTTACTATAGGTGATCATGTTTATGTTCCATTTGGCAAACAAACACTTCAAGGTCTGATTGTAGCGATTTATAATCATTCTGAATTTAAACATTTAAAAGCTATCATAAACAAATCAGATCATTTACCTACCTTACAACCCGAATTAATGGATTGGATTCACTGGTTTGCTAAAACTTACCGCACAACTCTTTACAAAGCCTATCAAAGTATTATTGGCAAACGAACGTTTCGTGAAACAGATCTTAAGCGTAATCATACGATTACCCCCTCCCCTCTTCAGCTTAATCAAGAACAGCAACAAGCGTTTGATCATGTTTGTAGCATGAATGGCTTTTCAAAACATTTAATCCATGGCATTACCGGCAGTGGTAAAACAGAGATTTATCTTCGTTTGGCAGAAGCTGTTTTACAACAAGGTAAACAAGTTATTATTTGTTGCCCGGAAATTTCTTTAACACCTCAATTTCGTGAACAGTTTTCTGAACGCTTTCACGATCATATTGTTGTTATTCATTCCGGCTTAACTGCTAAACAACGTGATGAAGGCTGGAGTGCTTTATATACTCAAAAAGCAAATTTAGTTATTGGACCTCGATCTGCTATTTTTGCGCCCATTAAGAATCTGGGTTTAGTCATTATCGATGAAGAACATGACAGCTCTTATAAACAAGATAATCACCCCCGTTATCTTACCCATGATTTAGCAGAGTGGCGTTGCAAGTATCATCAATGCCCCATGGTTCTAGGCTCTGCAACGCCTAGCGTCACTACCTTTTTAACCTATCAAAAAGATAGTCGCGAATCACCAGCTAGCTCCAGCTATACCCATTTACCCAAACGAGCAACAGGAAGTTTACTTCCTTCGATAACCTGTATTGACATGACCAAAACAGCATTACCAGATCAGCTCTTATCACACCCCCTATTAACAGCGATTCAACAACGATTAGATAATAATGAAAAGGTCATGTTATTACTTAATCGTCGTGGTTACTCGCCCTATGTTATTTGCCAAGCTTGCAAAACCATTCATAGTTGTCCTCACTGCAATATGAGCTACACCTATCATCGGGATAAAACATTTCGTTGTCATCGTTGTGATATATCCATACCGTTTACTCATACCTGTTCTCACTGTAAAAAACCTCAGCTAGCCTTTGGTGGCATGGCGATTCAAAAAATAGAAACCGAATTACAACAACACTTTTCTAAAGCATCCATTATACGACTGGATAAAGATTCAGCTAAAACAGCTAAACAAATTGAAAAACAACTCACAACCTTTAAAAACTCGGGAGATATTTTAATTGGCACTCAATTAATTGCTAAAGGACATCATATCGAAGATGTAACACTTGTTGGCATTTTAGCCATTGATACACAACTTAATATCCCTGACTTTTCATCACCTGAACGAACCTTTCAACTCATCACACAAGTTGCAGGCCGAGCAGGGCGAGGCAAAAAAAAAGGACATGTAATTATTCAAACCCACCAACCCGATCATTATGCTATTCAGCGTGCCTCCCAGCACGATTTTGATGGCTTTATTGATCAAGAGGCAGCGTTTCGATCGGACTTACTATATCCTCCCTTTTGTGAACTTACGAATATTATCTTAAGCTGCCCTGATGAATCTAACTTAAAACGCTATGCACGAGCTTGCAAAGACATCATTCAATCATGTTCATTTTCTGATCATGTAAAAATACTAGGACCGGGTCCTGCTCCCATAGAAAAGGTCCGTCATCATTTTCGTTGGCGAATTTTAGTTAAACACTTTAAATCAGACCAATCAGATATTAAAGAATTACTAAATCGCTTGCCTAATCCAGGAAAAGATATTCGTGTTATTACTGACTTTTCCCCTATTCAACTTCTTTAAAACTGTAAAATCACACCAAACTCTAATAAATAACCTGCTTAATGTTAGATAGTAAAATTTCTTTTGATTAGACATTATCAAGTTACTTAAAGATAAAGAATTATTAAAATTATATTAGCTATGTTAGTTAATATATAGGGCACTTAAATTAAAGGGTATTACTATTTTAACAACTAAAAACTGACTATCTTTAACTTAACTAAATTGGAAATGTTAACACTCTTGGTTCAAGACCACTCTTACAAAATGAATTATGCCTATCCTGATCATTTCTAGTAGCCTCAAAAACCTTAACTGGCGTTTCACATTCATCTCCAACTAACTTAGTAAATGACGTTCTTTGATCATCTAAATCACAATCATCACCATCTAAAGATGGCGGAACAGCAAAACCTCTAATCTCACTAACATTACCTGGCGTTTTATGAACACCTGAATCAGAATGCTGATAACCTAGAGACTGAACATTAACACTCGATTTAATACGATCTAAACATTCTTTATGTTTTCTTTCAAACTCATCTATCTCATTTTCTATTTTTTTCTTCTCCGTCGTAAGATCGTCATGTTTTTCACTACCCTCGATTGTCATCCCTAATCTTTTTATAACGGATTTCAGCCTACCCTGACGAGTACTTAGTTCATCTTGAAAAACCCTTATTTCTCTACCTCTATGCAGCACTTGCTCCTTTACCCATTCAAGTGTAACAGTTAAATCTAGTTTAGTCTTAGCATCATACTCTAGATTTCGATGGCTAGCTCTTAAGTTAATGGGTGCTGTAATTAGAATTTGATATAATAAAATACCTGCAGAAACCTTCACATTACTTGCAAAAACCTTCACATCTTTACTATCAACACGCACATACTGAGCTATTATTTTTTTTGCCTCTTGTCTCAATTTTTCTACAAAACTTGTTAACCCTATTTCGCAATCTTTTCCAAACATAGAATAACGAACTTTTTCAGACTTTCTGTCTCTGGCTTCTAACTCTTTATGAAATGCAGTCTCTAAATCTTCCATTCCTTCTTCTAAATTTAATATTATAGTTAACCAATAATCTTTTGATATTTTATGATTAAAAGGATACCTAGAACTCTCTTTACCTAAATATTCCCTATAAAAATTTCGAAAATTATCTTTAATGCTCTTTAACAACTTACGGTCGCTTTTAAGATCATGCAAAGTAACAACCTCTCCCTTTTTTACTTTTTGAGAAATTATCGACAAACCATTACTAGTGCTCCCTCGAGACTCTTGCATCACAGAAGGAGGTAGTTTTACCTCTCTAGGAAGGGCCCATGTATATCGAGCGCGGACATCTACCCCATAATAAATGTCTGGCTCTTCTATATGTGATGGAACTAAAGTTGGTAATTCAAGCATTGCCGGCAGTAGTTTTTCTGGATTCTCTCGCAGTACTTCATATTTAAGTAAAAAATCATTCAAAGCCTCTGACCCTGGCGTTTTATGAGGAGAATCCTCTTTATTTTTAGCTAGTTTTGTTGGCGGGGTTTTAGGATACGGTTTAGCCTCTTCCCCTTTAGCTTTAGGACTGCCTGGTGGGGTTAAAGGACACTGTTCCGCATCTTCGTCTTTAGCTTCAGGACCAGATGAACCTGCAGCAGTCGCTTTGTATCCCTGGGATTTGTTTTCCTTACCTTCCGCATGCGTATTCCTATACGTATATCTCGCAACAGATGTAGGCGACTCACCGCAATCAGCTCCAGATAATGTGGGATCTAATTTACAAGTTCTAGGTTCTATAACAAACCATTTATTTGTACTGGGTCCCAATGGACTAAAACTCATATTTACAACCTCTACTCTATTATCGTAATTTTCACCAAAAAAATTTTATTTTATATATAATTTTTATTTAATTTTTATCACAAAACAAAAAAATCTACCATAAAAACAATATTTTTTTATAAAAAAACCACAAATATCCTAAAAAATAAAAATCAAAATAAAAAAATAAATAAATAAATAAATAAAAAAAACCACACAAACCACATAACTTCCTAACATTAACCAAATCTTTTAAACCCGCTTTTACCAATTAGTAAAATCAATGTATAATGAGACATGACTTTTTTACTCTTTATTACAGGTTGTCTTTTACTTTTTTTTGGTGGTCATTTTCTTGTTGAATCATCATCTCAAATTGCTAGACGACTTCATGTATCCGAACTAATTATTGGGCTTACTCTTGTTTCAATTGGAACATCATTACCAGAAGTGGTTGTTAATATTATTGCTAGCCTGCAAGCTGAATCGGATGTTGTTATAGGGAATATTTTAGGGAGTAATATCTCTAATACGTTACTAATCTTAGGAGCAACCGGTGTACTAAGTCCACTTATTATTCCTACGTGTCGTCTTGCTCGAGAGTTACGATTTTATTGCTTTTGTATTGCCGTTTTAGCACTATCTATTTTTGCATCTCAGCCTTATCAACTTTCATCTTTAAATGGAATCTTATTAATTATTTGTTTTTTCTTTGCAATTTATCTGTTTTTTATCCCTAAAAACCAAACAAAAACAACTCAAACACAGCAAGCAGCTTCACTATTAAAATCGATTCCCCTTTTTATAATAGGCTGTAGCATGCTACCTCTTGGAGGTCATCTTTTAATTGATTCAGCACTTATATTAGCCCAATCTCTTGGATTATCAATTTCGTTTATTTCCTTATTTGCTGTTGCATTAGGAACATCATTACCTGAATTGGTTACGAGCTTGATTGCAGCGTATCGTGGCAATACCGAACTTGCTCTTGGCAATATAATTGGATCTAATATCTTTAATATCACTTTGGTTTTAGGTATTAGTGCGCTTATTAATCCAATCCTATTTCATACTCAATACATAAGCGATATCATAGTAATGAGTTTAGCGATTATACCGGTTGCTATTGTTCTTTTTTTCTTTAACCAATCTTACTTTTCTAAATCTCTTTCTAGCTTGATGTTTTTTAGTTACCTTGTTTATAGCTATATTATCTGGATTCGTTAATATATCAGCAACAACCCCACTTAACAAAAAGAGCCTCATACCTAAAATAATTTCTGTTCTATAAATCCGTTAGCTCCTTTTTATGAATTTTTAAACAACTTTCCGTTAGAGGAACTTAATTTACCAACCAATATTTAACAGCTTATTAGTTTGATAGACTTCTGGAACAGCGTTATGATTTAGCAATTTTAGTTTAGAAATGCATATGATCACTCCATAAATCGTTAATATTATTACTAAAGCATTACTGAAAATAGAATATAACTCTTCTGAAGAAGGTTTAGGAATCATTACTCCTCAAGCGACATTTCTGAAACATTAATAAAAACAAGTTTAGCTGCTGCTAATTGTGCAATTCATTGCTATTTCATAAAACACTCTTTCAACTTACCATAGGCATTGTTCCGCTCAAAATCAGAATATCCATCTACCGTTATTTCTCCATCCTTTAATGCCAACCCATCTACTGCACCATTATCAACACAGAACTTAATTAAGTCATACTCATGGTTACTTGATATAAGACCTGGAATCAGATTCATCTTATCTTCTAAACAACATAGCGCCATACTCAATCCTAATGCACCAAAATTTGATGTAATCGCTGGAATTTCAAAATCAGCAGGGGACGTGCTTCGAGGGATTTGCTTATCTTTAGGTAAATTACAAGCTGACTTACCAAAACCAAGCTCATTCCCACCATCACCAATTCCGACTGTAAGTATACGTTCGTCTTGGTAACACTTCTCAAAAGCAAGCGCTATAGCAACAGAATGATGAGCATTCACATTAACTCGTGACTTATTTTCATCTTTAGATAAATAACATCTTTCATTCGTTACTATTCCATTAAAATTTTCTGCCATGACATTATTGCCATCACTTAATTTTGTTGAAACAGTAGTACCTGTTGATATTGACTTTGAAGTCTCGATTGATCCATCTAAGTTCCATATCGGACTACCTACATAGCTTGTTGTAACTGTGCTACCATCACCTGATGTTGTTTGCACTGTAAATTTACTTACAACCAAACTTAACTTTTCAACTGAAATAAACGCCTGAGGATTATGTTTTGAAATAAATTTTTTAGCCTCTTCTTCTGAGTCTTTATAGGGATAACGTTCATCAGGCCTACATGTCAAATAAACATGTTTAATATTAGATTTATGTTCTTTTTCCACTAACTTTTTCACAACATCTTCCTTAATATCATCACTAATAATTATAATATCTCGATTAGGATATAATTCGGAGAGTGTTCGTGCCAACACCATTGCTCCTGGCGGCCCATCTGTTTCAGTCTTTCCTACAGATTTAATATAAAAACCAGTTGTTAAAACAATAGGCTGGCTGGTCTCATTATTTAAACAGTTTCTTAATTTATTAGTTGTATTCCATAAATTATCGTAAGGTAATTTTTTGGCACAATTACTCATCCCACGATCCATTATTTCTGCTCTAGCCATGTCTGCGCCCACAAAGGATCCTAGATTAGTTAAACAATGTTCTGCTTCTGTAATTTTTGCTCTTTTAATTCGATCTTTTGAATTCGTTTTAGAAAATTTATTAACTAAACAGAACCAACCTACTGGTAAAGCATTCCGAAATAATGCAATTAACATTAAAGAAACCTCCTAAGATCAGTATATTTTTCTAAATCAGACTATTATCTCATATCTACTAGCGCTGCTAGTTAATTAAACAACACTATTTTAACAACAAAGCCGCTCATCTTTATATCAAATATACCATAAAAGAAACACAAAAAAAGTAAAAAAAATATAAACAATTATAAAAAACCAATAAAAAAGATATTAAAAAAACACCACCTTCATTTACTTTAAAACAAACCGGTTCTTTGAAGTTTAGTTACTATTACAGCAGCACTTACATTTATAGGGTTATTTTTTTAATATATATATTATTTTATTTTTCTTTTAAATAGATTAAGGTGGTTTTTATGAAAGCATTATTTTCTTTTTTATTCTTATGGCTAATATTGACCTGCTTTGTTATAGCACATCCCGTAACGTATAAAGGAGGCTTTGCAACAAGCGCACTTCAAACACGTAATGATACAACGATTTATCTTAATTATAGTATTTCTCAAAAAAAGTCTTACGGGGTTCAATTTGCTTCATTATCCGATACGAATGAACGGTTATTATTTTTAACAAGCAATAGACTTCTTAAACGATGGTACTTTTTTGACGCTCAAGCTAATATCTACACAACCACATCCTTGGGCTATAACGTTGATGATAAAACACTAACCCCTTGTCTCTTTACCAAAATAGATGCTGAAAACCGTCACTTTTATACAGATTTAACATTAACACTCATGAAACCCAACACTCGTATTTATTCAAAACTAACAACTCGTATCGGAGGAGCTCCCTATAAACATACGTATTCAAGTATTAGCACCTGGTTCATGATAGAAGCAACATATATATATAATACTTCTAGTACTGTATTTCTCATGCCAATTTATCGAGGGTTTTACAAAACATACTTATGGGAATTAGGCTATAATGGCAAGCATTTTCTTGCTCATGCCATGGTGCATTTTTAAATTTATTTTAGTACCTCGCTATGCTAAAATAATTAAATGAGAAAATTTTTTACTTTTTGCTTATTAAGTTTATCATTATTTTGTTTTGGAATGGGTGAAAAGGCATCAGAATCAGATAAAAACAGTCCAGATTCTAGAAAAATTAGCCAAATTAATAATACCG
The DNA here is from genome assembly GCA_002719695.1 of bacterium. Classification (GTDB taxonomy): domain Bacteria; phylum Margulisbacteria; class Marinamargulisbacteria. The sequence continues at coordinate 8,857 of PBEQ01000025.1, read as the reverse complement.
ATAATGCGATTGATGTTATTGTCAAAGGCATGACCTGCGCCATTTGTGCCAATGGTATTGAGCAAAAATTAAAAGAAAATAAAACGGTTAAGTCCATACATGTTGATTTTGATGCTCATCTGGTAACTATTTTTGTTTCAAATAAAAACGAGCTTTCTAATTCAGCAATTATAAATGCTGTTACTTGGGCGGGTTATCAGGTTGTATCGATTAATCGTCATGATTCCTTGTAGGAATGAAGTTATACCTCTACGATCATTGCCCATTTTCAATGCGCCCGAGATTATTAGCAGGGCTTCACAAAATTCCTCTTAAAATCTGTATTATTCAAATTTCAGATTTTGACACACCTCAAGCATTAGTTGGTAAAAAAGTCGTTCCTATTTTACAAAAAGATGATGGTACGTGTATGACAGAAAGTCTTGATATTGCATTTTATCTAGATTCTATTAGACGCAATATTTTAGTTGATGATACAATCAATTCAGATTTTGAGTTGCTAAAACAAACATTTTTAAACGATTATATTCGTTTAACATCACCACATTTTATTCACTCATGTCGAGAATTTCAAAATGAAAATGACATAAACTATTACCAAGAACGAGAAGAGGATTTTTTAAAAATACGTTTTGCTGATCTTCATCATGATTATAAAAAACGAAAGTTAGACATGGAATCACTATTACCATCATTTATTCCTTTTTTAACTAGCCCATCTCCGACAGAATCATTAACTGTTACAGAGTTATCGCTATTTCCTTTTGTTCATCATCTAAAAACACAAGTTGATATTAATTTACCGCCTTCGTTACACTTGTTTTGGCAACAACTGTCACCCTATATACCAATTTAAACTAATATTTTTTTAAATACGCTAGTTGAATATTATTTTTTTTACTATAATCTCCTTAAATGGACTTGATAAAAACCGCTTTTTTCTTATATCAATTTTTAATATCAAAATCATTTCTTATCGCTATTCTTACGGTTAACGATCATGATTGAACAAGAACAACTGGTTGGTTTACTCAAGCAAAAAGGCACAGGTAAAACAATGAGTAAATCATTAACCGTTAGCCAATGTAAACTTGCTACAGATTTTTTATTATCGGCTAACTGTTCTATAACAACTAAAACAACCCTATTAATGGCCTTTTTAATGTTATCTAATACTGATGATGAGCAATTATGGTTAACTGAACTAACATCTAATTATCTTACAAGGGTTCCTGCTGATTGTTTTTTCTTATTTGACCCAGATTATGTAACCGCATCACCTCCGATACAAGATTGTATTTATAAGCTACTATCACATGATGATTTAACGGAACAAGAACTTGCACCTGCTTTGGATGATTGTTTTGATGCAGCTACACCAGAGCATCTTATTGCTGCATTTTTTGAAGGATTACGTTTAAAAGAAGAATCGTATACCGAAAATCAATTCTTTTTAACATATTGTTTTAATCAAGCATCTCACACACAGATTGACACTCCCTATTTAATTGATTTAGCTAGTGCCTATGATGGCTTTAATCGCCACCCTAATTTATTATTAGGGCTTGCGCCCTTATTAGCATCATTAGGCTACCCCACGATTATTCATGGATGTGAAGATGTGTCTCCTAAATTTGGAATAACACCTTTTAAACTATTAACCCACGCTCAAAAAAATCCTTTAAAGTCATTAAAGTCGATTAAAACAGCTTTAGAAACCCCTAACATTGGCTGGGGCTATTGTGATCAATCTCTTAGCTTTCCAGCATTGCATAACTTAAGGCAATGTCGCAAAGATATGGTCAAAAGACCCGTTTTAGCTACTATAGAAAAATTCTTACAGCCCTTTATCTCTAAAAATAAAAATTACTTAATTACAGGCTATACTCATCCTGCTTACAAAGATAAAACAGCTGAATTACTTAATTCATTAACTCATTGTGATAATTATACGTTTGTTCGTGGCGTCGAAGGATCATCATTGGCGCCATTGGATCGTCGCTGTCCTTTAATTACTAAGCATACTTATAAGACATCCGATTCAAAATGTTTTTCATCCCCAAGTGACTTTAAGATGGAACTGCTGCCTTACGTATCAGCAAATCCAGAGATTACCGTAGAAGAATCTCTGTATACACTCTTAATAGCACTCCAAGATTCTCAATCTTTTGTAGGAAAATGGTTAATTTATAATGGCTTATTAATATTAAAATCTCTTGGACTTAGTACCAATGATAACGAAACAAAAGTAAAGCTAATGACCGCTATTGATTCAGGATTAGCATATGAGCATTGGACACGATTTTAACGTTATTTGGTAAATGATGGATCTGGCGTACCTTTAAAACAATTTAAAACCCAAGGATAGCTATCTGTTACATAATACCCATAGCTCCCGTTATGCGTCATCCCATTACATTCATCTAAATCCCCTAAATTTTGAATATACTCATAATCATCTCTATATTGTCCATTATAGATACTTCCAGGAAAATCACCATTTGCTTCAGTACCCTTAGGTTGTCTCGCTCCTGATTTTAATTGATAACTTGATTTTACTTTTCGAAACGCACCATTATCTAAAATATAAGACCCATAAATAGGAAAGCCATCTGCAGCAAAACCGATCACAGGAGATTCTACGATTGGGTTACTTTCTTCAAATAAGGCTTTAGGATTTCCATGATAATGATACGCTCCATCTGGCTGTGTGTGCGCATTATGGGAATCGGTTCCAAAGTTATTTAAAGTAGACATTGGATCATATCGCCATGCTTTATTAGAATCAGAGTCATTACACCCCGTTTTTCCGTCTGCAATACCAAAACACCCCGCTGCTAATAGATCTAATTTTACACCATTTAACAGGATGGCATTGTTGCGTTGCAATGTAAGATCTGTGGTGGTTGTAGCAAGAAAGGGTGATTGATTAATCGTTACTGTTTCATTGACTTCTTTAATGGCATTTACAAAGGACGAGTTACCATTATTAAAATCATGATTAGGAATAGAATTGCTTGTAAAAACACATGTTTCATTATCTGTAGAAATAGTTAAATAACCATTATAATATGTATAAGTAGCAACATCTTTTACATAAGATGTATAATGCCCAGCATAATCACTACAAGCAGCACTTCTATTCGTTTATAGCTTATTAGTAATCGAGATAGATTCACTGCTTTCGTCATCATTAGATGAATATAAACCATCAAATGAACTACATCCACTAAGTAATGTGATGTAGATCCCTATAAGTAACCATTGTTTTTTTACCATAATAACCTGCACTAATATCAAGCTATCATGGTTATCATTACTAATTCAACAATAACTTATGTTATGGCATTAATCATTGCCAACAAACAAATAATGCCTATATTAATAGAAAAAAATACTAATTTTTTATTAATTTCGTTTGTAATATCTTTTGATAATACGGACGATGATGAGTGTTTTGTTTTTAATGAAACCATTTTTAATATGGGTTGGCGTTGCATTGTTGCTCTCCTTAAACTTTTTTGAATATATTAATAAGACGTCATAGTGTATTAATTTTTTGTATCGAAAATTATTGGTATATTATTTAAGTGGTAGTTACTAGGATTTTTTATAATTTATTTATACTATGTATATATGAAGCAAATTGCGATTATTGGCGGTGGGTTAAGTGGCTTAGTTACTGCTAGGTTACTACAGAAAACGGCTCAGGTAACTGTTTTTGAAAAATCACCTGGTTGTGGAGGTCGTATGGCAACGCGCTTTGCTAATCCATTTATTTTTGATCATGGTACTCAATTTTTTAAAGCTCGTAGTAACGATTTTCAAACGTTTTTAGATCCCTTAATTAAACAAGGTGTTATTCAACGTTGGGATGCCAATTTTTCAGAAATTAAAAATGGTGTGGTTAGCAAAAAAATAATATGGAGCAACCATGAGCCCCATTATGTTGGCTATCCAAACATGAACTCTCTGGGGCTTTATTTGTCAGAGTCACTAACCTGTATATCAAAAACTCATATTAAATCTATCGATCAAAATCGCTTTTCTAAATGGACTCTTACAGATACAGCAGGGGTACGTTACGATAATTTTGATTGGGTCATTGTGTCAACTCCTGCTAAACAAAGTGCTGAGTTGCTACCCTCCCATTGCCAGTTTTATCATCAACTTCCACAAGAATGTATGAAAGGATGTTTTACCATTATGCTAGGATTTACTGATTCGCTTAATTTACCCTATGATGCTGCGATAATTCACGATCCCATGTTAAGCTGGATTTCTCTAAATCATACCAAACCAGGAAGACTGACATCGCCTGCCCTTGTTATTCATTCAACAAATGACTGGGCTGAATTCCATTTAAATAACGATATCACTCAGGTGCACTCACAATTAACACATCATATTCAGGATATTCTTGGCATTAATACTAAAACCGCAGCATGCAATATCATTCATCGCTGGCGATATGCTAATTGTCAAAAACACGACTCTGAAAAACTGTTTATCGATCATAACTTAAAACTAGCAGCCTGTGGGGATTGGTGTATTCAGGGCCGTGTTGAAGCTGCCTTTTTAAGTGGTTTAAAAACAGCTAATGCTATTAAACAATCGCTATAATTATTGTTAGTTTATAAGATTGGCTTATAAAAGCACTGCTAAAAATTGACAGTTCTAACCCTCACACCTATTATAGTTAAAAAAAGTTTAGGAGTATATCATGAAAAAATTAATTTTAGGGCTTTTTCTAGTAATAATGTTAGTTGCCTGTTCTTCACCAAAAGACGTTCAGTTAACGTTATCTTCTGTTGGAGATACCATGAAATATGATCAAGAAGTTTTAAGCGTTAAAGCAGGTAGCAAGGTAACCTTAACGTTTATTAATAGCGCTAAAATGGCAGGAATGAATCATAATGTTGTTATTTTAAAACCTAAAACAAATGTGAAGAAATTTGCTTCTGATGCTCTAGCTCATGGACCTTCTTATGTTCCACCATCAGATAATATTATTGCTTACACGGCCATGTCTAATCCGGGTGAAACAGTTACGGTTTCCTTTACAATAGATAAATCTGGATACTACCCTTTTGTTTGCACCTACCCAGGTCATGCAACGTCCATGCAAGGTGTTATTCGAGTTAATTAGTTTTTGTAAAAACAAATAACAGATTATATTTGCTAGTAGTTATTTTAGTATTTAATTAATCTTGATATATTGCTATTACTATAAACATAAAAATTTATAAAAAAAATATAAAAAACCATGAATTTATCGGAATCATCAGGAAGTGCCAATCATCGCATTTTTTATTTTGATGAAGAATATGCAGAATTAAGCAAATCAGACAGTCCTAAAAATCTCAAGAAAAGGCCAAGTGGTACACATTGGGTTACTTATAATTCCTCTAGTGAGTCTATATCATTAGAAGATAATCCTGCTAGCGGGCCTAATATAACAACTTCGCAAAGTGTCGTTCCTAGTTCTTAACTAAAGAAATGTCTAATTGTAGTAATTTTGCTACTCAACAGCCCCAAGACATCCCTTTGCCAACTCAGCTACTTAAAAATACCAATCAGCCTACTTCTTGCAGTTTACAGCAAAGGCCAAGATCTTATGATACACCTTGGGTTGATGCTTCTAATTCCGAGGATCTAATATTTCCTTTATCATTAGAAGATGAGCCTGCTAGCGGGTCTGATTCATTACCATCATCACCACTTTCTAGTTCACGTTCTTCATCCAGTGATAATCTAAACATTCCTTGTTATTTTTCTTGTGAATCTAAATCTTCGCCAGGTATCGGTCCTGGACCTAAATTAAGACCATTACCTCAGACTAGTCAACCATACTAGCCGACCACCTCTTTACTAACTCTGGAACTATTAAATTATGCAACTCTGAAACTATTAAATCAACAAAAATAGAAGTCTGGCTAACTACTAACAGCGAGCTATACTACTTTTTAATACGTTGCAGTAAAGCATGTTGCTGAATTCCCTTAATCCAAGGAAGTTGTACCAAGGCACCTGTTTCTGCTTGTGATATTTCACAATTATCAATATCCCATAAGGTCGTTACGGCGAGTTCTAGATTACTAACCTTTGGATGTAAAATAGCTAATTGTTCTCCTCGTTGTAGTGGTTGCTTTAGTAAAATGGCAACACGTTTTTTTGCAACTACATCTAAGACTTGCCCAACAATATCGGCTGATCCTTGCGCTTGATGAGCTACTTTTTTGAATCGTCGTTTATCAGTTTGGTTCATACGAAAAAACCCAGGTTTTAAGGGTCTTGGGGCTATTGCTTTAATCGTCTCAAAAAGGCTTTGTGCAAGATTAGTATTAGGCTTAGCTTGTCTTAAATTATAATAAGCAGTTAAACAATGCTCTTTGTAGGTGGCCTTTTGACCTCGAACATCAACAATCCAACCCGCTAGCTCACAGGCTTTTAATTCGTCTTTGTCTTGTAATAATGATCGTTCAAAATACGCAAACATAAAATGGCCATGTGGGTTATCTAAAAACGTAAATCGTCTTCCAGGATAATCCTCATCTTCTGCAAGTAAATGAATTTGATTAAGCTGATCTGCTGGTTGGTTTTCTAAACCACTTAAAAATCGTCGTTGTGAATATTGAATTAAACAATGACCATGTACAACAACCTCTAAATCTGCTTGCGTTTTCGTTTTAATTAGGCTTATTTCTGAATGAGGAAGGTCCATACTAAGCGTTTGACGGTTAGCATGCTCAGCAACCTGTGAAACACTCACATAACTAGAATTCCCCATTTGAGCATGATAAATAGTGGGTATCCATTTTGAAAAGTAATAAAGAAGCCCTATATCTTGAACTCGAACAAAATCAACGGGTGTTTCTTTTAAGATCGCAGCTAATTGATCTATTAGTGGCAATTGTGTTTGATGAATTATGACATCACAATTAACAGATAAACGAATGTTTGGATACTGCTTCTTACTGTAGCGTATCATTGATTGAAGTGATTCAAAGTTATCAAATGGTCTTGGTTGTATCCAAGAACATAATGATATAGCAGGATGATCTAAAATAAGATGATCCGCACCCGCCTTAACAGCATGATCAAGCTCTTCTTGATTGGCACAGTATGTAATTAACTCTGGTTTTGTCAGCATGTTCATGATGGTATCATATCCAGTAGGAGGCAACCACTATGATAACAGGTCTATTTATTGGCAATGAATTATGCGATGGTCGTATTACCAATACAAACCAACAATTTATTGCTCAACGTTTATTTGAAAATGGATTTTATCTTAATCAATCTCTTACGTTAGATGATTCACTTAAGAGCTTAGTTCCTGCTATTAACACCGCTTTAAAACAAGCTACCGTTATTATCACAACAGGTGGCTTAGGACCCACAGAAGATGATCGAACAACCCAAGCCATCGCCAAGGCTTGTGGGTTAGATTTAGTTCGTGATCAAGCAGCGCTAACAACGATAAAGGCTTACTTTAAAAAAACCAATCGTGATATGCCACCTGAAAATGCTAAACAAGCAGACTTTCCTCAAGGAGCCACCCCCCTTGCTAACTCAAGAGGAACTGCTCCTGGCTTTTATTTATGTTTTAACAATGTTCATATCGTTGCTTGTCCAGGACCTCCTAATGAATTAGACGCACTTGTTATAGATCATCTTCTTCCTTTATTAAAACGCCATGTCCCTTTTTTAAAACGAGAGCGCTTATGTAAGCTTTACAACTGTGTTGGGATTGGAGAATCTCATTGTGCAGAACGACTCCAAGATTTATATCCGTTACCTACGGGAATAGCGATTGGATTTCAAGCTAAACCGAGCCTTGTTCAAGTTCGAGTTCAATCATATGCATCTCAGGATAGCACTGAGTTTGATAGGCTTTGCACTATTCTTGATCAACGTTTAGCTGATGTATGCTTTTCTAATACTTCATCTGATAATTTAGAAACGATTATTATTGAAAACTGCCACCAATTAGGTCTACAACTGGCATGTGCCGAATCGTGTACAGGAGGCTTACTTAGTAATCGTCTGATAGCTGTTTCAGGAGCCTCGAAAGTATGTCAGATAAATCTTGTAACCTATTCCGATGAATCAAAATGCACCTGGCTTGATGTTGATCCTACAGTGATTCAGCAGTATGGAGCCGTTAGTGATAATACGGTTATTGCCATGGCAAATGGATTAAGAAAAAAAACAAATGCTGATATTACTATTGCTATTTCTGGTATTGCAGGACCAACCGGTGGTACAGCTGAGAAACCTGTAGGAACCGTTTATTTTGGTATTTCTACAGCACATGAAACCGTTTCCTCAACACGCCTTTTCTTAGGTTCGCGAAGGCATATTCAAAAAAAAGCAACGCAATATGCCCTTCAGTTATTATTTCAAACGATTCAATCGTTAAGATGAAACGGCTTTAATTAACAATGATAAGGGTTTCATAGGTTTATCTACCTTAAGTTTAATCATTGAATTTGGTTTTCCCTTTTCAATGGGGTTATTTTGTAAATCAAATAAACCTGTTGGAGAAATTTTCTCAAAGGGATGTTGTGGTGTTGCAATTAATAAGGTATCTGATTTTGTAAAATCGGCTTTTAACGAACAAACCCACTGCCCTTGCTTATCTGAGTCATGTACAAGACCAAGATAATGAACCTCTTTTTGATAGTGAGAAAAGTGCGTATTAATGGACTCTGAATGAGGTCTGTTTTCTAATCCGCCTAAACTAAATGATCGATTTGAAACAGCACTTAATTGATCTATAAATGAATCAAAAAAGGTTTCTTTAACAGGCATATTTTGGATAAGTTGGTTATAACAAGCATCAATAGCTTGA
>PBEQ01000024.1 GCA_002719695.1 bacterium | reverse complement strand
TATTCCACTCTCTAGGGTAGGTTAGAAATACATTACTCACCCGTTCGCTACTAGATCTAAAAGATCTCGTACAACTTGCATGTATTAGGCATGCCGCCAGCGTTAATCCTGAGCCAGGATCAAACTCTCAGTTTATTAAAAAAATTAACATAAAAAAAACCCACACATTTAGGTTTGTTATTCAAATATCAAAGAACTTTTTAAAAGCTTGTAGATACTACACTACATTCAGAGTAATTGCAATAATTAAATTAAACTTTTCTTACAAATCGAACACCATCAACTTTATTTATGCACTCTATAAGTGAAGTTGAGGGTTCTTGATCGATATCTATAATCGTATAAGCTAATGATTCTCTACTTTTATTAACCATTTCCGTTATATTTATAGAATCTTCAAATAACTGCAAAATTTGGCCAATCATGTTTGGCTTATTATCATGAAAAATAGTCAATCGATGGTTACTCGTTCTTTCAAGACTGCATTCAGGAAAGTTTACTGAGTTAACTATGTTTCCATTAATCATAAAATCGTTAATCTGATCGGCAACCATAATAGCACAGTTATCTTCAGCTTCTTCCGTAGATGCGCCTAAATGAGGTAATCCAATTACATTAGGCAATGATAATAACTTGTTATTAGGAAAATCCGTAACGAGTTTTTTTATTTTTTCAGATTCTAAGGCTCTTTCAATATCTTCTTGAACCATAATTTCTGGCCTAGCAAAGTTTAATAAAATGACATCTTTTTTAAGCATTTCTATTTTTTCGGCATTAAAAAAGCCTTTTGTTGAATCATTCAAAGGCATATGAAAACTTAGAAAATCAACTTTTGAAAGGATCTCCTTTAACGTTTTTGCTTGTTTAACTCTACTCGATAGTCCCCAGGCTCTATTAACAGAAATATAAGGATCAAAACCGTAGACATCCAGTCCTAATTTAATAGCATCATTGGCAACCAGTACTCCTATTGCACCAAGACCAATAATACCAAGTTTTTTTCCTTGAACCTCAAATCCTTTAAACTTTGATTTGTTAGCCTCAACTTCTGAGCTAATATCACACTCTCTTGACATCAAGCTATTTACATATGTCAATCCACTATAAATATTTCTAGCAGCTAAAAATAAACCAGATAAAACTAACTCCTTAACGGCATTTGCATTCGCTCCTGGAGAATTAAAAACAACGATACCTTTTTCAGTACACTGATCAACAGGTATATTGTTAGTACCTGCGCCAGCTCTACCAATTGCTTTAATATTTTCATCAAACTTATATTCATGAAGCTTATGACTTCTTAATAAAATTACGTCAGCATTACTATTTTTATCATCACTAGAGATAATGCTAACTCCTGATTGAGAAAAAATATCAAGGCCTTTTTTTGAAATTTTGTTAAAAACCTTAACGCTATACATAAACTTATCTCTTTCTGTATTGAGGAGCTTTTCTTGTACGTCTTAAACCATATTTCTTACGCTCTTTAACACGTGGATCTCTGGTTAAGCATCCATTTTCTTTTAGAGTTTGTCTATAGTGAGCATCAATATGAAGAAGCGCTCTGCTAATACCTAATAAACTTGCTCCAACCTGAGCAGCTTTTCCACCGCCAAGAACAGAAATTTTAATATCAAATTTTTTTAATAAGCCTAAATAGGCTAATGGCTTAAGCATATCACTTAGATCTAATTCTGAACCAAAGTAATACGTTGGCTCAAGATTGTTAACAGAAATCTTACCTTTACCCTCAAACAGCCATACTTTAGCTATAGCACATTTTCGCTTACCAGTTCCATAGAAAAAATTACTTGGAACCTTTAATTTAACTTCATTTTTAGTATTATTATTTTTTGACATTAGCAAATAATCTCCTTTAGTATTTAAGTTCCAAATTTTTTGGTTGTTGTGCCACATGAGAATGAGATTCACCCTTAAACACTTTTAGCTTAGTTAACATTTGACGACCAAGTTTACCCTTGGGAAGCATCCCTTTAACAGCAGCTGTAATAATAAACTCAGGTTTTTTTTCAAGCATAGTTTTATAAGATATTTCTTTTAATCCACCAGGATATCCACTATGTTGATAGTACATCTTCTGATCTTCTTTTTTACCTTTTAAAATAATTTTTTCAGCATTATAAACAACAATAAAATCACCAACATCTACTGAAGGAGTATATAGAACTGAATTCTTTCCCATTAAACGCTTTGCAATAAGCGAAGCTAACCTTCCTAGAACATGTCCTTCTGCGTTGATAGCATACCAATTAGGATTAACATTTTTTTTGTTAGTATATTTAATTGTTTGTTTTTTCATCATTAATGTCCTTAATACCAAATTTTATTTAAATAAAGACCTGCTGCTGGAGCTGGTTTAAAATTAAATATTCGCTTGTTTTGAACAATTAGATTTTTAAAATCATTGGGTTGAAGCTTATAAGGATTTTTTAAAACTTCAAAAATTGCACCCATAATATTTCGTATCATTCTGTACAAAAAAGCATTACCTTCAATAGTAACCTTGTTAAGGATAATGCTTTTCTTTGAATCTGTTAATACTTTATATGAAAATTTATTAAAATCAACACTAATAATTTCTCTAACTGTAGACTTTACAGATGATCCCGACTTTTGAAAAACAGCAAAATCATGAATACCAAGTAAGCAATCTAAACATGTTTTAATATCAATAGGATTAAAATCATAACTGATTACACTGACATATTGTTTTAAATAAACAGGAATTGAATTATTAGAAAAAATATAGATATATTGACGCTTACGAGCCGATCTACGTGAATCAAATGTTGATTCTGCTATTTTTATTGATTCAACTCTAATACCATGTGAATACTCATTAATATGATTGATTACAATGTTAAGGTTTAAATTATAACACGAATAAAAATTAACAGTTTGAGATACCGCATGTACACCGGTATCCGTTCTACCAGCAAATATTAATTTTTCAAGGTCCTTAAAAAAATATAGTAAATATTTTTTTAATACAGATTCAACTGTAATTTTATTAGGCTGAAATTGAGATCCTGAAAACTTAGATCCATCGTATGATATCTCTAGTACGTAGTTAAAGCGCTCAATTAGATCAGCTCTAACAAGGACATTTCAGCGGCATCTCCCTTCCTGAGACCACACTTAATAATTTTTGTATATCCACCGTTACGACTTTGATACGTTTTTGCTAGATCAAAAATTATTTTAACAAAACGCTTATTATTAATAACTTTGAAAATATGTCTTCTATTAAACACGGTATCAGTTTTAGCAATTGTAATTAAACGTTCTACCATTTTACTGGTTTCCTTAGCACGAGTAGACGTTGTTTTTATTTTACGTTTTTCAACAAGATGCTTCACAAGTCCTTTTATTAGGGAAAGCCTCTGATCAGTAGGTAAATTTAACTTCTTGTTACCATTTTTATGTTTCATTCTTCTTCTATCTCACCTTTTAAAGCTAAGTTATATTGTTTTAATCTCATATTAATCTCATCTGCACTTTTTTTACCGAAGTTTTTAATCTGAACCAATTCTGACATATCTTTTTCTAAAAGTTGTTCGACTTTATCAATACCTGCACGTTTTAAACAATTTGATGATCTTGCTGATAACTCTAATTCATCGACAGACATATTAAGAATTGTTTGAACCTTTAGATCTTCTAACTCTTTTTCTTCAGAATTATCAATTTCTGGCTCTTCATTAATTCTATTAAAAATATCTAAATGCTCAGATATTATAGCTACTGCTTTATTAATAGCATCATCTGGCTTAACAACACCATTTGTAAGAACATTAAGAGTAAGTTTATCATGATCGAGTTCTTTTCCAACTCGTATCATTTCTACATCATGATTAACTTTCAATATAGGCGAGAAAGACGTATCTGTTGCAATGTAGTTTACATCTTTATCCTCATTATTTTGAAGTTGGGAATCCTGATAACCAATCCCACTACCTATAAAAACTTTAATAGATACATTCGCCTTATCCGTAACTTGAAAAAGATAATGGTTCTTGTTAAGAATTTCAATACCTGTAGAGCACTTAATATCGGCAGCAGTAACTTTTTTCTTAGAAGTAACAGAAATTTCTACCTCAGCATCGTCTTCAGTCATTTTTTTGAAGATAACACCTTTTAAATTACAAATTATTTCCAAAACATCCTCTACTACATTTGGAATTGTAGAGAACTCATGTGATACACCCTCTATTTTAACACCTAATACTCCGTGACCTTCTAAAGAAGACAACAAAACTCTTCTTAGAGAGTTTCCTAAAGTAACACCCAAACCTTTATCAAGAGGCTGAATAGTAAAATTACCTTCAGTCTTACTAACTTCCTCGTATTTAACCCATGCTTTAGTTGACAATTTAATTCCTCCTATACTCGTCTTCGTTTTCTAGGTCTGCACCCATTATGAGGTATTGGAGTAACATCTTTAATCGACTCAACATCCAAACCAGCAGATTGCAACGCTCTAATTGCAGTTTCTCTACCAGATCCAGGACCCTTAACATAAACTTTAACTCGCTTCATACCAACAGATTCAACAGCTTTTTTTGCAGCTGCCTCACTCGCTAATTGAGCTGCAAATGGAGTCCCTTTCTTAGTCCCTTTGAAACCTACCATTCCTGTGGAGAACCATGATATAACACTTCCTTTATCATCAGCAATTGTAATTATTGTATTATTAAAGGTAGATTTAATATGTGCTACACCTACCTCTACATGCTTCTTCTGTTTTTTCTTTTTACCCTTCATAATAAATTCTCCAGTTTATTTGGTAACTTTTTTCTTACCAGCGATGGCAATTCTTTTACCTCGTTTTGTTCGAGCATTTGTATGTGTCCGCTGTCCCCTTGACGGCAACTTTCTCTTATGTCGAAAACCTCTGTATGAACCAATTTCACCCAGCCGTCTAATATTTTGACTAACCTGTCGTCTTACATCTCCTTCAAGAACGTAAGATTGCAACTCATTTCTTAGCTGTACTATTTGAGATTCAACCAACTCTTTTACTCGTACACTTTCATCAATCTTTAACTTTTTCAAGATATCTTGAGATGTTTTTAAACCTATTCCTTGTATATAAGTTAATGCAATAACAATCCTCTTATCTTTTTTTAAATCTACACCAACTAATCTAGCCATAATTAACCTTGCCTTTGTTTATGTTTTGGAATTTCACAAATTACTCTAACAATTCCATTTCTACGGATTACTTTACATTTTTTACACATTTTTTTTACAGAAGCTCTAACTTTCATATTCTTTACTCATTCAAAATTTTATTTTTTATATATAGGGTTAGAATTATAATCAATCATAGTTAATTTGTTAAGTATTATTTTTTAATGCAGAATAAATACGATTAAAAACATCATCAACTGAGCTATCACCATTAATGATACTCAGGTTTTCTTGGTAATACGTTAATAATGGATCAATTTCTCTTTTATATGTAATTAATCTATTTTTAATAATGTCTATAGAGTCATCAGATCGATTACGATCAAGAAGACGTTGAATCAAAATATCATCATTAACTTCTAAAGAAATCACTTGAATATTAATATTTGAGTCACTATATAATGATGAAAGAAATTTAGCTTGATCAATTGTCCTTGGAAATCCATCCAATATAGCACCAAATGGTTTTTTTAAATCAGGTTTATTTTCAGCAAACATTTCATTAATAATCTCATCAGGAACAAGATCTCCTCGATCTAAAAAAGATTTCATTTTAGTACCAAGAATTGTACCTAACGTGATATGATTACGAACAATATCCCCCATACAAACTGTGTTAATTTGTAACTTTTTAGCAAGTTTATCTGTTTGTGTTCCTTTACCTGATCCTGGTGCCCCGAGAAGTATAATCATAATATCACTTTAATGAATCGTATTGCTGAGAAATAACAAGTGTATCAACCTGCTTAACTAAATCCATAGCAACCCCAACCAATATAAGTAAAGCAGTACCACCTAACCCCATAAAACTAGTAATTTGAGTAGCATTAGCAGTTACAATGGGTATTAAAGCAACAATAGCTAAAAAAACAGCACCAATGAATGTTAATGTAGTAATTATCTTTTCTAGGTATTCAATAGTAGACTTTCCAGGACGTACACCTGTGATAAACCCGCCATGCTTTCTAATATTTTCAGCGAGATCTTCAGGATTAAACGTAATAGCAGTATAAAAGTACGTGAAGAAAAAGATTAAAACGCAAAAAAACAAATTATATAACACGCCATCATATTGATAATATGTATTAAAAAACAAACTAATTGGTTCATATGTTATATACTGAATAAATAGCAAAGGAAACTGAAGTACAGCAGATGCAAATATAATAGGCATAACGCCACCCTGAATTAAACGAAGAGGTATATATGTACTTTGTGCACCATAAATTTTTCTACCAACAACACGCTTAGCATATTGAACTGGAATCTTCCTTTCTGCCTCTTGCACATAAACGATAGCAGCTATCATAACAATAAACATAAATACTAAAATACCAACACCAATTAAACTAGCACCACTTTGTAACAATAAAATTGTATTAGATATATACATTGGCATTTGAGCAATAATTCCAATGAAAATTAAAACAGAAGCGCCATTACCAATTCCATTCTCACTAATAAGTTCTCCAAACCACATAACAAGCGCAGCTCCAGCTGTTAAGCAAGCTACTGAATAACATAAAAAGAAAATAAAATTGATATCATCTAGTAAAAACCCTTTAAAAGAAAGCGTCATAACAAAAGCTTGAACAATCGATAAAATGACAGCTAAATACCGAGTATATTGGGAAACTTGTTTTCTACCAGCTTCTCCTTCCTCCGCAATTTCTTTTAGGCTTGGCCATATTACCATTAATAATTGCATAATAATCGAAGCATTAATATATGGTAATATACCGAGAGCAAAAACAGAAAATCTACTTAAGGCTCCACCTGAAAACAAATTCACAAACCCTAGTACATTGTTGTTATTAAACAACTCGCTAATTTGACTTATATTGACGCCAGGAATTGGAATATGAGAGCCTAATCTATAAATAAATAAAATAATTAATGAATATAATACTTTATCTCTTATTTCTTTTATGTTGATTATATTCGCTAAAAAATTCATTTTTGAGGTTGATTAAAAAGAACATCTCCATTCAGTTTTTTCACACTTTCAACAGCAGACTGAGATGCTTTATCAACAGTAATAGTAAGCTTTTTTGTCAGTTTTCCATTACCAAGAAGTTTAACTTTATGTTTTCCTGATACTAAATTATTATCTACAAGAGAATTAATATCGATACTATCTCCATCCTTGTAACGTAATTCTAAATTACTGAGATTAACTATATCATAGACTGTTTTAAATTTATTGTTAAAACCATTAGATTTAGGTAATCGTCTGTATAAAGGGGTTTGTCCACCTTCAAATCCAGCACGTCTGGAATAACCAGATCTAGACTTTTGACCTTTATGACCACGGCCACTCTCACCGCCATGACCGGAAGCATTACCACGTCCACGTCGGATTTTATTTTTTTTCTCTTTGTTTTTTAATAAAGCAATAGCCATTACTTACCATCCTTTTTAGTTACAACTTGGTAATCTGTATTAATTTGAACATTTCGTTCTTTTTCTTCAATACTTTTAACTTTACACTTTTTTAATGCATCAATTGATGCTAATGCCATATTAATTGGGTTTCTGGAACCTAGAGATTTTCCAACAACGTTTTTAACACCAAGACTCTCAAGAATTATTCGTAATGCACCACCTGCGATTACACCAGTACCTTCTTTAGCAGGCTTAATAATAACTCTAGAAGCACCAGCTTTACCCTCAACAACATGTGGAATAGTTTCATTAAAAATATTAATAGTTATAAAGTTCTTCTTTGCTTTTTCGATCGCTTTTTTGATAGCTGTTGGAACTTCTTTGGATTTACCTAAACCTAAACCTACACTACCTTGTTTATCTCCACAAACAACAAAGGCTCTAAAAGCTAATCTCTTACCACCCTTTACAACCTTATTAACTCTATTAATCTTAACAACTTTTTCTTCAATCTGATTTTCGTTTTCAATGTCTAAACTAACTTGCTTCACAATTATTCTCCTAACTAAATAATAAGACCATTTTCACGAGCAGACTCGCATAGAACTTTTAACCTTCCAATATATCTTAATTTACCACGATCCAAATACACAGAATCAATTTTTTTAGCTTTTGCTTTTTTTGCTAGATCTACACCAACTAATTTAGCTTGTTCAATACCTTTTTTTAGATCCGATTTTAAAGAGGAAGAAGATACAAGGGTTACATTATTTTTATCGTCTATTACTTGAGCATAAATGTGCTGATTAGATTTTTTTACAGACAAACGGAAACGAGAACTTGATAATCGTTGAATCTTTTTTGATAATTTAGTTTTATTTTTTGACATATTTCACCTATTTAACACTTTTTCCTTGCTTTTTCTTAATTGATTCACCTTCAAAGAAAATACCTTTTCCTTTGTATGAATCTTTTTTTCTTAAACGCTTTATTTCTGCGCAAACTTGACCAACAACCTGATTATCAATACCAGATACAGTAAATTTATTCTGACCTTCAACATTAAACTCTATCCCATTTGGGGCCTTAAATAGTACAGGATGTGAATAACCTAAAGAAAACTCTAAGTTATTACCTTTTTTTTGTACACGATAACCGATACCCTGCAAAAACATATTTTTTAAATAACCCGAAGTTACTCCTATAACAGCATTATATATAAGAGAACGCAATAATCCATGATTAGCACGAGTTTCTTTTTGATCATTATCACGACTTACAGTTAACACAGAATCAACAACTTTAATATTAATACCCGATAACTGCTTAATAGTTAATTTTCCTTTCTTTCCTTCAATAACTATTAAATTATCTTGCTCAGATACTTTAACATCATTTAATTCAACAGGCTTATTTCCAATTCTTGACATAATTTAACTCCTACCACGCAACCCCAATTAACTCGCCGCCAACATTTTTAATTCGTGCTTCCTTACCGGATATCAATCCCTTAGAAGTACTAACAAAAGAAATACCGAAACCATTCATTACTTTTGGAATATTTGATTTGTTAATGTAAATCCTTTTACTTGGCTTAGAAACTCTCTGAAGCTTTGAGATTATAGGCTGACCATTCTTTTTATATTTAAGTATTATTTTAATTGTTTTTTTTGATAAGGTATTGCCATAAACATCAAAAGAAGTAATAAAGCCATTATCCTTAAGTATTTGAGCAATTCTAAACTTAACAGTTGAATAAGGTATCAATACTGTATCATGGGATTCCTTTAGACTATTTCTAATTCTTGTAAACATATCAGCAATTACATCATTATACATTATCTCTTCTCCTACCTACCAAGATGATTTTTTTACGCCAGGAAGTTGACCAGCCACCGATAAGGTTCTAAAACAAATTCTACAAATTCCAAAAAAAGAAATATACCCACGCGGTCGTCCACATATATTACATCTGTTACGATGCTTGACAGTGTTCTTTTTTAGTTTATTATTTTCTATTTTTGATTTTTTTGCCATTTCAATTCCTTATCTTAATTTTTCCTAAAAGGCATTCCTAATAATGTAAGTAATTCTCTTGCCTCAACATCTGTAGTTCCAGACGACGTTACAAAGGATATATCGAAACCTCTTAATTTATCAATATCTCCAGTAACTTCAGGGAATATAGAATCTTCTTTAATGCCTAAAGTATAATTACCTCTTCCATCAAAAGAATTAACTGGTATACCACGAAAATCCCTTATTTTTGGAAGAACAATATTTATCAACTTATTTAAAAAATCATACATTCTTGTCGATCTTAATGTAACCTTACATCCGATAACCTGATCTTTTCTAATTTTAAAATTAGAAATAGCATCCTTAGCTTTTCTAAGAACTGGCTTTTGACCCGTTATAGATATAAACTGCTCTACAGTAATATTTAAAGCTTTGTTGTTAACAACAACTTCTCCAAGACCACGATTAATTACAATTTTTTCCAGCTTTGGAATTTGATGAATATTTTTAAAATCAAATTTATCTTGTAATTTTGATTTTATTTCTTCGTTATATTTTTGTTTTAAATTACTCATATACTACACCACTTATATTTCAATTTCGCAAGATTTTAAAACTCTAACTTTTTTTTCTTTTGATAAAGATATTTTTATTCGAGAGCCTTTTTTTGATTTTTCATCATAATGCATTATATTAGACCAATGTAGTTTTTTAGATAGCTGTTTAATACCACCCTGTTGATTTTGATTAGGCTTTAAATGCTTTGTTGCAAAGTAACAATTATCAAGCAATACCATTTTTAATCTAGGAAATACTTTAGTAATCTTACTTACTTTTCCTTTATCTTTTCCTTTAATAACAATTATTTTATCATTTTTTTTAAACTTATTCATTTGTAATCTCCATACTAAATAACATCATTGGCGAGTGAAATAATCTTCATAAAATTACCTTCTCTTAATTCTCTAGGAATAGGACCAGAAATACGGGTACCTTTAGGATTTCCATCTTTTTCAACAATAACGGCAGCATTACCATCAAAACGAAGAATTGTACCATCAGATCGAGAAATTCTCATCTTAGTTCTTACAACAACCGCTAATACTATTTCACCTTTCTTTATTGAAGATTGAGGGGAAGCCTTTTTAACAGAACATACAATTAGTTCACCTACAGACGCATAACGCTTTCTAGACCCACCTAAAACCTTAATACATAATAATTTTTTAGCTCCGGAATTATCAGCTACCTCTAGTTCACTTTCTACCTGAATCATTGGGATACCTCAGAGATTTTTTTTAAAAAAACAAATGACTTTCGTTTACTAATAGGTCTAGTTGATTTAATTAAAACCTTATCTCCAATAGATAATTTGCTAGTATCAAAATCAGAAGAAGATATATGTACTAAATACTTTTTAGTTTTTTTTAAATACTTTTTATACTTAGGGTGCTTTTTAACATCTTCTACCTCAACTCGAATAGTGTTATCCCCAGATTTATTAATATACTTAGCAAGTAATTTTTTTTCAATTTTTTCCATATCTTTTTTATTGCATATTTATTTTTGTAAATAATTGTGCAATCTCCTTCTTTTTACTTTTTATTAATCTCTTATTTTTTTCCTTATCAAGGAATATTTGCATTTTAATGTTATTCAACTCGACTTTTTTCTGTTGAATCTCATTGATCAATTCATCAGTGTTTATATCACTCATATTGAATCTCTCTGAATAAATTTTGTTTTTACAGGTAATTTGTGGGAAGCTAGCCTGAATGCCTCCTTAGCAACATCAGTATCAACACCACTAATCTCAAAAAGCATAGTACCTACTTTAACTGGTGCAACCCAATATTCTGGCATTCCTTTTCCTTTTCCCATACGAGTTTCTGCTGGTAATTTTGTCACAACTTTATCAGGAAATATTCTAATCCACACCTTACCTGTACGCTTGATATACCTAGTAAATGCACGTCTAGCAGCCTCAATTTGCCTACTAGAAATAAAATCTGTACTAAGAGATTGCAAACCAAAATCACCAAAAACAATAGTGTTGTTAGAGTTTGCTTTTCCTCTGTTTCTGCCTCTTTGAGTTTTTCTATATTTAGTTTTTTTAGGACTTAACATTTTTTACCAACTTACCTTTATTTTTTTTAATGACATCACCTTTGTAAAGCCAAACCTTAACACCTATCTTACCGTAAGTTGTTAAAGCCTCATTGAAAGAATAATCAATATTTGCTCTAAGGGTATGCAATGGCACCTTTCCTTCTTTGTACCATTCACATCTAGCTATTTCAATTCCAGCTAAACGTCCTGAGCATGAAACTTTAACACCATTTACTCCAGATTTCAAACATTTTTGCATAGCACTTTTCATTGCTCTTCTAAAAGGTATACGTTTTTCAATCTGTCCACAAATCCATGCAGCAATAAGAGCAGCTGTTGCATCAGGTGATTTATTTTCTACAATATTAATAACTAAGTTTTTTTGATTAATTAACTTACTTAATTGTTCATTTACTATTTCAAGATCAATACCAGTTTTACCAAAGATAATACCAGGTCTTGCGCATATAACATTAACTTCAAGTTGATCTGATTTTCTGAGTATATTTATAGATGAAATACCAGCACGTGACAACTCAGATTTAAGAAAGTTACGAATTTTAAAGTCTTCTAATAATTTATCAGAATAATTATAGAAATCGTACCAGGTACTATCCCAGTCATCTGTTATACCTAGGCGTAATGCTTTTGGATTAGCTTTTTGTCCCATTCTTATCTCCTACATTCTCTGATTTTGATTGCTTTGAAGCCACAATATTATTTGATTTTTTGTTAAGTCCAATTTTGATATGACAAGAACGCTTAAGAATTGTAAAAGCTCTACCTCTAGCTCTTGGTTTAAACCGCTTAAGAGATTTACTTTCATCAACTATAATGGCGTCGACAAATAATTCATCCTCTAAAATACTCCCTTTGTTAAGAGCATTATGAAGTGCTGAATGGAGGGATTTATAAACAAATCTAGCAGCCTTCTGAGGTTGTACCTTAAGTACTTTTAAGGCATCTACAACATTCATCCCCCTAATAATGTCAGCAACTTTTCTAGTTTTAAAAGGACTAATTCTCAAATATTTAGATTCACAATAAGCTATGTAATTTTCTTTCTTCATTATTTTTTACCTTTTTCATGAGATCTAAAGGTTCGTGTTGGTACAAACTCGCCCAACTTATGACCAACCATTCCTTCTTGGATAAAAATTGGAACATGCTTTCTACCATTATAAACTGAAATATTTAAACCAATCATTTCAGGTATAATGACAGAACGACGTGACCACGTTTTAATTAATTTGTTACTCTTCGATTGTTTTGCTGACAGTACTTTATCTTCTAAATGCTTATCGATAAAAGGGCCTTTTTTAGTTGATCTGCTCATTACGTTCTCTTCCTTATAATATATTTTTTAGAATGCTTTTTCTTATTTCTTGTTTTATATCCAAGAGCAGGTTTCCCCCAAGGTGTTCTTGGAGAAGCATGGCCAACGGGTGCTCTACCCTCACCACCACCATGAGGATGATCACAAGCATTCATAACAGATCCACGAACCTTAGGTCTTTTACCTATCCAACGAGATGCTCCAGCCTTACCTTTTACAGTATTTCTATTATCAGTATTTCCAATTTGTCCAATAGTAGCTAAGCAATTATTATGAATAAGTCGAACTTCTCCAGAAGGAAGCTTAATTGTTACATAATTCTCTTGGCGACCCATGATAGTTGCATAACAACCAGCGGAACGCACAAGCTTAGCGCCACCTTTAGCTTTTAATTCAATATTATGAATAAGAGATCCAATAGGTATTAAATTTATTGGTAATGTATTTCCAGCTTTAATTTCAGCCTTTGATGAACTAACTATTACATCACCAACTTTAGATTTAAGAGGTGCAACTATGTAAGCTTTTTCGCCATCTTTATAATAAATTAAAGCAATGTTAGCAGATCGATTTGGGTCGTATTCAATATTCATAATAGTAGCTGGAACATCAAACTTAAGACGTTTAAAATCTATAATTCTATATTTTCGTCGATTACCTCCACCACGCCAGCGTAGTGTAACTTTACCCTGGTTGTTACGACCAGCCTTCGAATTAATTGGTTTAACTAGAGCCTTTTCACTCCTTAATGAAGTTACCTCATCATACCGGTTTATTTGTCGTTGACGAAATCCAGGTGTATTTGGCTTATATTTTTTTGTTCCCATTTTAATAATTCCTTAAAATAATTCTTTTATTTTATCAATATTTTTGTCTGATTTGAATGTTACAATAAATTTCTTAAATGACTTAGTTGAACCAGGATATTTTCCCCGTCTGACTTTTTTTGATTTTTTATTAACAGTTTTAATTGAGTCAATGGAAACATCATATTTCTTTTTAAGGTAATTTGAAATATCTATCTTATTAATATCCATAGATGTTAAAAAAACATATTTGTTCATAGACATTTGATCAGATGTTTTCTCGGTAATATAAGGCTTTAAAATAATATTATCCATTTTGATTTCCTTTTTCAAATTTCGCAAAACTATTCTCTGTGAATAGTATGCATTCAGATGTAAGTATCATTTCAGGTTCAAAATATTCAACAAAATCAATATATAGATTCTTGATATTTCTAAAGGATTTTATCATTTTAAAATCTTCAAACGTTATCAATAACGTTATTTTTTTTGATTTGAATTGATCTAAGAACTTTACAGCATCTTTTGTTTTATCAAAGGAAATAGAACTAGATAAAATTTTACATTTAAATGAAACATTATCTAATATTACAGATTGAGAAAGCTTGATAACTTTTTTATTTAATTTAAAACTGTAATCTCGAGGCTGGGGACCAAAAGCAACAGCTCCTCCTCTTCTTACAGGAGAATTATTAACACCACGTCTAGCATTACCAGTACCTTTTTGCCTGTAAGGCTTTGCTCCAGTAACAGCTATTTGAGATCTAGTTTTGGTACATGCATTACTAAACCTAAATCTATTATTAACATATCTATTAAATAAGTGCTTTAAATAATCACCACCCTCATAATCATCACCGTGGTGAATTGCAAGAGGTTTAACACTTACCTTTTTTCCACTTTTATCAATTACTTCAATTTCCATATCAAATTAATCCTTACTTATACATTAAAACTATATCGGACTTCTTACCAGGTACAGCCCCCAATAAAAATACAATATTATCATTATTATCAATTCTTAAAATCTTTAAATTCTTTATAGTGACTTTTTTGTTACCAAGTCTCTTAGCCATTCGAGTTCCCTTAAAAACTCTTGCAGGATCAGTTCCTGCACCAATAGACCCAGGTAACCGGTGATTTTTTGAACCGTGAGACATAGGCCCTCGTTTAAAGTTATGAGCTTTTATAGTACCTTGAAAGCCTTTACCTTTTGATTTACCAGATATTGTTACGATGTCATTTTCTTCGAATGAATTTAAAGAAACAAAATTATCTAGGATTTCTTGCTCAGCATCAATTAACTCCTGATAAGAGTCCACACTTAAAACAACTTCCTTAAGATGTTTTTTTGGTGACTTTTTAAGCTTTTTAAAATATCCGCTCTTAGGCTTATTAAGATGCTTTTCTATTACATCTCCAAAACCATAGACAACAGCATTATAGCCATCTCTATCAGTACCCTTTAGATCAATAACTTCCTGATTCATTAGCTTCAATAATGTAACTGGCTGAACTTTACCATTTTCGTCAATAAGACTAGTCATAGATATTTTTTTTAAAAAAACTGCTTTCTTCATAGTAATACCCTATTAATTTAACTTAATTTCAATATTTACCCCAGCAGGTAAATCAATTTGCATTAATGCATCAACTGTAGAACTTGGTGGATCAATTATATCAATTAAACGCTTATGGATATTTAACTCATAATGCTCCCCACCACGCTTATTAACATGAGGGGATTTTAAAATACACCATCTTTTCTTTTTTGTTGGCAAAGGTATTGGTCCAAGAACTTTAGCACCAGATCCTTGCGCAGTATCAACAATCTTTACAGAAGATTGATCAATAGATCGACTATCAAAAGACTTTAACCTTATTCGTATACGCTGTTGTTTTCTTTCCATATTATTATTCTATTCCTTCAATCAATTATTCAACAATTTTAGTTACAACCCCAGCACCGACTGTCCGACCACCTTCTCTGATTGCAAATCGTAAACCCTCTTCTATCGCTACAGGAATTATCAATTCAACATCGATTGCTATATTATCTCCTGGCATTACCATTTCTACGCCTTCTGGTAATATCACAGACCCTGTTACGTCTGTTGTTCGAATATAAAACTGTGGTCTATATCCTTTAAAAAATGGCGTATGTCGTCCACCCTCTTCTTTTTTCAAGACATATACTTCTGCTTTAAATTTTGTATGAGGCTTAATTGATCCTGCTTTTGCTAATACCTGTCCTCTTAGCAATTCTTCTCTCTCAATTCCTCGTAATAAAATCCCTACATTATCTCCTGCCTGCCCCTCATCTAGTAACTTACGGAACATCTCAACTCCTGTTACCGTTACTTTTCGGATCTCTTCTGCCATTCCTACTAAATCTACTTCGTCTCCTACTTTTACAATACCTCTTTCGATTCGCCCTGTTCCTACTGTTCCTCTTCCTGTAATACTAAATACATCTTCTACTGGCATTAAAAATGGCTTATCTGTTGCTCGCTCTGGAATTGGAATATACTGATCTACTTGCTCCATTAAATCCCAGATACATTTTACATCAGCATTATCTTTACTATTATCACTACTTTCTAGGGCTTTCAATGCAGAACCTTGTATAAATGGAATATCATCTCCTGGGAACTCATACTTTGTTAGTAACTCTCTTAATTCCATCTCTACTAATTCGATTAATTCCGGATCATCTACTTGATCTGTTTTATTTAAAAATACAACCAATGATGGTACGTTTACCTGTCTTGCCAACAAGATATGCTCTCGTGTTTGTGGCATCGGTCCATCAGCAGCACTTACTACCAATATTCCACCGTCCATCTGTGCAGCTCCCGTGATCATGTTTTTTACATAATCAGCGTGACCTGGACAATCTACGTGGGCATAATGTCTATTCTCTGTTTCATACTCAACGTGTGCCGTTGCAATTGTAATTCCTCTTTCTTTTTCCTCAGGTGCAGAATCAATCTGATCATACGCTTTAAATTCAGCGCCACCTGCTGAAGATAACACCTTTGTAATTGCTGCTGTTAAGGTTGTCTTTCCGTGATCTACGTGTCCAACTGTTCCTATGTTAACATGCGGTTTGCTTCGTTCAAATTTTTCTTTTGCCATAATTATGCTCCCTTTGCACTTTGCGTTACTAAATTTTCGTAAACTTGTTTGGGGCATTCACTATACATAAAAAACTCCATAGTGTAAACACCTCTTCCTTGAGTTACCGATCTTAATGCTGTAGCATAACCAAACATCTCTGACAATGGAACATGAGCCTTGATATGCTGATTATTATTTTTATCTGGATCAATAGATTGAATCTTCCCACGTCTACTATTTAAATCAGAGATAGTATCTCCCATATATGATTCAGGAACTTCAACCTCAACGTACATTAATGGCTCTAAGATAACAGGCTGAGAGTCATTAAAGGCATCTTTAACGGCATATGACCCAGCCACCTGGAATGCAACATCAGAAGAATCTACAGGGTGAAAGGAACCATCTAGAACCGTAACTTTGACATCAATAACAGGAAAACCTGCTATAATACCTCCAGCAAAAGTACTAACAATTCCTTTTTCAATAGAAGGAATAAATTCTTTAGGAATTCTACCACCAACTACTTTACTTTCATATTCAAAACCAGTTCCTCTTTCTTTAGGTTCAATCTCAAGTATACAATGACCAAACTGACCTCGACCACCTGTCTGTCTAACAAACTTACCTTCAGCTTTTGCTGATCCTTTAATTGACTCCTTGTAAGCAACCTGAGGTTTTCCTATATCAGCACCAACACTAAATTCTCTAAGAAGACGATCAACAATAATCTCTAGATGCAATTCTCCCATACCGGATATGATAGTTTGACTAGTATCCGCATCCGTTTTGTAATGAAAAGTAGGATCTTCCTCTGCTAATTTAGCAAGCGCAACAGAAAGCTTATCTTGATCATTTTTTGTTTTAGGTTCTATAGCAACAAAAATAACAGGCTCAGGAAATTCAATTTTTTCAAGAACAATTGAATCACCTTCCTTACATAGGGTATCGCCAGTTTTAGTCGATTTCAAACCAATTACACCAATGATATCACCTGCACCGGCTTTTGAAAGCTCAGTTCGAGAATTGGCATTCATCTGCAAGATTCTTCCAACTCTCTCTTTTTTCTTAGTAATAGAATTATAAACATAACTTCCTGCATCTATAGTACCAGAGTAAACTCTTAAATATGTAAGCCTTCCAACAAAAGGGTCTGTTTGAATTTTAAATGCTAAAGCAGAAAAATTATCCGATAGATCAGGTTTACGATACTCAACCTCACCTGTTGAATCGTTGGTACCCTGAATACTCTCAACATCAAGAGGAGATGGTAAAAATAAATCTACATAATCAAGTAAAATTTGAACTCCCTTATTTTTAAAAGCCGTTC